>CACIWG010000024.1 GCA_902590245.1 uncultured SAR116 cluster alpha proteobacterium | reverse complement strand
CTAATTTTGGCGGAGACCTAAACAATTGTGCTGGTGTTTCAGATAATTTAACAGGAAATCCTGTCATCTTAATTTTTCTATTATCAGGACCATCTGATAAAATCACCATATCTGTATCTTTTACCAACTGATCATTTAAAGCCTCTTTCATATCTAACACTTTTCCAGCAGGACAACCACTTTGATTCAATTTTTCAATCCAATAATTAGTAGTATTTAATACTGTCGTTTTGTTAATAATCTCATTTAATTTATCTCTATTGATCATTCTCAAAGAGTTAGTTTTATATAAATCATCTTCAAGTAAATATTCTAATTTTAATGTTTTTAAAAAAACATTACATAATTTATCATTTGCAGGAGCAATAGCAATATTACCATCCTTCGTTTTAAACAAACCGTAAGGTGACAAAATTGGATGATCATTACCACTTTTTTTCGGAGTTTCATTTGTAACAAAATACTCGGCAGATAGGTACGCCATGAGTGATATCAAACCTGAAGTTAAACTTGTTTCGACTACTTGCCCCTTTTTGGTGTTATGCCTCGCATTTATTGCAGAAACTATTCCAAAAGCACAATATAGACCAGCAATCAAATCAGAAATGGGAGCAGCAGTTCTAACAGGTCCAGTTTTTTCAGATCCATTTAATGACATAAACCCTGAAATCGCCTGGGCAATAAAATCAAAAGCAGGTCGTTGACTATATTCTCCTTCACTTCCAAAACCATTAACTGATGCTTGTACAAGTCTAGGGTTTATAGAGCTTAAAGTATTTCTATCAAATCCCATTTTAGCAAGAACGCCAGGCCTAAAATTATCAACAATTACATCTGCATTTTTCAATAATTTTTTTAATTTTTCTTTATCTTCACTTTGATATAAATCTAAAATTACAGATTTTTTATTTCTATTAAATTGAGCAAAATATGCGCTATAACCATCTACAAATTCACCTTGATTTCTTACATTATCTCCCTTAGGTGGTTCAATTTTTATTACTTCGGCTCCCATGTCTGCCAATAATAAAGTACAAAATGGACCTGAAATTACTCTTGTCAAATCAATGACTTTTATTCCAGATAAGGCGCCTTCTTTAATCATTAATTAATTACCTTTTGCAGTTTTAACATCTTCGAGTGAATATTTTTTTAATCTTTCGCCTGCATGCATAACTTGACCAGGTAATTTATAATCTAAAATTTTTTCAGCTTTTTTCGCGATTTTAATTAATTGGTTAATATCTATACCAGTCTTAATATTCATTTCATTCATCATATACACAAGGTCTTCTGAACAAATATTACCTGTTGCATCTGGTGCAAATGGACAACCTCCTATTCCTCCAAAACAACTTTCATATAAATATATACCTTCGTTTAATCCAATCAAAACATTTGCTAGTCCAACACCTCTAGTGTTATGAAAATGTAATGTAATATCTAAATCTGGTATGTTATCTTGAATTTCTCTAATTGCAGCTTTTACAATTGGAGGTGTTGCCATTCCTGTAGTATCTCCTAACGTTACTCCTTTAAAACCAAGCGCTTTATATTGCTTTGAAATTTCTACAAGTTTTTTATATTGGACATTTCCTTCAAAAGGACAGCCAAAGGCTGTTGATATATCGCCATGTACAGGAATATTGTTATCATTTGCCAACTTAACAACTTCTTCAAAACCAGTTAAAGATTCATGTATTGACCTGTTGAGATTTTTTTGGTTATGACTTTCTGAAGCTGATAAAAAAAC
This sequence comes from uncultured SAR116 cluster alpha proteobacterium, assembly GCA_902590245.1. Lineage (GTDB taxonomy): Bacteria > Pseudomonadota > Alphaproteobacteria > Puniceispirillales > Marisalimonadaceae > TMED54. The sequence goes on along the minus strand of CACIWG010000024.1, from coordinate 18,280 downwards.
AACTATTTCATCAATTTGACATTCTAAAGCTCTTATAGCTCCTCTTAGATTTGGAACCAAGGCAGTAAATGTAACATCATTATTTCGGTCAACTCCTTTAATGACTTCACCTGCATCTGCTAATTGAGGTATAGCTTTTGGAGACACAAAGGAAGAAAATTCAATTCTTTTAAATCCTGCTTTAACAAGATCATTGATAAGCATAATTTTATCATTTGTACTTACTATTTTTTTTTCAGATTGGAAACCATCTCGCGTACCAACTTCTGTTAAAACTACTTCCTTTACACCTAAATCCATATAAATTCTCCGATAATTCATATATTAATAAAATTTTAAAAATTTTCACTAATATTATTCTTAAATGTTGACTCAGTTAGAAATTATTAGTGAAGTATATAAATAAAAAATTTTGGAGGAAATAATTATGAAAAAGTTTTTAAAAACTTTTGCTCTAGTGTCTTCAATGAGTATTGTAGCCACTATAGCAAATGCTGACCAATTTGTCAGGATGGTATCAGGTCCTTCTGGAGGTTCATGGTATCCCCTAGGTGCAAAGGTAATGCAAACACTTGAAAGTAATATTAAAGGAATTTCAACATCAAATACATCTGGTGGCGGTATATCAAATGTTATGTCTGTAAATGGTGGTGATGCTGAAATTGGTTGGTCTTATGCTCATACTGTTGCTAATGGTTGGAATGCAAAAGGTAAATTTAAAAAAAATCATAAAAATGTAAGATATTTTGCAACTTTGTATCCAGCTGCTTTTCAGGTAGCAGTAAGAGCTGATTCTAAAATTAAAGGTTTTGAAGACATGAAAAATGCAAATATAAGTCCTGGCAAACCAAAGTGGACTGGTACAGCCTTTTGTGAATCAATAATTAAAGATTATGGTTTTAATTTTGAAACCATCAAAAAAAATGGCGGTGTTGTCCATATGGTAAGCTACAAGGAATCAGTTGCTTTAATGAAAGATGGCCAAGCTGATGTTTTTATGGCAGCTACCTCAGTTCCACAAGCTAGTTTTATTGAATTAGAAAATAGTCCTGGAATAAGGTTCATTGGTTTACCAAAAGAGAGAATTGATAGGATTGTTAAAAATAACCCAGGTTATATTTATGGTAAAATACCAGCTAGTGCATACAAATCTCTTAATAAAGATATTCCTACACTAGGTATAGTAACTTCTATGATTGTTCATAAAGATTTACCAACAGATTTAGTTTACAAAATGGCTAAAGTTTTTTGGGATAATCATAGTGAATTCGTTAAAGTAAAGAGCGTCTGGAAAAAAGTTTTGATGAAAGATGCTGTAAACGGAGCTGCGGTCCCAGTTCACCCAGGAGCTGCAAAATTTTATAAAGAAAAAGGCATAATGTAACTACATTTAGAAGGTGCTTTAACTAGCACCTTCTTATCTAAAAATTTTTTATGCAGTCTTCTTCAAAAAAACTTGTATACAATGAAGTAAAAGAAATTAGCTTTCTTGATGAACTTATCCAATGGAGTAAAAATAAATCACTCTATTACTGGATCATTATAATTTGCTCATGGTTATCTATCGGTTTAGCGTTTTATCATTTATTTGTTGCAGTTTATGGTACACCAGAAGGAAGATCCTTTCGATCAGTACATTTGTCTGTAATGATGATACTAGCTGTATTTATATATCCCGTATTTCGTAAAAGTATTAATGATAAAATAATTTTACCCAATGATGAAAAAGGTAATTTTTTAAGATTACTGGGGAGTATTTATGACTTGCTAATAATTATTTCAATAATCTTTGTTCAATTATGGACGACTTGGGATGTTGAAACATTCATGATGCGATATGGAGATAAGTATATAGGCGATATAATAGTAGGTTCAATTCTAATATTTTTAGTTTTAGATGGCACAAGAAGAGCAGTTGGTTGGGCAATGGTATTTGTAGCTGGTTTCTTTATGTTGCATGCATTATATGCTCATAAATTTTTTGGTTTTTTTTATGGACCACCAACAAGACTTGCAAAATATATAGATACTTTATTTATGACATCTGATGGAATATATGGAATACCTTTATATGTAGCATCCACATACATAGTTTTATTTATCATTTTTGGTGCTATTTTAATTCGCTCTGGTGTCGGAAGATTTTTTGTTGACCTCGCTATTTCACTTACGGGTCATAGGACTGGTGGCCCAGCTAAAGCTGCTGTTGTAGCATCTGGAATGACCGGCACTGTTTACGGGTCTGCTGTGGCAAATGTTGTAACAACTGGATCTTTCACAATTCCATTAATGAAAAATTATGGTTATAGGCCAAGATTTGCTGCTGCAGTAGAAGCTTGTGCTTCTTCTGGAGGTCAAATAACACCTCCTATAATGGGTGCAGCTGCTTTTATAATGGCAGAATTTTTAGAAGCTCCTTACTCTTATGTTATTTTGGCAGCTATAATCCCAGCTTTTTTATATTTTGTAACAATTTATTTCATGGTTCATGTTGAAGCAGAAAAACATGGTATAGAAAAAATTGATAAATCTATGCTTCCAAATGTAATTGATGTGTTAAAAAGTGGATGGCACATGCTACTTTCTTTGGTAGTATTGATAGCTCTTCTTATATATGGATATACTGCGATGAAAGCAGGATTTTGGGCAATAATTTCTGTTATTTTTTTAAGTTTTTTTAAAAGTAACACTCGAATGTCTGTAGTTGATCTTTTAGGTGCGTTTGAAAGTGGAATAAAATCAACTGTTCCAGTAACAATTGCATGTGCATGCGCTGGTATAATTATCGGATCAGTTTTTGTGTCAGGTTTAGGACTGAAATTCACTCAATCAGTCATAGACTTATCTGGTGGAATGCTATTTCCATTATTATGTCTAACAGCGATTTCAGCTATAATCTTAGGTATGGGAATGACTACTACAGCAGTTTACATAACAGTTGCTGCTTTAATTGTTCCTTCTCTAATACAAGCTGGTGTGACACCAATTGCTGCACATATGTTTGCTTTTTATTTTGGAGTTGTTTCAACTATTACACCTCCTGTTGCTTTAGCCTCATTTGCTGGTGCTGCAATAGCAAAATCACCTCCTATGGCTACAGCAGTTGAATCAAGTAAAGTTGGAATTGCAAAATATATTGTTCCATTCGCATTTATTTATAACCCTTCTCTTCTTATGGAAGGTTCTTATTTGATAAGTCTATATAGTTTATTAAGTGTTTTGTTAGCATACTGGAGTATGACTTTAGGCTTAGAGGGCTATTTAAATAAACCTCTAAATGTTTTTACTAGAATCATTGCTTTTGTAAGTTCAATTTTACTTTTATTGCCTCCCCTTTCAATTTTTTATGGCGTCTCTGGTTTTCTTTTAAATGGAGTTGGACTTGTAATTTTAATATTCGTTTACTTTATTCAAGGTAAAATTAAATTAGGACATGTGAAATGAAGAATATTTTTAAAGGACCTAAAACATTCTGGCTAGCACTATTTATTTCAAGCTTAATTATTTTTTCATTGGGGTTGAGACATTTACATGTGAGTTATTTTAACTTATTTATAATAATTGTTTTTATAGTAAGCGCCCTTTTGTTATTTTTTATATTGAAATCAAAAAATAAAATTAAAATCCATGACAAATAATTTAAATGCGATGACATTTATTGAAGTTAAAAATTTGTCAAAAACTTTTGATCAATTTTTAGCTAATGATTCTATATCCTTAACTATAAAAAAAGGAGAGATTCATGCATTATTGGGGGAAAATGGTGCTGGAAAATCTACCTTAGTTAAATGTTTATACGGAGTTGTAAAACCTACTGATGGTCAAATTTTGATTAATGGTAATCATGTAACAATTAATAATCCTAGAGAAGCTCGAAGTCATGGCATTGGGATGGTTTTTCAACATTTTTCATTATTTCCAGCTCTAACTGTCTCTGAAAATATATTAATATCACTTGATGAAAAAATAACAAAAAAACATTTAGAAGATAAAATATCAATAATTGGTAAACAATGGGGCCTTCCGATTGAACCTACAAAAAAAGTTTTAGACTTATCAGTCGGTGAACAACAGAGAGTTGAAATTATTAGATGTTTATTGCAAAATCCAAAACTCCTTATAATGGACGAACCAACATCGGTATTATCACCTCAAGAAATAAATCAATTATTTAAAGTATTAAGAAAATTAGCTAATTCAGGATGTAGTATTTTGTACATAAGCCACAAATTAAATGAAATTAAACAAATTGCTTCCAAGGTAACAATTCTGAGAAGTGGAAAGGTTATCTCTTCAACCAGTACTTCTAAAATATCAACTACAAGTATGGCTGAAAAAATGATTGGTAAGAAAGTAAAAAAAATAACTAAAATTTCTAAAAATAGTTTTTTAAATTCACCAACTGCTATTTCAATCAATAATTTGAATCGAAAAAAATTATCTCAATTTGGCACAGAATTAAAAAAAATAAGTTTCAATGTTAAATATGGTGAAATTCTTGGCATTGCTGGAGTTGCTGGTAATGGACAAGTTGAACTAATGAATGCATTAAGTGGAGAGACATTAGGAGAACCAGATGAAATTATTTTTGAAGATAAAAAAATTGGAAATACTAATATTAAATTCAGAAGAAGTTTGGGACTTGAGTTTGTTCCTGAAGAAAGAAATGGTCACGCAACAGTTCCTGATATAACTCTTACCGAAAATACTTTTTTAACCTTTTATAATACTTATTCAAAAAATAATAATTTTCTTGATGATATATTGTTAAGTTCTAATATGTCATCAAATGACTCTAAATCAATTATAAATGATAATGATGTAAGATGCCCCTATTCAAATCCATTAGCTGATCAACTATCAGGAGGAAACTTACAAAAATTTATTGTTGGTAGATCATTAAAAGCTAATCCAAAAGTATTGATTATTTCACAACCAACATGGGGTGTTGATATTGGTGCAGCTAGTGAAATTAGAAGTAAACTTTTACTATTAGCTAAAGCGGGAAAAGCTATCATACTTATAAGTCAAGATTTAGATGAAATTTATGAAATCTCAAATAATATTTGCGTAATAAATAATGGATCCCTCTCAAAACCAAAAATCACATCAAAAATTTCTGCTAAGGATATTGGTATTTTGATGGGAATAAATTAAATAATGCTCAGATGATAGAATTTACGCCAAGAAAAATCCAATCAAGTTTTTGGGCTATTTTGAGTCCAATAATTTCAATAGGCATAACAATTTTTATTGGGTCATTAATCTTCAAAATGTTGAGTTATCCAGTTATGGAATCTTTATATCAAGTTTTTGTTTCTCCATTTTCTAGACCTGACAGAATTGCAGATATATTTGTTAAAGCTTGTCCTCTTATTATTATTGGTCTTGGTTTGATATTTTGCTTTAAAGCAAATATTTGGAACATCGGAGCAGAGGGTCAATTTATTCTCGGTACATTATGCGCAGGATCATTTGCATTACTATTTCCTGAGACAAAAACTTACATGTTGTTATTTTCAATGTTTATAATCGGTTTTATAGGTGGTGCAATTTGGGCATCAATACCTGCAATTTTAAAAGTGAGATTGAATGTAAATGAGATTTTAGTAAGTTTAATGCTTGTTTACGTCGCAATGCTATTTATTGATTTTATTGTTAGAGGCCCTTTACGTGATCCAATGAGTTTTGGCTTTCCTTTATCAAAAGTTTATCCTGACGGAGCAATAATTAGCAAAGTAGACTTTCCGTTTATTGGTTTCTTAGGTCAGTTTCATTATGGTATTTTTATTATTTTAATTTTATGTCCATTAATTTGGTTGTTCATCAATAAAACTTTACCAGGATTTCAAATAAAAATCTTTGGTTCATCTACAAAAGCTTCAGAATTTGCAGGGTTTAATAAAAATAAAATAACATTTTATGTTTTACTTGTATCTGGTGGATTATCCGGTGTTGCAGGAGTAGTAGAGGTTTCTGCTAATATGGGAAGACTTCAACCAGAAGTATCTTTTGGATATGGCTTTACAGCAATAATTGTTGCCTTTTTAGGCCGTTTAAATCCATATGGAGTAGTTATTGCAGGTATCATAATTGCAACAGCAAAACTTGGAGCCGATAATGCTCAAATGGTTTTAGGAATTCCAAAAGTAGTTACTGGCATTTTTGAAGGTATGTTATTATTTTTTCTTCTCGCTGGTGAGACAATTCAAAAATATAAAATATCTATTAGGAAAGATAACTAATGGAAAACTTATTAATTACAATACTTCTAACGTCAATACCAATTTTATTAGCAGGATTGGGAGAACTTGTAACTGAAAAAAGCGGTGTTTTAAATCTTGGCGTTGAAGGAATGATGTTATGTGGAGCAGTTGCCGCACTTGGTTCTGTTTTAATTTTTGGTAATCCATACATAGGCATTTTATTTGGAGCTATTGCCGGAATATTGATAAGTACCGTTTTTTCTTTTTTTACAATAACCCTTATGACAAACCAGGTTGCTACAGGACTAGGTCTTACTATTTTTGCTACAGCTCTAACAGGTTTAATTGGTGAACCTTTTGTAGGGAAAACAGCAGCCTCACTACCCAAATTAGAAATTATTTTTCTATCTGATATACCTTACATAGGTAAAGTTTTGTTTTCTAATGATATACTTGTATATTTTGCAATATTTTTAATATTTTTTATCCATTTTGGGTTTCAAAATACAAAAATAGGTATCATTATAAGAGCTGTAGGTGACAATCATGATAGCGCACATTCTATTGGTTACTCTGTAAAGTTAGTGAGATGGATAAGTACTTCATTTGGTGGTATGTGTGCTGGAATGGGTGGTGCTTACATACCATTGGCATTGACACCACACTGGTCTGAAGGAATGACCGCAGGGAAAGGTTGGATAGCATTAGCTTTGGTCGTGTTTGCTTCTTGGATGCCTATAAGGTTATTAATTGGCGCATTAATATTTGGTGGTATAACAATTTTACAATTCGTCGCTCAAGCAAGAGGTTGGGATGTTCCATCGCAATTTTTAAACATGTTACCTTATCTTGCAACTATTTTAGCCTTAGCGTTAATATCATTCAGATTAAGACATAATAATTATGCCCCAGCTTGCCTAGGAAAACATTTTTTAGGCAATAAATAATAAAAATTTATCCTAAATTAAAAAATCATTGTTTAATTAAATTTAAACCTTAAGATTAATATTTTATGGAGTCGAAAATGTATAAGAATTTTTTAAAAATTATAACTTTTTTAAGTATTCTTGTTTCACCTTTTTTATATACTTCAGCATATGCAAAAACTAAAGTAGGGTTTGTTTATTTGACAACTCCGGGCGATCATGGTTGGACTTATGCGCATGAATTAGGTAAGCAGATGGTTAAAAAGGAGTTTGGAAACGATGTTGAAATTAGCATTGTAGAGAATGTTCCTGAAGGACCTGATGCAACAAGAGTTATTAGAGAATTAGCAAAACAAGGTAATCAAATAATCTTTACAACTTCTTTTGGTTATATGGAACCAACTTTAAAAGTCGCAAAAGAATTTCCAAATGTAAAATTTGAACATATGACAGGCTACAAAAGAACAAAAAATGTAGCTACTGGAAATATACGATTTTATGAAGGTAGATACGTCCAAGGTGTTGTTGCTGGATTAATGACAAAAACAAATAAAATTGGTTATATCGGTGCTTACCCAATATCAGAAGTAATTATGGGAATAAATGCATTTGCTCAAGGATTAAGATCCGTTAATAAAAAAGCTACAATTTCAGTAATATGGGCTAATACTTGGTATGATCCTGTAAAAGAAGCTGATGCAGCTAAAGTTCACATAGCAGAGGGTGCTGATATTTTAGCACAACATACAGATTCACCAGCTATGCTTCAAATTGCTGAGAAAAATGGTGCATTAGGCTTTGGACAATCTACTGATATGGGTGCTTTTGCTCCAAAAGCTCAATTATTTGCTTCAGTAAACAATTGGGGACCTTATTATATTAAGAAAATAAAGCAATTAAAAGATGGTAAGTGGAATACTGGAGATGGCCCTGATCACTGGGCAGGCAACACATGGGGTGGATTGTCTACAAACATGTTAACATTATCAAGTTTTTCTAATATGCCGTCTGACGTTGCCAAAAAAGCACAAGAAGCTCATGATGGAATTAAAAGTGGAAAATTAAAGATTTTTGCAGGTCCATTAAAAACTAATGATGGTAAAGAAATTATTGGTGCTGGAAAAACTTTAGATGATGGTGCCTTATGGGGTATGAATTATTACCTTGAAGGTGTTACAGGTAAAGTTCCAAAATAAACATAAAATTAAGCAAGCGATGTTTATTCCATCGCTTGCCTTTTTTCAAATTGAAACGTTTATTTTTTTTAATATTTATTTTATTTTTTAATAACACTCTAATTGCAAAAGAATTAGTAATTTCAGAAATTAAAAATAAAATTGAAAACGTAGATATTTACGGCAACAAATTTATTTTAAATAAAAATTATATCATCAAAAATGGTGATTTTTTTAAAAGTAAAAATCAAAATTCATATTTTGTTTTCAACAATATTAAGATTTGTTTAGCTAAAAATAGTTCAGTAAAATTTAAAGAAATTAAAAGTAAGAATTTTATTTTAGAACATATTACAGGGAATGTATTAGTAAATAAAATAAAAAATAAAAGCTTAAAAGTTGAAATTAGTATATACAAGAAATTTATTTTTGATGTTAAAGATAAGGTTTACATAAATCAGTTTAATAAAAATAAATTTATAGTTAGAAGTTTTTTTGGTTTAAGTTACAAACCATTTTATTCTAAGCAAACTTTTAAGTTAAAAAACAATACTGAATACAAATATGATGCAAAACTTAAAGAAACTAAAGTGAGTAATATTTTAAAAGATCCCTTAATAATTAATTGTTTAACAAACAAAAAAATTATTGATGCAAATAAAAATTATTCATTCACGTGCATACAAAATGGAAAAACATTAGTTTGTGGTTATAAATAGAATTTAATTCCAAAATCAAAAAATATTTTTAAAGATATAAGTCCTAATAATGTTAAAATGAGTTTATCAAACAACTCTACAGAAACACTTTTAGCAATTTTATTTCCTAAAGGCATACTAATAATCAATATGCCAGTACAAATAAGACTTATCACAAATATTTCAAAATTCATAAATTTATAATGAATTAATGCAGGAGCTTGGAATGCTGACATCATCATAAAATACACTGATATAGTTGGGATAAATGTTTTTCTATCGAGTTTAAAAGAGTTTAAAAATGTTATCGATATAGGTGCTGAAATTCCAGCCGCACCTTGAAAAATTCCTCCAAAAAAACCAAAAGGAAAAAAAAGGTTTTTTGATTTTTTATATTCTAATTTCCATGTTGGAACAAAAAACTTAAATGAGATAAAAATTATTACTATGATACCAACTCCAAATGAAAGGATATCAAGAGATAAATTAGCAAGAAATATTGTTCCTAAAAATGCACCCCCACCTCCACCCAAAGCAAATGAAAATGTAGCGAATAAGGGCAATATAGATTTTCTAAAATAATAAAGCTGCTGAATATTAGATAAAAAATTTGGAACAACCATTAACACAACAGCCAACCTAACATCGTAAAATGCAGATATAACAGGGATAGTTATGATTGGTGCACCAGCACCAGTTGCACCTTTTAATACTCCGGCCAAAATAAAAGACGCTATAATTATTAAGTAATAGGAAAAATTATCTAAAGCCAAAATTTACTCATAATTAATCTCCGAGAGCTTCTTCCCAACTATTTCAACGAAAAACCTTAAATCTGTGCCAATAGTAGCCAGATCAAAACCTTCTTGAAATTTTTGATTTAAATAATTTGGAGAAAGACAATGAATCCCGATTTTTTTGTTATTTTTCTTACATGCTATTTTTATTTTATCAATAGCATTGATCATTACTTCTTCAGTTCTATCTAAACCAGGTTTTAATCCCAATGAAACACTTAAATCAGAAGGGCCAATATAAACTCCAGACAAATCTTCTACTGATGAGATTTTTTCAACATTATCTAGTCCTTCCTCCGTTTCTATCATAGCAAGGGTAATAATATGTTCGTTTGCTTCATCATGATAATTAGATCCATGAATTAAAGCAGCTCTGGTAGGACCTGAACTTCTAAAACCTTGAGGAACATATTTTGTTGTTTGGACAAATTGCTTACAGTCATTTTCATTATTAATCATTGGACAAATAATTCCAAGAAATCCTGCATCTAGAAGTTTCATAATTATACCTGGTTCATTCCAAGGCACTCTGGCTAAAGGAGTTATTTCTCCAGAACCCATAGATTGAATCATATTTAGTGCCTGTTGATAATCTACAAGTCCATGTTGTAAATCTACAGTCAATGAATGAAAATTATTTAAAGACATAATTTCTGTAGTTACAGTAGACGGTATTGAGCACCATCCATTTACTACGCTTTTATTTTGATCCCATCGTTTTTTTAAACTTAATTTTTTCATCACATACCTATTTCTTTATTATTAACAACAACTGATTGATTTATTTTATCATCTAAAACATCTAGAACATTTTGAACAGTTTCTGTTGCCATTCTTATAGTTGACTCTACTGTCACACCAGCAATATGAGGGGATAAAATCACATTATTTAATTTAAATAAAGGATTAGATGAAGGTGTTGGCTCAACATCAAAAACATCTAAACCAGCTCCAGCTATTTTCTTATTTGTAAGAGCTTCATATAAATCTTCTTCATTTAAAATGCCTCCTCTTGCACAATTAATAATAAATGAACTTTTTTTCATAAGATCAAATTCTTGTTTTGTGAATAAATCTGTAGTTTCATCATTCTTTGGACAATGAAGAGTAACGGCATCCATCTTTGGTAAATTCTCACTGATATTGTCAACTGGAATAGCACCTGAAATCTTGACCTTCTCTTTTTCAACATACGGATCATAAACATAAACATTTATATCAAAAGCCAATGCTCTTTTTACAAAGTTTGATCCAATTCTACCAAAACCTATAACTAAAATATTTTTATTTGCTAAATCCCAAGCTTTAACATCCCATCTATTGGTCCAATCCCCTTTTCTAGTAAAATCATCGTAATAAAATACATTTTTGCTTAAGGCTAATAAAAAAAACATTGCTTGTTCTGAAACTGAAATCATATTTGAATGCGCAGCTATAGTCAGAGGAATTTTTTTATTATTTAGTGATACTAAATCAATTGAATCATAACCTACACCGTGTCTAGATACTACTTGTAATTTATTTGCAGCTTCTATGATTCTACTGGAAATTTTTGCGGTTCTTACGGTGATGCCATTAACATCTTTTGCCGCCTCTAATATCTCGTTTTCATCATCACTCATCAAAACATTAAATTCAATATCAGTTCTGTTTTTTAGCATTTGTAAACCTTGTTCATGCAAACCTTGTACGACTAAAACTTTATATTTATTTGAACTCATAAATTGACATCCTAAAATGAATTTCTTTAATATTATATGGTTAATGAATAATTTAAAAGGAAAGAGTAATGAATTTTAAAAAAGTTCATCCAGATTTTGGAATTGAAATTAAAGATATAAAAATTAATAATGCAGAAACAAAAGAAATAAACGAAATTTTAAATCTTTTCGAGGAATATTCACTCATTGTTTTTAAAAATCAAAAAATAACTAATGAAGAACAGCTAGATTTTGCTAAAAATTTTGGTGAATTAGAAGTAACAAAACCAGGGACAATAGGTACAAATTCAAACCTAGTTATTTTAACAAACATGGATGAAAATGGTAAAGTTGTTGATCATTCACATAAACAAGCAAAAAATGATAGGGCTAATCAACAATGGCATAGTGATAGTTCTTTTAAAATACACCCAGCACATGCCTCAATTTTAAATGGAAGAATAACCCCTAAAATTGGAGGTAGTACTCAATTTATATGTATGAGAAACATATATAATAAACTTGATCAATCAATCCAAAAACAACTTGATAATCTTGATGCAATTCATCACTTTGCTCATTCCAGATCAAAAATTGATCCAACTATGGTTAGTCAGATTGAATTGGATAAATTTCCACCAGTGGTTCATCCAATGGTTAAAATTAATCCTATTAATCATAAGAAGGCTGTTTATTTTGGATCGCACACAAAATCAATTAAAAATCTATCAGATGTTGAAAGCTCAAACTTACTTAAATATTTAAACGATTTCATCAATAATGAAGAATATATTTATTCACACAAATGGGATGATAATGATTTAATTGTTTGGGATAATCGCTCAATGGTTCATCGAGGTCAACCTTATGAAATAACAGAACCAAGATATTTAGTTAGAGCCACAGTATCAGATACACTGTCTACCGGCACTTATCTAAGTTAAGATAAATCTGTGAAAGAATTAAATTGTGATTATTTAATTGTAGGGGCAGGAGCTGCGGGATGCGTAGTATCAAACAGGCTGTCAAAAAACCCAAATAATAATGTAATATGCATTGAAGCTGGAGGAAAAGACTCTAACTTCTATATCAAGATACCCGCTGGCTTTTCTAAAACTGTTTATAATGATAAAATAAACTGGCCGTATTATACAGAAAAAACAGATAACACTGCTAATAGAAAAATTAGATTTCCAAGAGGTAAAGTTTTAGGAGGTTCTAGTTCAATCAATGGCCATCTATATGTAAGAGGTCAAGCAACTGATTATGATGGATGGGCACAAAAAGGATGCTTAGGTTGGAGTTGGTCAGATGTTTTACCCTATTTCATGAAAGCTGAAACAAGACCTGAAGGTAATAAAAGTTTTAGAGGCCATGAAGGCCCACTTCATATTTCAGATCTAAAAAGTCCTCACCCACTTGCTAAATTATTTATTGAAACAGCACATTCTATGGGTATAAAAAAAAATACGGATTACAATTCAGGTGATCAAGAAGGATCTTTTCTGTATCAAACAATGATCAAAAATAGCATGAGATGGAGCGCATCAGATGCATATCTTAAACCTATTCTTTCAAAAAACAATTTCAAATTATTAATTAAAACATATCTTCATAAAATAATTTTTAATAATAAAAAAATTGAAAGTGTAATAATTAAACAAGGGTTAAATTTTAAAAAAATTTTAATTAACAAAGAGTTAATACTTTGTGCTGGTGCAATAAACTCACCTCAAATATTACAAAATAATGGAATTGGCAATCAATTAAAATTAAAAGATCTAGGCATTGAGTGTATACAGAATATACCTGAAGTAGGACAAAATTTAAAAGATCATTATGCGATACGAATTGCTATGAGGACCAAAAATGTAAGCACATTTAATACTGAGTCAAAAGGTTTAAGTCTCTTAAAAGAAATTTTTAATTATTATTTTTTTAAAAAAGGTCTTTTGACAAATCCTGTTTCCACTGCTGGTGTTTTTGCAAAAACAAAAAAAGAATTAAGCTCTCCAGATATACAAATGCTTTTTGCACCAGCAAGTTTTGAAAATGAGAATGCTGGAACTTCAGGTCTTGAAAGATTAGATGGAATTACTTGTGGGATAACTCAACTTAGACCAAGTAGTAGAGGATATGTAGAAATTAAATCAAATAATATATATGAACCTCCAATAATTAACCCCAAATACTTAGACAACGATTTTGATAAGGAAACATTAATAAATGGAGTTAAACTAGTTCGGAAAATTTATTCTTCAAAACCACTTTCTGATTTTTGTGAAGAAGAAACTATACCAGGAAAACAAATTTCTACTGATGATCAAATTATAGATTATGCCAGGAAATTTGGTTCAACTGTCTACCATCCAATAGGTACTTGTAGAATGGGAAATGATCCCAATTCAGTAGTAGATCTTGACTTAAAAGTTAGAGGGATTAAAAACCTTAGAGTGATAGATGCATCTATAATGCCTGAAATGGTCTCTGGAAATACATATGCAGCTACAAATATGATAGCTGAAAAAGGCTCAGATTTAATTTTAAATTCTATTAATTAAACAACAAATCTATTTTACTTTGACTAATTTTTTTTTAATTCTATAAATAAATGTTAACATTATGCAATTACACAACCTTCTCAAAAACTTTATTGAATCAAGATTTATTAATATTTTTATAACATTAGTAATCTTAATTAATGCTATAACCCTTGGCCTTGAAACAAGTGAAGAGTTAGTTTCTAAAATTGGTAATATGCTGATTTATGTAGATAAAATAGCTTTATCGATCTTTGTAATTGAATTGTTGATAAAATTATTTGTATATAGATTAAGCTTTTTTAAAAGTGGTTGGAATGTTTTTGATTTTATAATTGTGACAATTGCTCTCATTCCTACTTCAGGTCCACTGTCAATATTAAGAGCATTTAGAATTTTTCGTGCTCTTAGACTTTTATCAATGGTCCCCTCAATGAAAAAAGTAATTCAGGCTATGTTTTACGCTATACCAGGCATTGCTTCAGTAGGTACTATAATAGTTTTGATTTTTTATATATCAGCAGTTCTTGTAACAAATTTTTTTGGTAACAAATTTGAAGATTGGTTTGGCTCTATTGGTGAGTCTATGTATTCACTTTTTCAAATAATGACCTTAGAAAGCTGGTCAATGGGAATCGTTAGGCCTGTGATGGAAGAGTATCCTTATGCTTGGGCTTTTTTTGTTCCATTCATATTAGTTACAACTTTTGCTGTATTAAATCTATTTATTGGTATAATTGTTGATGCAATGCAACATCAAACAAATGAAGATGAAAATAAAAGCAATCAAAACTCTAAATTAAATCTAGAAAAAAAAATATTATCCATAGAAAATGAAATAAAAGAAATAAAAGAAATTTTAAAAAAAAAATAATCTCAAATTTTAGTAAGTTTTATATTTAAACTTTAATTGTCATTTTATTAAAATTTTTCTAAAATTATCTTTATTAAATGAGGTTGATATGCTTGAACATCTAGGACAGTTGCCAAGCCTTGCTGGAGAAAAGTTTGGAAATAAAGAAGCTTTGAGTTTTGAAAATCGTTCATTCACTTTTATAGAAATAAACTCTTTAGTTGAAAATTTAGCATCGAATTTAAAAAATCTTGGAATCAAGGATAAAGATGTAATTACATTATATGCTTCCAATTGTTGGGAATGGATTATTAGTTATTTTGGAATTGCTAGAGTTGGTGCAGTAATAAACCCGGTAAATACTATGTTAACACCAACTGAAATAAAGTATGTAGTAAATGATTGCAAAGCAAAAGCTATAATCACCTCTTCAGAAAAAGTATCTCAGATAATCGATTTAAAAAAAGAAGGTCAAGTTAATTTTATAATTTCTTTTAATGAAGCTATTGAAGGATCAATATCATTTAATGATTTAATTAATAATAATATGTCTCAAATTGATATGCCAAATGTGTCATCAAACGATCTTTCAACAATTGGCTATACGTCTGGAACCACAGGTCATCCCAAAGGGGCAATGCAATCACATAGAGCTGTCATTTTAAATGGATCTATGACAAGCCAAATGCATATGCGTAACGATAAAGATATTGTAGTAAGTGCTCTACCATGCCCACATGTATATGGAAATGTTGTTATGACAGGTATGATGATGTTTGGAACAAAGTTAGTACTTCACAAAGTTTTTGATACTCTTTCAATCTTTAAAGATATCGAAAAACATAATGCAACAATTTTTGATGGAGTTCCAACTATGTTTATGTACATGATAGATCATCCTGATTTTGAAAAAGCGAATTTAAAAAGTTTAACAAGATGTTATGTTGGTGGGCAAACAATGCCAGTAGCAATCATGGAAAATGTAGAAAAAAAATTTAAAGTTCCTTTAATAGAGTTGTGGGGAATGACTGAAATAGCTGGTCTTGGCTCAACACATCCTCTTTATGGAAAAAATAAACATGGATCAATAGGTTGTGCTTTACCATTTTGTGAACTTAAAATAGTCAATGTAGAAAATGTCAAAAAGACTATGCCTGTAGGCGAAGTAGGTGAACTAATGGTTAAAGGTCCAATTACTATGATGGGATATTTTGGAGATGAAAAAAGAACGAAAGAAACTTTAGAAGATGACGGTTGGCTTCATTCTGGTGATCTGGCAAAAATGGATGAGGACGGTTATTTCTATATAGTAGATAGAAAAAAAGATATGATATTAACAGCTGGTTTCAATGTTTATCCTGCAGAAATTGAAAGAGTTTTAGCTAAACATCCGAGTGTATCCATTGCAGCTGTAGGTAAAGAGGAAGATAAACTAAAAGGAGAAATAGCTAAAGCTTATATAGTTTTAAAAGAAAATTTTAAAACTAGTGAAGATGAATTAATTAATTTTTGTCGTGAACATTTAGCAGCCTATAAGTGTCCTAGAAAAGTAATATTTGTAGATGATGTTCCCAAAACAAGCTCTGGAAAAATCATGAGAAGAGAATTAAACAAACTTGACAACTAACTTTAAAGAAAAATTAATTTCTTTTGTTTATGTCTTTAAATTTGGTTAAAATTTCTTCTAAGTATTTTTTTGTTTCGCTTAATTCGTTTTTTAACTTTTTATTTTGTTCTCTCAAAAAATAATTTTCTCTTCTTAACCATTCAATTTGATCTATTTCCATTTATAAATAACCTTCTTAATTTATTACATTTAAAGCTTCACGAGCAAGACCTTCACCAGCCTCTCTATACAAATTAAATGATGGTATACCCATATTTGTCAAATCTTTTACTTCACTTTTATGTTTAGCTATTGCTACTATTTTACAATTAAGTCCACTAGCTTTAATACGTTCTGCTGCATAAACATTACTCATGTGATTAGGCATTGCCAATAAAATCATTTCTTCATCAGGTTTTGAGAGATGAACCATATTCCAAAAATCAGTATCTGTAGCATCAGCAACTTCTACGTTAAAACCTTTATCTCTTAATTCAGAAGCACGTTCGTCATTTAACTCAATTCCAAGAACTTTTTTTGGACGTTCTGCTTCTAAAATTTTGTAAGCTCCAGTCCCAACTCTTCCCATTCCAATGATTAAGATTGTAGCTTTTCCAGTGTCAATAATCTCATCTTTAGGATGAAGTTTTTCTTTTTGATATTTATCCCAATAACTTTTAAATTTTTGATATGTTTGTTCTGCTTTTAAGCTAAATGGTGACGCCGCAGCAAAGCTAAAACTAACAGAAATTGCAATAACTAATAACCATTCAACAGATAAAAACCCTTGAGTTACACCAAGAGCCGCTACTATTAAACCAAATTCTGAAAAGTTACCTAATGTAATTGCATTAAATAAACTTGTTCTCGACCTTAAACCAAAACGTGATGTAATAAAAAAATATAACCAAGTTTTGATAGGTAATAATAAAACTAATCCAATAGCTGTTAAGACAATTAATAGATTGGGTAACCCTTGCATCCCAACTGACAAAAAGAACCCTACCAACATCAACTCTTTAAAACTTAATAATGATTTAGCCAAAACTTTAGACTTAGTATGATTCGAAATTAGAATACCTAATATTAAAGCACCTAAATCACCTTTTAAGTCAACAGAATAGAAAAACTCGTATCCTGCCCCTAATGCAAAAAATAATCCACTAACTACTAATAGTTCTCCATGACCTGCTTGATCAATTAATTTATAAATAGCTTTTTTAACTGGAGGTAAAAATAGTAAAAACACAGATAAGGCATATATACTTGGATATTTGCCTTCACTTACTGCTAAGAAAATAACTGCAAATATATCTTGCATAACTAAAATGCCAATTGCAATTTTTCCATAAAATGCACCCATATCTCCTTTATCTTCCAAGACTTTTACTGCGTATACAGTACTTGAAAAAGAGAGGCCAAAGGCTAAGATAATAGTAGCTGTTAATGACAAATCAAATAATGGAACAACAAATATAAGTTTTCCAAGCACAATAATGATAGTGAAAAATAGTGTGGAAGCTAGTATATGAATTACCGAAGTTCCCCACACTTCAAGAGTAGATAAATCTTTTAATTTTAGTTTTAGACCAATTGAAAATAATAAAAGTGTTACTCCTAGATCTGAAATGGTTTTTAGGCCTGTCGGCACTTCTAAACCAGCAAAGTTATATGCAAATCCAGCAACCAAAAAACCTACCATAGGAGGTAGTCCAATACGGCTTATCAATATACCAAAAAAAAATGCAAATGTTACTAGAGTTATAATCATGTATCAAA
>CACIWG010000023.1 GCA_902590245.1 uncultured SAR116 cluster alpha proteobacterium | reverse complement strand
AGAGTAGAATTAAGAGAAATATTATTAAAAAAAAAAGATTTATTAAAAACAAGGGTATTAGTAGGTGGTAACCTTTCTAGCAATAAAGGTGTAAACCTTCCAAACTTAATTTTAGATGCAAAACCTATAACTACTAAAGATAGAAATGATTTAACTTTTATTTTAGAAAATGAAATAGATTGGATAGCTTTGTCTTTCGTTCAAAAAGTTGATGATGTAAAGTATGTAAAAACAATTATTAAAAATAAAAAACCACTTATCTCCAAAATTGAGAAACCATCCGCACTTAATGATTTAGATCAAATAATTGAATTATCAGATGGTATTATGGTAGCAAGAGGTGATTTAGGTGTAGAATTGCCACCTTCTAATGTCCCAGGTATCCAAAAAAATATAATAATGGCTTGTAGAGTTTTAGGTAAACCGGTAATTGTTGCAACACAAATGCTTGAATCAATGATTAATACTCCTGTTCCAACTAGAGCAGAAGCTTCAGATGTAGCAACTGCAGTTTTTGATGGGGCAGATGCTGTTATGTTATCTGCAGAAACTGCTGTTGGTCAATTTCCTGTGGACTCAGTAAATACCATGTCAAACATTTTAGAAGCAACTGAAAAGCATATTAAGTTACATCCACATGATTCTCCAAGAGCTTTAAAAAAGGAAAATTCAATATATCATGCTGTTTCAAATGCAGCTGTAAATTTAGCAGAAACAGTTAATGCAAAAGCTATAGTTGCCTTTACAGCCTCTGGAAAAACAGCTTTCAGAATTAGTAGAGAACGACCTGACTTACTTTTGATTGTAATGACACCTGATAATAAAGTTAGAAGAAAACTATCTTTATTGTGGGGTGCAAAGTCATTTGTTAGTAAAGTTCAAGGATATGAAGCTGCAATTAAAGAGGCTAGACAAACAATTAAAATAAATAAATTAGCAAAGGTTAATGAGAATATTATAGTAGTAGCTGGAATGCCGTTTGGAGTAGAGGGCACAACTAATTCAATTAGAGTTGTAACTATTTAGTTTTCCTTTTGCCAACAAAAGCTTCAATTATTTGATCAGGCTTAGATGGAGGTTCACCAATCTCAATTTTCTCAACTACTTTCATGCCAGTTTCAACTTGTCCCCAAACAGTATACTGACCTGTTAAATGATCACAACCATCAAAACATATAAAAAATTGGCTATCTCCACTATCTGGGTTACTTGATCTGGCCATTCCAACTGTACCATATTTATATTTATAATCAGAAAATTCAGCTTTCAAATTTTTACCAGAACCACCAGTACCATTTCCAAGTGGGTCACCAGTTTGGGCCATGAAACCTTCTATAACTCTGTGAAAAATAATACCATCATAAAATCCAGATGAAACAAGATCTTTTATCCTTTTGACGTGATTTGGCGCTATTTTTGGCAAGGTTTTTATGACTATTGGTCCTTTTGAAGTTTTTAGGGTAATAAAATTTGATTTAGAGGCTTTAACTGTTTTTGTAGACATAATAATTGTAAATAATAAAATTGTTAATGATTTAATGTTTAGTTGAAAAAATCTTTTCATAATTTATTGATAAACTGAAGTGGAATTAAATCAACATATTTTTAAATTAGATCATCAATTTGTTCATCAGTCAAATTTCCGGGGACTATTGTAATTGGGATTCTACTCTCAAAACTTGCATTCATAACAAAGTTAATAAGTGGCCCTGGATTACCTGTTTCTATAGAAGCTCCTAAGACAAGTACAGTAATTCTTTTTTCAGTATTGATTAATTTAATTAATTCGTCAGAAGTATTCCCTTTTTTTAGATAAGTTTTAGGTTTAGTTGTCCCTAAGTTTTCACAGTATGAACTTAGCTCAAGAAGTAATTTTTTGCTTTCTTGTTCAGCTTCATTTTCCATGATATTGCTAACTCCACCCCATAATTGACCCTCTAATGGTTCAATACATCTAAATAAAGCTACCTCTCCATTTGCAGTTGCAGCTCTTCTTGCTGCATAATATAAAGCTTGATGCATCTCAGAAGTGTTATCAGCGACAACTAAAAAAATTCTTTTATGAGGTTTGTACGTAGATTTGTTTTTCATAATTAAATTCTTCTAAAAATAAAATTTGTAAACCAACCACAAAATAGTGCTATTATAACAGCAATAATACCATAAATTGCAGAAAAATTTTGAGCAAAATTATAAATGTTTGCACTTATCCCAGTTTTATCAATTTTGATCTTGCTTTCTTCCTGAGAAATAAGATTACCATCTCTATAATGTAATATTTTAACATTGTATATACCAGTAGAAACGTTAGAAGGAAGAGATAGAGTTTTTCTAAATAAAGTATTTTTATTTAATTTAATTGAATTTTCTTCAATTTTCCAAAATTGTTTTTTTTTCATATTTCTTTTTAGTGCCTCATACCATTCTTTATCTAAATTTTTATAATTGATTTTATTATTTATTAGTTTAAAATTATTAAAATCTAATTTTCTTTTCTTAATCTCATATGCATTTGTAATTTCTTCAATTTTTCTGTTTGAAGCTATATAATAGTATTTAGGAATATTAGAGAATTTTATACTTTCTGTGATCATCCATATTCCAAATTTTTTTTCTTTTTTATCAACTTTTACTTCACCTTTTTGACCAGATACTACAACAATTATATCATCATTTTTTTGTCCATCGTATGCTCCAAATAGTAAGATATCAGCACCTAAAAATGTAGAGGATATTTCTACCGTACTTTCTGACAAATCCGTTACTAAATTGTCTTTAGCGAATGCCGTAAAAAAGTTAAGAGAAATGACAATCATTAAGACAAAATTTTTGATTATGGTTTTCATTAAATTATGCTAATGGAAAAAATATCTAATGGAATTGTAACAAGGTCAAAAATTAATTTAAAGCCAACTATCAAAATTATTAAAGAAAGAAAAAGCCTTAAATGTTCACCTTTCATTAAGTTTGAAAATCTTGAACCTATTTGTACTCCTATCAC
Source organism: uncultured SAR116 cluster alpha proteobacterium (assembly GCA_902590245.1). GTDB lineage: Bacteria > Pseudomonadota > Alphaproteobacteria > Puniceispirillales > Marisalimonadaceae > TMED54. The sequence goes on along the minus strand of CACIWG010000023.1, from coordinate 20,768 downwards.
AGACCCAATTAGTAATATGAGGGCTAGAATAATATCAACTGTTTGATTCTGAGAAGCTTGTAAAATTGTAGTATTAGCAGCAACAAATATGATTTGAAATAAAGAGGTTCCTATTACTAATGAAGTAGGCATCCCAAGTAAATAAATCATTGCTGGTACAATAATAAAGCCACCACCTATACCCATTAATGCAGCTAAAATACCAACTATAACTCCTATTATTAGAGGTAGAACAATAGATATATAAAGTTTTGACTTTCTGAATCTTGTCTTAAATGGTAATCCGTGTAACCAATTATGCTGATGTAATTTGCCTCTAGTAGGTTTACCTCTTTTAGTTTGAACGATAAGTTTAAAAGATTCTATAAACATTAGTGAACCTATAATAGCTAAGAATATCACATATGATAATTTTATAACTAAATCTAATTGTCCAATAGCATTCAAAATGTTAAAAATTAATACGCCAATCGATGAGCCAATAACACCTCCGACAAGTAGTATCGTACCCATTTTAAAATCTACATTTCCACTCTTCCAATGTGAAAGAACTCCTGATACTGAAGGCGCAACTAATTGATTAGCAACAGAAGCAACTGCAACAGGTGAGGGAATTCCAAAAAATATCATTAAAGGGGTTAATAAGAAACCTCCTCCAATTCCAACCATTCCCATGATTATTCCAACTAGCCAACCTATTCCTAAAACAATAAAAGCATTGATTGGTTGTTCTGCAATAGGTAAATAAATATACATAGTCTAATTTAAAATCATACTATAATAATAGTGCAAGTAATAATAATTTATTTTATGTTAAATGAATGATGTTTTCTTTAAATCAAATTAAACAGTGTATTGAAAATTGTAAAATTGCTGGAGATGTTGAAAGAGATAGTAAAGAATTTATGTTAGCAGCGGTCATGATAATATTTTCAATAGATCAACTTCAGAATAAAAACCAATTAATCATAATTAAAAAGAAAAATAATCTTAGAAAGCATTCAGGTCAAATTGCTTTTCCAGGAGGGAAAAAAGAGAGTTTTGATAGTAATTTGAAAACAACTGCATTAAGAGAAACTTATGAAGAAATTAATTTAAATAATACTGATTTAGAAATTTTAGGTGAATTACCATTTTTTTACACGGGAACAGGTTATAAGGTAAAACCAATAATTTCAAAATTAAACAACAATGTATTTTTAGAAAAAACATTAAAGCCTGATTTAAATGAAATAGAAAAAATTTTTATTGCTGATGCTGAAGAATTGTTAAATCCTGTAAATCATTTTAGAATTAAAGCACCTCAAAACTCATTGATGAACATGACTTGGAAAGTGAAATATCAAAATGAAAACATCTGGGGTTTAACAGCCAGATTATTAGTCACGTTATCAGCTGGGTTTAATTTAAGGGAATATCCTCCATGCAACGATATATAATAATTTTAATTTGTTTACTTGGATCAACAATAATTTTTTATTTATTAAGTAAAATTTTAACAAGACTTAAAATAAAAAATGCAAATTATTTGGGTTTATCAACAAGTATTATCTTTTTTATAACAACAATTCTATTCTCTTTTTTATATTTTGAGCCTCACAATAATATTACTCTGAAATATACTCCACCAAAAATTGTTGATGGAAAAATTGAAAAGGGAAAATTTAAATAAATTAATGAGAAATAATCATATAAAGTCTATTGATTTATTTAGCCTTATTAAAAATGATAACATTTTTAAAATTTTGAACTTAGCTGAAAAAAACAATTTCAACATATGGATAGTTGGTGGTGCTTTAAGAGATTTTTTCTTAAATAAAAATATAAATGATTTTGATTTTGCATACGATATTCAACCTTTAGAATTAGTTGAAATATTAAAAACTAATAAATTAAATTTTATCAGCTCATATATAAATTTTGGCGTAATAATTATAAAGTTAAACAATAAAAAATATACCCTTACATCACTCAGAGAAGACTTTAAACAAGATGGTAGATTTACTAAAGTGAGATATATAAAGTCAATTAGTAAAGATTCCTTAAGAAGAGATTTAACCTTTAATTCACTCTATATGGATACTAATCAAAGGTTATATGATTTTCATAATGGATTAAAACACTTAGAGAATTCAAAATTAATTTTTATTGGTGATTTTAAAAAAAAGTGTTTGGAAGATCATCTTCGTATCATGCGTTTTATTAGATTTTGTTCATTATTTAAATCTCCAATATACCCAAGTGAATATATAAGCTTTTTTTTAAAAAATAGAAATCTAATCTCAAACTTGAAACATATAAAAATATTTAATGAAATTGAAAAAGCTTTAAGTTACCAATATAAAGAAAATTCTATCTCAATATTAAAAAAAATAAATATTGAAAGTTTTATATTTGAAAACTTTTGATTTTTGTTTCAAAAATGAAATAGTTTAAATATTTTAACGCCAGAAATTTTATATATGATAAATAAAAAAAAACTCATAGAAAATATATTAAATCAACCTTCTATAAATCAAAACACAAAAATTGATCAAAAGAAAACTTTAGCTGAAAAATGGTTTTTTAATTTAAGAGATCAAATTTGTAATAACTTTACTAAAATTGAACACAATTTTAAAACAAATAACAATAATTTTAATAAAATATCTGAAGAAAAATCTTCAATTTTTACACAAAAGAAATGGATTAGAGATGGAGGAGGCGGAGGTGTTATATCTATAATGAAAGGGGATGTGTTTGAGAAAGTTGGCGTTAACATTTCTACTGTCTATGGAAAATTTTCAGACAAATTCAAAAGTCAGATTCCTGGCGCTGAAAAAACCGGTAATTTTTGGGCAAGTGGTATTTCAGTTGTTGCACACATGAATAATCCCTATGTTCCAGCAGCTCATATGAATACAAGGTTTTTAGTAACAGGTGAAGGTGAAAATAGAAAATTTTGGTTTGGAGGGGGTTGTGATCTTACTCCGATGTTGCCAGATGAAAAATCCGCAATATTCTTTCATAAAAAACTAAAATCTATGTGCGATAAATATGATAAGGAATATTACGAAAACTTTAAGAAATGGTGTGACGATTACTTTTTTCTACCCCATAGAAATGAGGCTAGGGGAGTTGGTGGAATTTTTTTTGATTACTTGAATACTTTTGAATGGGATTTCGATTTTAATTTTGTAAAAGATGTAGGAAAAACTTTTTTAGAAACATATTCAAAAATTATTGATGAAAGGGTTGATCTAAAATTTAACGATGAAGAAAAAAACATTCAATTGGTTAAAAGAGGAAGGTATGTTGAGTTTAATTTATTATATGACAGAGGTACTATTTTTGGTCTCAACACAGGTGGCAATCCCGAGGCAATTTTAATGAGTTTACCGCCAAATGTTAAATGGGAATAAAAATTAAAAAATTACAAACTTTTTACTAGAAAAAAAATTTATACAAGCTATATATATATTGTAAGGCAGTTTCAAAGAATGACCAAGAAAAATATCCCTGAAGATAAAAATAAAAGAGATTTTTTACAAGTCTCTACTTACGCTCTAGGTGCTGTTGGAGCAGCTTCTTTTGTATGGCCTTTAATAAATCAAATGAATCCAGCTGCAGACACTTTGGCATTAGCATCTACAGAAGTAGATTTAGAACAATTGGAAGAAGGTCAAGCCATCACAGTTACATGGAGAGGTAAACCTGTATTTATTAGACATCGTACAAAAGAAGAAATAGCCTCAGCAAAGGATCAATTGTTAGATGGATTAAGAGATCCTCAAACAGATGAAGAACGTGTTCAAAATGAAAAGTATATTGTGCTTGTCGGTGTTTGTACTCATCTAGGCTGTGTTCCACTTGGACAAAAATCAGGTGACGTTAAAGGTGAATATGGAGGCTGGTTTTGCCCATGTCACGGTTCACATTACGACCATTCTGGAAGAATTAGAAAAGGACCAGCACCAACAAATTTAGAAATACCGCAATACTCATTTTTGTCAGATACATTAATTAAAATTGGATAACATTATTAGGAGCTTATTAAAATATGTCTAAACCAAAATTTAAAAACCCTGTAGTTAACTGGATTGATTATAGATTACCAATATTTACATTTATGAATCATGAATTGAATGAATATCCAACACCAAAAAACCTCAACTACTTTTGGAACTTTGGTTCATTAGCTGGTATTACATTAGTTATAATGATTGTGACTGGTATTGTCTTGTCAATGAATTACACAGCTCACATTGATTATGCTTTTGATTCAGTAGAGAGAATAATGCGTGACGTAAATCATGGTTGGTTGTTAAGATATATTCATATGAATGGAGCTAGTTTTTTCTTCATTGTGGTTTATATCCATATTTTCAGAGGGCTATACTACGGATCTTACAAAGCACCTAGGGAAATATTATGGATACTTGGAGTTTTAATACTCTTACTGATGATGGCTACTGCTTTTATGGGATATGTTTTACCTTGGGGTCAAATGAGTTTTTGGGGTGCTACAGTTATAACGAACTTATTTTCGGCTATTCCATTTATAGGTGAAAGCATAGTAACATGGTTATGGGGAGGATTTTCAGTCGATAATCCAACACTAAACAGATTTTTTTCACTACATTTTGTTTTACCATTCGTAATTGTTGGTGTTGTTATTCTTCATCTAGTAGCACTTCATAGATTTGGGTCAAACAATCCTATTGGAATAGATGTCAAAGGAAAACAGGATACAGTTCCATTCCATCCTTACTACACAATCAAAGATTTGTTTGGATTATCTGTTTTTGCTACTATTTTTGCAGCTGCAGTTTTCTTTTTTCCTAATTTCATGGGTCATCCTGATAATTACATACCAGCTAATCCAATGGTAACACCTGCACATATTGTTCCTGAATGGTATTTTTTACCATTCTATGCTATTTTAAGAGCTATTCCAGACAAGCTTGGTGGTGTTTTATTTATGTTTGGTGCAATCATGGTTTTATTTGTATTACCATGGTTAGATAAATCTTCTGTTAGATCTAGTCAATTTAGACCTTTATATAAACTATTTTTCTGGTTTTTGGTAATTGATTGTATTGCACTTGGGTATTTAGGAGCAATGCCTGCTGAAGGTATTTATGTTGTATTATCTAGATTAGCAACAGCGTATTACTTTTTTCACTTTTTAATTATTCTTCCTTTGCTCCCGAAAATAGAAAGCACAAGGCCACTTCCAGTGTCGATCTCCACACCCATTATTACAGCTTCAAGTAACGCAAGTACAGTGATGGCTATGAGAGAGAAGAAATAAATGAGATTTAGTAAATTAGTAATATACTTTTTTATCTTACTTAATTTTTTTCTAGGTAAGATAGCTTTATCTGCAGGTAAAGTTATTGAGTATCCAGACAAAAATTGGTCTTTTTCAAATATATTTGGGACATTCGATAAAGCTTCAGCTCAAAGGGGTTTTCAAGTTTATAAAGAAGTTTGTGCTGGATGTCATGGAATGAGATTAATTTCTTATAGAAACTTAGCCGCTTTGGGATATAATCAAGATGAATTAAAAGCAATTGCTTCACAATTTGAAATAACTGATGGTCCCAATGATGACGGAGAATTTTTTACTAGACCTGGGCGACCTAGTGATAGATTTGCTTCGCCATATCCTAACAAAAAAGCAGCAATAGCAGCAAATGGTGGAGCCTATCCTCCAGATTTATCATTAATAATTAAAGCAAGGCCTAATGGTGCAAATTATTTACATGCTCTTTTAAGTGGATATGTAGAACCTCCCAAAAACATGAAAGTTCCAGAAGGTATGTATTACAATAAATTTTATTCGGGTAATTTAATAGCAATGCCTCAACCTCTTTACGAAGATGGAATAGAATACCTAGATGGTACAAAAGCTTCTCCAGATCAAATGGCAACTGATGTAACAACATTTCTAGCTTGGGCTTCAGAACCAGAACTAGAGGAAAGAAAACAATTAGGAATAACTGTTGTATTATTTTTAATTGTTTTTTCAATATTGTCTTATTTTTCTATGAGGCAAATTTGGGCGCCAATTAAAAATAAAAACTAAATTAAGTTTTTGTCTAAAAACTCAACTGTTCTTTCAAATGCAATTCTTGAACAAATTTCATTGTATTGAGATCTATGATCGCAATTAAATCCATGGTCAGCTGGGTAAGTAAATATTTTAATTTTAGGATTATTTTTTTTAAATTTAAGAACTTCATCAATAGGAATGCCACTATCTAGTTCACCAAAATGACACATAGAAGGACATTTGGTAATTAATTTAGACTTAGGTATATCTCCACCATAATAAGCAATTGAACAATTTATATTTTCTAATTCACAGCCAGATCTATAAGCTAGAGAACCACCCCAACAATAACCTACAACACCGACTTTTCCAGCTGATTTCACATATTCAATGGAGGATTTGATTTCATTCAAAGAAAATGAATTATATTTTTCTTTTAGAATTCTTCCTTTATTAATATCATTATTTGTGTAACCAAGTTCTATATTCTTATTTTCTCGATCAAACAAAGAGGGAGCAATAGTTAAATAGCCTTCTTTCATAAATTTTTTACAAACTTCGCGTATGTGTTCATTTACACCAAATATTTCTTGAATTACAACCAATCCTCCTTTTGGTTTAGAGTCTGGACGTGAAATAAAAGCATTAAAATTATGATTATCTAAAGTTTTTAATTCTATGCTTTCGTTCATTTTTATCTCACCTTAAACATTAAATCTAAAATTAAAAATATCACCATCTTTAACTATATAATCTGCACCTTCAATCCTTAATTTTCCAGATTCTTTTGCTCCAGCTTCACCTTGGCAATTCAAGTAATCAATTGTTGAGATAGTCTCAGCTCTTATAAATCCTTTTTCTATGTCTGTATGGATTTTACCTGCAGCCTTAGAAGCTTGTATTCCTTTTTCAATAGTCCACGCCCTGGCTTCTTTAGGACCAATCGTAAAAAAAGTGATCAATTCAAGTAGATTGTAGCCAGCTTTTATTAATCTTGACAAACCTGTTTCTGAAATTCCTAGATCCTTTATAAATTCAATTTTATCATCATCATCTAATTGTGAGATTTCAGATTCGATTAGTGTTGAAATATAAATTATTTTACTTTTTGCATTGCCAAATTTAGTCTCAAGTTCTTTGGTAAAATTGTTTCCGTTTACTAAATCACTCTCTGAAACATTACAAACAAAAAGTTCTGGTTTTGATGTTATTAAAAATAATTTTTTTATAATTTCTTTTTCTTTCTCATTTATATCGAATAATTCATTTATTTTGTTTCCATCAGATAGAGCTTTATAAAGTTTTTCCATTACGCAATATTGATATTTTAATTCTTTATCTTCTGTGCGTATTTTCTTTTTAAGACTATTCATTTGTTTTTCTAAGCTATTTAAATCTGAAAGTATGAGCTCTGTATCAATTATTTCCTTATCTGAAATTGGATCTATGTTATTATTGACATGCGTAATTTCTTTGTCTTCGAAGCACCTTAAAACATGTAATATAGCATCAACTTCTCTAATATGTGATAAAAACTGATTTCCAAGCCCTTCCCCTTTACTAGCTCCTTTAACTAAACCTGCAATATCTACAAATTGAATGTGAGTAGGAATTATATTTTTTGATTCTGCAATTTTTGCTAATTTATCTAGTCTATCATCTGGGACTATTACATTACCGACATTTGGTTCTATAGTGCAAAATGGATAATTTGCAGCTTCAGCTGATGTTGTTTGAGTTAATGCATTAAACAAAGTTGATTTTCCAACATTTGGTAACCCAACAATTCCACATTTAAATCCCATTATTAAGCCTTAAAAAAAATTATTTATTATTATTAAAACATTCGAATTCTTTTGAAATGAGATTTACTAAATTTTTTGATATAAAATTTAAATTTTTTTGTATTATATTTTCTTTTTCAATTTCAGTAAAGTCAGTTAATACCCATTTCGAAACAATATCACTTTTGTTTTCTATTCTGTTAACAATAGGTCTGTCAACTCCTATTCTAATTCTGTAGTATGATGTTCCTATAAGATTGTCTATGGATTTTAGACCGTTATGCCCATTATGGCCACCGCCTTTTTTAACCTTAATTTCACCTAATTTCAAATCTATTTCATCGTGAAAAACAAATACATTTTCTATATCAATATTATAAAAAGATTTTATTTCTAACACACTTTCACCAGATAAATTCATATAAGTAGTAGGCTTTAGTAATATAACTTTATATGATTCTATTAAACCTAAAGAAAAATAAGATTTAGTTTTTTTTTTAAAATTAGGTAGATCATAATTTTTTGCTAAATGATCAATAACCATATAGCCAATGTTATGTCTATTATAGCAATATTTTGTACCTGGGTTACCTAATCCAACTAAAAGATACATTAATTTATACTATTCTTCTTTTTTGTCCTCAGTTTTTTCTTCAGTTTCCTCTGTTGACTGCTCTTCAGTTGTTTCATCTTCGTCATCATCAGACATACCACCTCTTGGAGCGGCAATAGTAGCAACTGTAAAATCACGATCTGTTATAGTTGGCGTGCAGTTTTCAGGTAAACTTATAGAGCTAATATGTATAGTATCACCAACATTTAAACCCTCTAAATCAACAATAATTTTTTCTGGAATAGCTGTGGCTGGGCAATTTAATTCAACTTGTGATCTTACTACATTTAAAACTCCACCAAATTTAATGCCATTACATTTATCTTCATTTATAAACTCGACAGTAATACCCACATTGACATAAGATTTGTCTGTAACTCTTAAAAAGTCAATATGTAAAGTATCTTCGGTCACTGGATGAAATTGAATATCTCTTGGTAATACAAAATGTTTTCCGTCTTTGGTTTCAATATTAATAAGTTGTCCAAAAATACCAGGCTTTTGCATTAAAAAAAGCCATTCTTTTTTTTCTAAAGAAATTGGTATTGGTTTTTCTTTATTACCATAAATAACAGCTGGTATAAGATTATTTTTTCTAGCAAATCTGGCAGACCCCTTACCAACCTTGTCTCTTAGATTTGCTTTTAAATCAATTGCTTCCATCTTTTAAAAACTCCATAAATAAATAATTGCCTCCAGGGGTGCAATAAATAAAAATTAATAACCTTTTATTATTAAAATGAAAAGAAAAATATTAATTAATCAAACAAACTTGATACTGAAGACTCTGTATGCACTCTTCTTATAGCTTCTCCAAGTATAGATGCTATTGAAATTTGTCTAATATTTGATGCTAATTTGATTGGCTCAGTCGCTTGAATAGAGTCAGTTGTAACTAAATTTTTCAAAGGTGAATTAAGGACTCTAGACACCGCAGATCCCGACAACACACCGTGTGTCACATATGCATCAACAGAAATTGCTCCAGCTGAAATTAAAGCTTCAGCTGCATTGGATAATGTACCACCAGAATCAACAATATCATCAACTAAAATACAATGATGTTTAGATACATCACCTATTATATTCATAACTTCAGATGCACCAGGTTTTTCTCTTCTTTTATCGATAATTGCAAGACCAGCGTTAATTCTTCTTGCTATAGCTCTTGCTCTTAATACTCCTCCAACATCAGGAGAAACAACTATAGTGGGGACATCTGAATATCTATCTTTAATATCTTTAACAAAAACCGGTGCTGCAAAAAGATTATCTGTAGGAATATCAAAAAAGCCTTGTATTTGTCCTGCATGCAAATCCATTGTAAGAACTCTATCTGCACCAGCTGAAGTTATTAAGTTAGCTACAAGTTTTGCGGAGATTGGTGTTCTTGGACCTGACTTTCTATCCTGCCTTGCATAGCCAAAATAAGGAATTACAGCCGTTATTCTTTTTGCACTTGCTCTTCTTAATGCGTCTAATGTAACAAGTAATTCCATTAAATTATCATTTGCAGGATATGAGGTTGATTGTATGACAAACATATCCTCACCTCTAACGTTTTCCTTGACCTCGACAAAAACTTCCATATCAGAGAATCTTTTAACTTCTGCATTCACAAGTTTTAAATTTAATTCTTTTGAGATTGAATCAGCTAAGGGCAAATTTGAATTACAAGAAAGTATTTTCATGAATAAACCTTAAAACAAAATTCTCTATATAAATAACATAAAGAAACTACCAATAATTATTAAGAAAATAAAGATAATTAAATGTGGCATGATAAATTTATTTTAATCCTATAACTGATACTTGACGACCTGTTGCTTTCTTCAAGATATCACTCTTTCTGTTTTGTGTAGTTCTTCTATAACTAAAAAAATTTTTATTCAAATACGTATCAATTTCGACATCACTAATATTGTTTATTTCATTTAAATTTAACTTATCTTTTATGAATAATGGTAAATTAAAAAAATATTTTTTTGATTTTTCAACAAGAATCTTATTATTTGATTTGTATTCAGTAGTACATTCAATTTTAATAGCTAAATCATTGCTAATTTCATACGAGTATTGTTGAATTGTGGGGCCTATAATAGCAAGTATGTTTTTCCTCAAACTTCCAATTTCAATCATTTTATTAATTGTACTTTCTATAATCCCATTAAGAGCGCCTCGCCAACCTGCATGACAAGCAGCAATAATATCATTATTTAAGTCAACAAAAAAAATTGGAGCACAATCAGCAGTAAGTATAGACAAACCTATATTTTTTAAATTAGTAACAACTCCATCGACATCTAATTTAGAAGATAATTGTTTTTTATCTTCTAAAAAAAAAACTTTATTAGAGTGAATTTGATTAATAAAAAAAAGATCATTTAAGTTAATCATATCTTTAACGAGTTTTCTATTTTCTATAATGTTTTCATAGGAATCCTGAGTGTTAAAACTACAGTTTAGACTATTATATGGAAAAGATGAGAAACCTCTTTCTGCTGAAAAAAAATTGTAATGAACATTTTTAACTTTACTAAATTGATATTTTGTCATTTATTTTATTACAATTCAAAAATTGGCACTGCGAGATTTTTGTTACTAAAACAATTTACTTTAAATATATCACCCATTTGTCTTTTTGAAACAAGCCTTTCATATTCGGAGAGTAAAGCTCTTTTTTCAAATTGATTTGCATTTAAAGACAAATTTTCAACTCTTTTATTTATACCCATTTCTAATAAAAATTCTCTTTGTGTTTTAAGCTGGTAATACTGTAAATTTTTATTTTCTATAATTTGTTTTATATTTCTAAAGTCAACTAAAGATGAATAATCACTTTCACCGATTTTATCAAATAAATTACTTTTTTCATTTTTAAATACTGATTGAAGTGTTTCACCATAAGGGTCGTTTTTACCATAATCAATTAACAAATTAGCACCTTTATTCTTAAGAATTATATCACAAATTTGATTTATATGTGATAATACAAAAGGTGAGTGTTCTATAGTTGTTTCTTCATTTAATTTATCAAAGTCTTTTTTGATAATATTTGATATAAATGGAATATCTTGAGGTTCTAAAACTTTTTCATCGAAAAAAAAGTTGTTTTTATCAAATCTTACAATTTTTTTAGTATACATATTTTTTGTTTTATAAAATTTATATTGATTGATAGGAAGACAATCAAAAAATTCATTTGAAATAATAATGGTCGGATTATCATTTAGCTGATCCTTAATTTTAAAAATATTATTATACCATTTTAATTCATGACAATATTGTTTTAAGTTTTCCTTTTGATAGGATTTTAAAACTTTACTAAACTCTAATAGGTGGATTCTAATTTTTATATTTTCTTTTTGTTGAGAAAAAATTCTTAATATGTCTCTCATTAAAGTACCTTTTCCAGGGCCTAGTTCAAGCAAATTAATATTATGAAAATGATTTTCTCTACATAGTTGTAAAATCCATATACCTACTAATTCACCAAATAACTGAGAAATTTCTGGCGCTGTTATGAAATGGCCTTGTTTTCCAATTAATTCATTTTTTTTTCTATTAATTGAATTATAAAATCCAAATTGTTTATCATACAAAATAACATCTAGAAAAGTATTAAGATCAAGATAATTATTTTTTATCAATAATTTTTTTAAATGATTAATTAATTTGTTGTTCATTTAATTTTTTTACATATACCAAAAGTAATATTCCACATGCAATCATAGGAATACATAATAACTGTCCCATTGATAAAAAATTCCATAACAAACCAATATGGGCATCAGGTTCTCTTAAAGTTTCAATACAGAATCTAAAAATACCGTAAAGGATTAGAAAAAAACTAGATATTATGCCTGACTTTGATTTAAGGTTTGTAAAGAAAAAAAGACAATTTAAAATTATAAATAAAATTAACCCTTCAAAAAATGCTTCATATAATTGACTAGGGTGTCTTGGTAATTCACCACCTCTTGGAAATATAATACCAAATGTGTGGTCTGTGACTTTGCCGTATAATTCACCATTTATGAAGTTTGCAATTCTTCCAAAAAAAATACCAATTGGCGATACTAGACAAATAATGTCTGTTAAATCAAAAAAAGATTTATTATTTTTAGAGCTGAACCAACCAATAGAAATTATGATTCCAACCATGGCTCCATGGAATGACATTCCACCATTCCATATTTTAAGTATTTCAAATGGATTAAAAAAATAAAATTCTGCATTATAAAAGAAAACATATCCTAATCTTCCCCCAATAATTATTCCTAAAATTAAATAATTTAATAAATCATAGACATCATTTTTTGTTATATTTTTTTTATAAGTAATTATAAATTTATTTATTAATATTAAGCCAATCAAAATGCCAATTATATATGATAAGGAATACCATCTAACAGCTAGAGGACCAATTGTAAAAGCTATCGGATCAATTGCTGGAAAATTCATAATTTTTGTATATAAGTTGAATTAGTATAGTATTTATAATTAAATATAGATGATAGGTAAAAATATGAAAGACAAAAATTTTTTTAATGACAGTAGATCAATTGCATATGGAATTTTATCAACTTTTTCAGGAATAAAAAGTGAGATTGAAAATTTAATTAATATTAAAATTGAAAAATATTTAAATAAAAAAGGTTATGTAACACGTGAAGATTTTCATGCATTAGAAGATAGAGTAAACAAATTATCTTTAGAGATAAAAGTATCAAAAGCTAAAAAAAAATAAACTAAATATGGATTTTTAATATGAATCATATTGTATTGATTGGGCACGGAAAAATGGGTTCTGCCCTTGCAAAAGGATGGGTAAAAGAAAATTCTAAATATAAAATTTCAATAATTGAAAAAGATGAACTATCATTAAATTATAAAAAATTTACAAATGTGAAAGTATACAAAAATTTTAATGAATTTTTTATAGAAAATAAAAAAATAGATTTTGTTGTTCTTGCTATAAAACCTCAGCAATTAAATGATATAAAAAATGATATATTAAGATTTGAATATAAAAGTACAGTTTTTATATCAATCTTAGCTGGAAAATCTGTTAGTTGGTTTAAAGAAAATATTTCTACTGAAATAAAAATAGTTAGAGCGATGCCTAATCTACCAGCCTCTATATCAAGGGGTGTTACAGCTATATATTGTTCTAGTTCTATATTACCAAATGAAAAGCTTGTTATAGAAGAACTATTATCATCAATCGGTACAGTTTCTTTTGTTTCAAATGAAGAACAAATAGATTTAATAACTGCAATTTCTGGATCAGGGCCAGCTTACTTCTTTTATTTAACGGAAGCTCTAACTGAAATTGCTACGGATTTAGGAATATCTAAAGACGACGCTATCAATTTTGCAAAAAATACTTTTGTTGGTTCAGCTATTTTGTTAGATTCTGAAAAGAGTAATAATGCAACTTCTCTTAGAAAAAATGTTACCAGTCCAGGTGGAACGACTGAAGCAGCTTTAAAAATTCTAATGAATGAAGATGAAGGTTTAAAGGTTATATTAAAAAAAGCTGTATTAAATGCTATTAATAGAGCACATGAATTAAAAAATTAAAAAGATGAATAATTTTGAATTAAAATATTTAATTGCTGATGAGTATATTAATTCAGTTATTAGAGAAAAAAATTTTGATACAGATTTGATTTCAAAAAAATTAAAAATAGATAGCTCTATAATAAAAACATTATTTCCTTATAGTGAGGAAATTAATAAATTAGAGTATTTGAAATTATTTAATTCGAAAATTGACGATGAAATATTAATTTTTTTAAATAAAGAAATTAGAGATGAAGATGCCTCATACTTTGAAAAAATTTTAGAAGCTTTTTTTATAAAATTTGAAAATTTAGATAAATATAAAAAAGCATTAATTTTTTTAAGTTCTAAAAAAAGAGATAAATTTTTAAACTTTTTAATTTTAAACAATCAAAATCATAAATTTATTTTAAAGTTAATGAAATGTTGTGGTGACAAGGATCCATATTTTAAATTAAATATAAAAGCAATCCTATTAAATTCTATTTATATTAGGAATTTAAACGAACTTTTAAATAGAGAAGAAATAATTATTGATAAAATTATGAGTAATTTAGATAAGGATTTAAAGAAAGTTTTTGAATTACCATTTCTATTTAAAAATTAAATTGGTAGTAATATTCTAGCTCTTAATCCACCTAATGGACTATCCTCTAAAATAAGTTCGCCGCCGTGAGAAAGTATAGAATTGTTCGCAATTGAAAGCCCAAGACCTATTCCTCCTGTATTTTTGTTTCTTGAATGTTCTAGCCTATTAAAAGGTAGTAGTGCTTCTTCTCTTTTATCACGAGGTATTCCTGGCCCATTATCATCAATTACAACTTCACAATGATCATCAAACAATCGAGTAGAAATTTTAGCTTTCCCGGCATATTTGATAGCGTTGTTTAACAAATTTATCAATGCTCGATTGATTGATCTTACTTGCATAGGGAAGATGGGCAAGTCAGATGAGGGTGGAGATATTTCAATTTTATTTAAACTAGGATCTGATGATTTGGCTGCTAATTGGACAATTTTAAATAAATTTGCTTCTACCATTTCCTCTTCTCTATCATCTTTTGCAAACTCTAAATAACCTTTTATCATTTCTTCCATTTCATCTAAATCTTCACCTAAATTATTTTTGAGATTAGTGTTTTCATTGAGTAATTCTAGTTGTAATTTCATTCTTGTTATTGGAGTTCTCAAATCATGACTTACACCTGCAAGTAATTCCATTCTTTCTGTAATTTGTTTTTTTATTCTATGTCTCATAGCCTGAAAAGCTCTACCAGCTAATCTTACTTCAGTAGCACCTTCAATATTGTAATTTTTTACATCTCGACCAAAACCAATCTGACGAGCAGCGTTCGCTAAATTTAAAATTGGTCTAACTTGACCTCTGAGAAAAATTATTGCAATAGAAAATAAAATTACTGACGAACCAATAGACCATACAATAAATGTTAGACCCGTTGATGCAAATAACCTTTTTTTTTCAATTGTCATTCTTACGATTCCATTAGCCAATTGTATGTCAGCTACTATTTGACCAGTATTTTCCTGAGTTGATAAATAAAAAGGTTTTTTTATTCTTAAAGATAAAGCATCTCTGAAATTAAAAAATTTTTTGTCTAAATTTTGATTTGGTTTTAATATTCCTCCTTCTAGCCAATAAAATATAAAATTAAAATATTGTCTTGCTTTTGTCGCAGATAATGACCTTTCATCTTTAGAAGGATTAGAACCCAGCTCGTCAATTAAAAGTCCTATATCATTTGCAAGATTTTTTGACATATGTCTTGAGACAGAGTCCCAGTGTCTTTCATAAAAAATAAAAACAGATATTATTTGAACTAATATTATAGGAACAAGAATGATGGATAACATTCTTCCAAACAAACTTTTTGGAGTAATGTTTCTAAGCCTCACTGTCAAATTCTTTACTGTTAAAAGTATTTAACTTCCATCCAAAGCCTCTTATAGTCTGAAGATATGTTGGAAATCTTTGATCTTTTTCAATTTTTTTTCTAATTCTAGTTATTGCAACATCAATTGATCTGTCTTCCATTTTTCCACCGAGCATTTTATTCAAATCATCTCTTGAGAGAGCTTTATTAGGTATTTTTGCAAAGCATTTTAGTAAATTTTGTTCTGAGGTAGTAAGATGTATCGATAAACCATTTTTGTAAAGGTTTAAGGAATCCATATTAAAGAAAAATGGGCCAAACTCTAAATTTGAACTAGATTTTACTTTATTAATATAAGAGTTTCTTTTTAAAATATTTTTTATTCTTAGAAGTAATTCTTTAGGTTGGAATGGTTTTGAAAGATAATCGTCAGCACCAGTTTCTAATCCATCAATTCTATCTTCAGTCGAGGACATTGCTGTTAACATTAAAATTGGAACTCTACTATTTTTTCTTATTTCTTTTAAGAATTGAAGTCCTGTTTTTTCAGGCATCATTATATCTAAAATAATTAAATCAAAGATAATACTATTCATTAAGTTTTGAGCATCATAAGCGTTAGAAGCATCTGATACTAAAAATTCATTATTTTTTAAAAAATCACTTAAAAGATTTCTTAATTTTTGATCATCATCAACAATTAAAATATGTGAATTAATAATAAACCTCTTTATATATATTTTATTTAAAATTATTACAACTCCAAGTGAAATTACAATTTTATTTTTTAAATTTAGTAGTTACTTTTTAAAAAAATTTGTATAAATTAAACCTTTTATGAGGTTTTTGTGATACAGGGTTTTGATAATAGAGAAGGAAAAATTTGGCTCAACGGTAAGTTAGTTGAGTGGAATGAATCAAAGATACATGTACTGAATCATGGGTTGCATTACGCTAGCTCAGTTTTTGAAGGTGAAAGAGCGTATAATGGTAAAATCTTTAAATCCGAAGAACATACTCAAAGATTCTTTGAGGGTGCTGAAACTATGGATATGGAAATACCTTACACACAATCTGAAATTTTGAATGCAAAAAAAGAATTAATTATTGCTAATGGTTTAAAAAATGCATATGTGAGACCTATAGCATGGCGGGGTAGTGAAATGATGGCCGTATCAGCTCAAAAAACAACTATCAATGTTGCAATAGCTTCATGGGCATGGCCAAGTTACTTTGACCCAAGTGAAAAGATGAAAGGTATTAAATTAGATATTGCTAAATGGAGAAGGCCTGACCCAAATTGTGCTCCTGTCAATGTCAAAGCATCTGGGTTGTATATGATATGTACCTTATCAAAACATGATGCTGAAGCAAAAGGTTATAGCGATGCAATGATGTTAGACTGGAGGGATCTTATAGCGGAGGCAACCGGTGCTAATATATTTTTTAAATTTAAGGACGGAAATTTATATACTCCAAAACCTGATTGCTTTTTAGATGGAATTACAAGACGTACAGTAATAAAGTTAGCAAAAGATCTAGGTGTAAACACCATTGAAAAACAATTAAGATTGGAAGATATACATGATGCTGAAGAATGTTTTTTAACTGGAACAGCAGCAGAAGTTACACCTGTAAGTCAAATTGGTGAGGATCTAAAATTTACGCCTGGCGAATTATCATTTAATTTAATGAAAGCTTATGAAAAAGTTGTAAACAGTTAGTAAATCAACTCCATTTTTTGAGGGCTTCAATTTCTTTTTCATCTTGAATTACCCATTTATTTTTGTTTTCAAATTCTTCTAATTTCCAAAATGTTGCGTTTGATTTTAGATAATCCATAATAAAGTTACACGCATTAAATGCATTCTGCCTATGTTTTGAGCTTACACCAACGTATACAATTTTATCTTTAGGAAACAACTTACCTATTCTATGAATAATAGAAATATAATTTATATCCCATTTTTTTAGGGCTTTTTCGGCTATTTTTAAAATTTCATTTTCTGTCATTACAGGATAGTGTTCTAATGTCATTGATAAAATGTTTTTATTATTTTTGTCTTTAGCCCTAACAGTACCTAAAAAGTTTACTATTGCTCCAGTATTATTTTTTAAAAGAAATCTATTTTCTCGATCAACATTAAAAGATTTTTTTTGAATTTTGATTTTAACTTTTCTGGATATTTTAGCCTCCAGTGACTGGAGGGAAGAAAGCTATTTCATCTTCATTTTTAATTTTTGTAGATTTTGAAATATAAATTTTATTTTGTGCGACTTTAATAGTAGAACGTTTACTAAATGCTTTTTTATATTGGTCATTTTTTGTAATTAAAAAATCAATTAGCTTTTCTGGGGTATCTATATCTGGGGAAATTGAGATTGTTTCTTGAGATTTACCTACAATGTCTTTTACCCATGAAAAATATTTAATAATCATATTAACAAATTTTTCTACAAATGATACCATACTTTTTTGAGATAGTCATAGCATGTAATTATAGTTATTATCCCTGCAAACCAAATTAATAAAACTGATAAAATAAAAATAACTTTTGACTCGAAAAAAAATGAATTAGATCTCCAGACAAGATATGTTGAGCAAGCAATTATTTGAATTGTTGTTTTCCATTTAGCTAAAACTGAAACATCAAGTGTTATGTTGATTTTGTATGTTTGTTCTCTAATTCCAGTTATGAAAATTTCTCTTAGGACTATGAATAAAACTGGAATGAAAGTGAAGTAATAGTCAAAAAAACCCTCCATGCTAAGAGCCAATAATGTTGAAATAATCAACATTTTATCAGCTACGGGATCAATAATTTTACCAAAATTTGATGTTACATTATATTTTCTTGCTAAAAATCCATCAAAAAAATCGGTAATTCCAGCAATGATAAAAATTATTGGTGCGAGAATAGCACCAATTTCATTTCCGTAAACAATAAACCAAGGCACAATGATGCTACTCAGACATCTGAAACTTGTAAGAAAATTTGGAATATGTTTTTGTAATTTAACAGAATGCATAGCTTATATTAATAATTTATTTTCTAACTACCATTAAAAAAATTAAAAATTATTTCAGCGGTTTTTTTATTTATATTTGGGACTTTTTGTAAGTCTTCAATCGAAGCTTTTTTAATACCGTTACTGGATCCAAAATAATTTAATAAATTTCTTTTTCTGATCTTTCCAATACCTTGTATTTCGTCTACAGGATTTTTAAAAAGTGATTTTGTCCTTTTACTCCTATGATATCCAATTGCAAATCTATGTGCCTCATCACGCAAATTTTGTAAAAAAAATCGTATTGGATCATTTTTATTTAAAAATAGTTCTTTATTTTCACCGTAATAAAAATTTTCTTTCCCAGAGTTTCTTTGCCTACCTTTTGAAACAGCTAATACAAAAATTTTATGATTTTTAATTTGATTTAATGTTTCTTGAACTTTTCTTAAATGCCCTTTTCCGCCATCAATAAGAATTAAATCTGGTGGTTGAATGGTGTTATTATTTTTAAAACGTCTTGTTATGACTTCTTCCATCATAGAATAATCATCATTGAATTTAAATGTTTTCTCTTGAATTAACCCTTTAATTATAAATTTTCTATATAAGTTTTTTTCAAACCCATTCTCAGTAAATGTAATAAATGCTCCAATTGCGTTTGTCCCTTGGTTATGAGAATTATCATATGTCTCTATTTTCTTAATTCCATTAATTTTAAGCACTTTACTTAAATTAAATAAGTTTTTTTTATTTGAGGTACTTTGAAAAAGTTTTTTATTTAAATTTTGAAAAGCTGTTTTCTCTAAATCATTAAGTATTTTTAATTTAAAGCCTTTTAGTGGTTTATAAATTTTCACAAAATGCTTTTGTTGTTTAGAAAAAAGTTCTTCAAGTAAAATTTTTTGTTCTGGTATAACATTAACAATTATTAATTTTGGTGCTTCATTATTTTTATAATATTGATTTAAAAAGGCAGACATGATTTCATTTTCTTTTAAATCATCGCCATAATCAGTGATTTTTGGAAAATGAGCAATTGAACCATAATTACTTCCATTTCTAATAATTGACATTTGCACTACACAATGATTTTGTTTTTTTATCATATAAATTAAATCAAGATTTTTAAGGTTTTGATAATTTATATTTTGAGATGTTATAACATTAGATATTGCATAAATTTGATTTCTTAAAATAGCAGCTTCTTCATAATTTTGATTCTCAGATTTTTCATACATTTTATCTGACAAAATCTTTTTTATATTTTGTGATTTTCCTGACAAAAAATTAATTACATTTTGAACTCCTTCTAAATATTCAACTTTAGAAATATAGTTAACGCATGGAGCGCTACACCTTTTTATTTGATATTGAAGGCAGGGCCTAGATCGAGTATTAAAAATATTATCTGAACAATTTCTGATTAAAAAAACCTTTTGCAACGTTTCGATTGTCTTGTTGATTGAACTTTTAGAGGTAAACGGGCCAAAATATTTTCCTTTTTTATTTTTCATTCCTCTGTGAGGTACCATTTTGGGAAAGTCATCATTGGTTGATATATAGATAGAACTAAAACTTTTATCGTCTTTTAATAGAACATTAAATTTTGGTTCGAATTTTTTAATTAAGTTAGATTCTAATAATAAAGCCTCTACCTCAGAGTTAGTAATATTGATTTCGATTTTCTGGATATTACTAATCATTGAAATTAACCGTCTATTTAGTCTATTAGTTTTTGTATAGCTGAAAACTCTTTTGTATAAATTCTTAGCTTTTCCAATATATATTGGATCGTCTGAAGAATTAATCATTTTATAAATTCCAGGTTTTTTAGGAATATTTTTAAGTTCTAATAAAATAAT
>CACIWG010000022.1:27500-29251 GCA_902590245.1 uncultured SAR116 cluster alpha proteobacterium | reverse complement strand
CATTCTCCCACTTATGAACCGAGAATTGAAAAGGAAATTGATCATTTGGTTTTGTATTTGGAATAATAGGGACAGCTTGCATAACACTTTCAATATCAAAGAAATATCTTGGCCAAGTGTAAGTTTTTAATTTCTTAATGAAATTAGGATGTATCCATTCTTCATTGTTTTGATGACATTTTTGAATTATGATGTATTTTTCTTTATCTTTATAATTGTCAAATGCATATTTAGGTAAATCTCTTAAATCAAAAATTTCTTTATCAAACCACTTTTTTGCTATTCTATTTCCATCTCGAGGTAAGATAGTAATTGGAAACTTTACATTTGCAAGATAGTTTTCATCCTTGCAACGATCAAGATATTGACAATTTTTACAATGATCCCCGATTCGAATATCAGGTTTCTTTGCTGTTGTCTTTGTGATAGGCAATAAACTTTCAATCCAATCAGAAACTTCATGACTTTTATTTTCAATACTATCAAGTACATTCACTTCTAATATTAAATTATCATAATTGTTATCTTTAAGATTATAGATGAAATCAGTATTTAAATGAGTAATTACAGCTTCACAAACTTTAATACCTATTTTTTTTAATACATAATATTGTATAGAAATATCTTGGTAATGCTTTTCATTTACTGATGAAGAGCATTTTGCTTCAACTAATTTCCAACCGTTAGCTTTTCTTATTAAAACATCTGTTCGCACCAAAGTTTCTTCAAATAAAAATGCACCTTCATAAATTATAGTTATCTTTTCATCATTTAAAGCATTCTGTGTTAATTGAATTATTTCTTCATCAAAAGTATTTGATAAATCAAACCCATTACCATAAATTTCTTTAATTTTTTCTCCAAATACATTACCTCTATGCAGATTAAAATGATCTATTTTAATTTTATCATTTACATCAAACCATAGTTTTTTAGGACAATGTAGCCCTGTAATGATTTTTGATTTTGTTAAATTATATGATATTTTATTAATGCTCATATTTAGATTTATGAATTATTACTTTCTACAATTTTACACCACTCAAAGAAAATACCTTGAAGCAGATGATTATACTTATTTTGATTATCAACAAAATATCTTCTTGCAAATTTTAACTTATAAAAATTTTTTCCTGATACTATTAGATCTTCATTTTTTAAAATTTCTTTTTGAAAAAAAGCAAAACATTTTGCTAGTAATTGATTATAATCTTGAATATGAGTAGTTATTTTTTCAACTTTCAAAAATAATCTTCTTAACTTTTGTCTTAATTCATATGTTTCATCATTACAGTAGGGATAGATAGTTTCGATAACCTCGTCTTCTATTTCTTTTATTATTTCTGATGAATATTCGTGAAGGTTCCAAACGATAACTCTAATTTGATTAACATTAATCAAATGTTTTACAGGAAAAAATAAATTAGTATGTTTTATATATCCATTTTCTAATTTTTCATAATATTTTGGTATCTCATCTACTTCATCAATAATATGCTTACATATACCCTTTTGCCAACCTTTTGGAAACGTTATTGCTGGCTGTTTTTTTTTTTGAAGAATGACCGTATAACCTTTTTAAATCTACATCAAGTTTAGCTCTATGTTTTTTATGTCGATCTATAATTGTAGCATTTTTACTTTTTGCTAAACCAAAATAAAAATTTACTTCTGGATAAATATAATAAAGTCCTCTGTGATTACCGCATTCATTATTGTTAATTGAACCTTCTGTGGTTGAATGTGGACTA
>CACIWG010000022.1:0-20000 GCA_902590245.1 uncultured SAR116 cluster alpha proteobacterium | reverse complement strand
CTTTCATTTATATTTTATACTTTAGATTTAGATAAATTTGAAATAAATAAATCTCATGCTTCCTCTATTTTAATATTGCCTGAGAAAAGACCACATTTAACAAATTATTATAATTATTCTTTGGGAACAATTAATGACATGATTCTAAAAGAAGGTGGTAAAACTATTGGCAAGATCATTAAACAGAATATTAAAAAAAATGAAAACTTGCATCTTTTTTTAAAACGAGTTGGTTTCGAAAATAAACTAATTAATGCTATAACATTAAAAATAAAATCTGATTATCCTTCAATTAAAATATTGAGGAATATTCCAACCAATCATCGCATATATTATGCTATTCCAAAAAATAACTTAGGATTTGGAATAAATTTTAAAATTAGCAAATTTAAAGACTTATATGTTTGGCAGAGCAACTCAAACGAAATAAAAACAAAAATTACGAAACGACCATTTAATCAAATTAATCTTTTAAATAAGGTTGAAATTAAAGATAACCTATATAATTCCGCGATCAGAAACAAACTACCTAAAGAAATATTTTCTGAATTAATAAAAACTCTTGGTTTTTCAATTGATTTTCAAAGAGAATTGAGAAAGGGAGATGTTTTTGAAACCCTTTATTCCCAAAAAATTGACTTAATAACAAATGAAATTATTGAATCAAACCCAATTCATTATATCTCAGCAAATCTTAAAGATAATAACTTAAAATTTTATAAATTTACAACTAAGGATGGTAAGTCTAATTTTTATGACCAAGATGGCAAATCATCACAAAAAACACTTATGAAAACACCTCTAAACGGCGCTAGATTATCTAGTGGTTTTGGAAATCGAAAACATCCTATACTTGGCTTTACAAAAATGCATAGAGGAGTTGACTTCGCAGCACCTGTGGGCACCCCTATATTAGCTGCTGGAGATGGTTTAATTGAATATTCTGGTTGGAATGGTGCTTATGGAAAATATATTAGAATAAAACATAATGGTACTTTTAAAACAGCATATGCTCATTTATCAAAAATTTATAAAAAAACAGGGACAAGAATTAAACAAGGAGATATTATTGGGGCTTTAGGAAACACAGGAAGATCAACCGGACCACATCTTCATTACGAAATACTCATAAGTGGAAAACAAGTTAACCCTCTAAGAATTAAATTACCGTCTGGCAAAAACGTACCAAAAAATGAATTAGAAGATTTTTATAAACAACAACAAATAATCAACAGAAAAATTTTTGCGATGCGAAACAAAATAAAAAACAATGAGTTTGCTAATTTAAAAAACTTGAAAAATAATTAGTCTACTTTTAATTCAACAAATCCATCAATTTCAGTTAATCGTATTTCTTTTTTTTCTATATCCTCATTCAAAATTAAGTCACTAATTTTATCTTCAATTAAATATCTAATAGTTCTTTTTATTGGTCTAGCACCATATTCAGGATTATATCCTTCTAAAGTTATTAAATTTACAACATTTTCATCCCATAATAGATTAATGTTCATCTCATTTAATCTTGCACAAAGCTCTTTTAATTGAAGCTCAGTAATTATCTTGATGTCATTTTTAGTTAATTTTGTAAAAAATAAAATTTCATCTAATCTATTTATAAATTCTGCCCTCAAAAAAGTTTTTACAGAACCAATAATATTATTTTTTAATAATTTTATGCTTTTATTTTCTTCGTATGTATTATTCCAATCATCAAAATAATTTGCTCCCATATTACTGGTTAATATTATTATGGTATTTCTAAAATCAACTAGTCTTCCCTGACCATCCGTTAACCTTCCATCATCAAGAACTTGAAGCAAAATATTAAGCACGTCAGGATGAGCTTTTTCAATTTCATCAAATAATATGACTTTGAATGGTCTTCGTCTTACGCTTTCAGTTAATTTTCCCCCATCATCATGTCCCACATAACCTGGAGGTGCTCCAATTAATCTCGAAACAGAATGTTTTTCAATAAATTCTGACATATCAATTCTTAATAAAGACTTCTCATCATCAAACAAAAAAGAGGCCAGGGACTTTGCTGTTTCTGTTTTTCCTACACCAGTTGGACCTAAAAATAGAAAAGAACCTAATGGTCTTTTAGGATCGTTCAAACCAGATCTAGCTCGTCTTAATGCATTTGATATTTTTTTTATTGACTCTTCTTGACCTATAATTTTTTCATTTAACCAAGTCTCAATTTGAAGAAATCTATTTTTTTCATCTTCTAACATTTTGGATACTGGTATCCCGGTCCATCTAGAGACAACATTTGCTATATCTTCTTCATATATGGTATTTTCAATGAATTTTTTTTCATCAATATTATTTTTTTTATCTAATTTTTCTAGAGTTGCAACCAGTGAAGGTATTATTTGATAAGATAGTTCTCCAGCTTTTTCCCAATCACCATTTCTTTTTGATATTATGAGTTCATTCTTTGCATTTTCTAAATCAAATTTAGTATTTTGAATTTTCTCAATTTGTTTTTTTCTTAAATTCCATTCTTTTGTGAATTCATCAGATTTTTGTTCTAAACCTTTTAATTCTTCATTAACTATTTCAAGGCGTTTAAATGAGTCGCTGTCTTTTTCTCTTGATAAAACTTTTTTTTCAATATTAAGTTGCATTATTTTTCTGTCTAATTCGTCCAAATTATCAGGTTTTGAATCAAGCTCTATTCTCTTTTTACTTGCAGCTTCATCAATTAAATCAATTGCTTTATCAGGCAAAAATCTCTCAGTTATGTATCTAGAGGAGAGCTTGGTTGAAGATATTAGAGCTTTATCACTTATTGAAATCCCGTGGTGCAACTCATACTTCTCTTTCAACCCTCGTAATATAGAGATAGTATTATCTAAACTTGGCTCATCTACATACAACTGTTGAAATCTTCTTGCTAAGGCCGTATCTTTTTCAATATAATTTCTATATTCATTCAAAGTAGTAGCCCCTATACAATGCAGTTCCCCTCTAGCTAAACTCGGTTTGAGCATATTTGAAGCATCAATAGCTCCTTCTGAAGACCCAGCACCTACTAATGTATGTAACTCATCAATAAATAAAATAACCTCATTAGTTTTTTTGGTAATCTCTTTTAAAACACTCTTAAGTCTTTCTTCAAAATCACCTCTAAATTTTGAACCAGCTACTAAGCTCGAAATATCCAATGAAAATATTTTTGTATTTTTCATACTATCTGGAACGTCTTTATTAACAATTCGTTGTGCTAAGCCTTCAACAATTGCTGTCTTACCAACACCTGGTTCACCAATTAAAACAGGATTATTTTTTGTTCTTCTTGATAAAATTTGAATTGCTCTTCGTATCTCATCGTCTCTTCCGATAACAGGATCAATAAATCCCTGAGAAGCTTTTTGAGTAAGATCAACGGCAAACCTATTTAAACTATCAAAGTTATTTTCTGCTGTATTAGTCATAGCCTTTTCACCTCTTCTCAGCTGATTTATAACAGTTTTTACTTTTTCTTTATTTAGTTTTTGATCTTTAAAAATATTAGATAAGCTATTTTTTTCTGATACTATTGCTAAAAGCAAATAATCTTCTGCTACTAAATCATCACCGTTTTCATTTGCCAAATAAATTGCGTGATTAAGTAATTTATTTGTTTCATGATGAATTTTAATTTCTTTTATTTCTGATTTTATAATTGGTAAATTAGACAGATTTTTTTCAATTTCAGAAATAATAGTTACAACATCTAAATTAACTTTATCTAATATTTTATTTATAAGGTATGATGGATTTGTAAATATAGTAAAAGCGAGATGCTCTGGATAAATATAGAGATTATTCGAGGTCTTAGCAAGTTTCTCAGCTTCAATAAGTATTTCTTTACATCTATCACTAAATGAATTCATCTTATATTTTATATGGCAAGTAAATAAAACTATTCAATAAAACATAAATATAAAAAAATAATTTTTACTTAAGAAAGTTAACGTCTTTTATTGTGTTGTCGCTTTCAGTAAATTCTAAATCAGAAGCGTTACTCTCATTAAGTCTTTTTTCATCTTCTTTGATTTTGGCCTTAATACTTCTTTCTTTTCTTGAAGGCTTTGCTTCCTCATCGGTTTCTAAATTTTGTTCTTTTTCATCAACATCATCTAATTTTAATCCATTAAAATTTTTATTTTCATTCGCAATTTCAATTTCTTTTAATAATCTATGATAATGATCTGCAAATTGATAATAAGTTTCTGATAGAACTTTATCATCATTTGAAGCTGCGTCGTTACCAAGATTATTATATTTTTCATTTAGTTGTTGAACATTACCTCTAATTTGAGAAATTGGGCCAAAACTCTCAATAACAGTATTCTTGTTTAAGTTGTTAAAATTTCTTCGGTTTTGCCCCCTATGTCGGCGGCGTCCGTTATTTTTTCTCATATCACCCTGAATTCTAAATAAAATGTATTAACATTTGTAAAAAGATAGATGTACTATATACAAAAAAAAATAAATTCCAAACAAAAAATCAATTTATCTCAATAACTCGATTATGACCATGAAAATCTTTATGTACTCTGATTAGATTCAAGTTAAATTCTTTCAGAATGATTTTAATTTCAGCTAATAAATCAAAACCAATTTCAAAAAAACATAACCCATCTTTACTCAAAAGCTGTCTTAAATCTTTAAATATTGCCCTGTAACTATCACATCCATCCATCCCACCGTCTAAAGATACTAATGGATCATAATTTTTTACTTCAGTTTGCAGTTTTTCAATTTCTGATGATTTAATGTAAGGTGGATTGCATACAATAATATCAAATTTATTTTTTGAAAATAATCTTTCTTTATTTGTAGTTAATTTAATATTTTGAATCCAAGTTTTTTTTAACCAATTAATTTGTACACAACGTATTTTTTTACTTAAATTCAATCTTTTAGCGTTTCTTTCCACTTGTTCTAATGCTTGCTTACATACATCAACGGATAAAAGTGATGCGTTGTTAAGATCATCAATTATTGACAAACCAATACACCCTGAACCTGATCCCAAATCAAGAACTTGAATACTCTTAGCATTATTACTGTAAATTTTATTTACTGCTTCAATAATAACTTCAGAATCTGGCCTTGGATCAAGTGTATATTTATTTATTAAAAAATTATTTTTCCAAAAATTTCTTGAACCTATAATTCTTGAAACTGGTTTACCTTGAATTCTTTTATCTAAAAAATCATAAAATTTATTTTTTTCCTTTTTTGATATTAAAATATTATTATGAATATAAATGATACCCTGATAATTAATTGCATTGGATAACATAATTCTTGCGTCTAATTCTGGGGTTGGAATTTTACTTAATTGTAATTTATTGATACCATCTATCAACAATTCTTTTGAGTTAAATTGATCACTCATTTTCTTCTAATTTCTCCATCCTTTCTTTTAAAATTAGATTATCAATGATTTCTTCAAGACCTTCCCCTTCGATAATCTTTTCAATTTTATGTAAAGTAAAATTGATTCTATGGTCCGTTACTCTTCCTTGTGGAAAATTGTAAGTACGAATTCTCTCTGACCTATCTCCAGATCCAACTTGATTTTTTCTAGTATTGGCGATTTTTGAGTTTTGAATTTGTCTTTCTTGGTCATACAATCTAGCCAGAAGTATTTTCATAGCTTTAGCTTTATTTTTATGTTGAGATTTTTCATCTTGTTGGCTTACAACAATACCTGATGGTATATGTGTTATTCTTACAGCTGAGTCTGTTGTATTTACTGATTGTCCTCCTGGACCACTTGATCTATATACATCAATTCTTAAATCTTTTTCATTTAAATTAATTTCTAAATCCTCAGCCTCAGGTAAAACTGCAACTGTTGCTGCTGATGTGTGCACTCTTCCATTAGTTTCAGTAACCGGTACTCGTTGAACGCGATGCACACCTGATTCAAACTTGAGTTTCCCAAAAGCTCCTAACCCAACTACATTAGCGTGAGCCTCTTTATATCCACCTACTCCAGTATCAGATACACTCAAAATTTCAAATTTCCAATTATTATTAATTGAAAATTTTTGGTACATATTAAAAAGATTTGCCGCAAAAATTCCTGCTTCGTCGCCACCTGTACCAGCTCTTACCTCTAAAATAACATTTCTTTGATCATCTTTATCTTTTGGTAAAATGGCTAATTCCAATTTTTTATTTAATAAATTTAATTCATTTTCTAATATTTTACTTTCTTCTTTTGCCATATCTTGAAGGTCAACATCTGATTCTTTATCTCTTAACAAAATATATAAATCATCTAATTCATTTTTTTTTGAATTAATTAATGATGATAGATCAGTAACTTGAATAATGTCAGATAATTCTTTTGATAAAAATGCATATTCTTTAGGATCTAAGTTAGATGTAGATAAGGTTTCTTCAATCTCTAATTTTCTCTTGAAAAATTTTTTTATATTTTCTTCTAAATTAATCATTTTTTTTCTTTATTATTTCAATAGTATCTTCAAAGGTTAATTGTTGTTGATCTCCAGTTTTAAGATTTTTTAGTTGAAGTACTCCATTTTTTATTTCATCTTCACCTAAAATAACAACAAACATGCACTTAAGTTTATCGGCTTTTTTAAACTTTTTTGATAATGTTCCATTGTAAATAATTTGAGCATTAACTTTGTTATTAATAAATTTTTTATAATAATCTAATAAAACAAGATAATATTTATCTGATTGCCCAATTAATCCAACCATTGGTAAGAAGTTGTACTTATAATCTAGCAACATTGATAACCTCTCTATTCCTGCCGCCCAACCAACTCCTGGAAAATTTTGCTTACTTATCAACTTAGATAAATCATCATATCTACCTCCAGCTAAAATAGCATCCTGTGAACCTACAAGATTTGTCTTAAATTCAAAAGCCGTGTGAGAATAATAATCTAATCCTCTTACCAAAGATTGATCAATCTCAAAATTGACTTTCAGTCTGTCTAAACCTTCACATACCGAATTAAAAAAATCTAATGATTGTTTATTCAAATAATTTTGAAATTTTGGTGCAGTTGATAAAATTTCAATATCTTTTTTGTTTTTTGAATCTAATATTCTTAAAGGATTATTTTCCAATCTAATTTTACTTTCTGCTGATAAATCATTAATATACTTTTTTAAAAATGACTTGAGTTTTAATTTATAGTTTTCTCTACTCTCATTGTCTCCTAGTGAATTGATTTTTAAAATAGTTTTATTAAGAACATTTATTTTTTTTAAAAAACACTTAGCTAAATATATTGTCTCAATATCAGCGAAATAATCCTTTACACCTAATAACTCCACACCAAATTGATGGAATTGTCTCAATCTTCCCTTTTGAGGCCTCTCATAGCGAAACATAGGGCCATAATAAAAAAATCTTTTTGGTAAATCTTGAACTAAGTTTTCATTAATTACCGCACGTACCACACCTGTAGTACCTTCTGGTCTTAACATTAATGTATTATTACTCCTATCTTGAAAAACGTAATTTTCTTTTGTTACAATATCGCTAGTTTCCCCAAGTGGTTTTTCAAAAAGTTTTGCGAATTCAAATATTGGAACTGAGATTTCTTCATAACAAGCATTCTTACAAACAAAAGCAGCTTGTTGTTCTATAAACCTCATTTTGCCTAACTCTTCTGGCAGTAAATCTTTTACTCCTCTCACAGTTTGAAAATTTTCCACTAAATCCTCTAAAGTTTTAAATATTTACTAGTTTAAAGATGATAACTTTTTTCTTACTTCATTAACAACATGGTCAACTACACTTTGATTTTTTATAACATGATCAGGTATACCATTTACATAAATTTGATGAGTATCTTTTCCACCACCAGTTATACCAACATCTGTGGACCTTGCTTCTCCTGGCCCATTGACAACACAGCCTATTATTGAAACCGTTATTGGTGTTAGAATGTCATCTAACTGTTCTTCAATTTCTCTTACAGTACTAATAACATCAAATTGTTGCCTTGCACAAGATGGGCAAGATATTACGGTGACACCTTTTTGTCTTAATCCTAAAGATTTTAAGATATCAAAACCTACTTTCACTTCATCACAAGGATCTGATGACAATGAAACTCGTATTGTGTCTCCAATACCATTAAGCAATAGATTTCCAATTCCAATTGAAGATTTTACAGTTCCTGCACGAAAGCTACCTGCTTCAGTAATGCCAACATGCAATGGGCAGTCAATTTTTTCAGAAAGGCTTGAATACGCCGCAATGGACAACAATGCATTCGAAGCCTTAACACTAATTTTGAAACGATGAAAGTCTTGTTCTTCTAAAATACTTGCATGGAAAAGAGCGGACTCTACAAGAGCTTCATAAGTAGGTTCCTTATATTTTTCTAAAATATTTTTTTCTAGCGATCCAGCATTTACACCAATTCTAATTGCACAATCATAATCTTTTGCAGCATTTATAACATCTTTTACTTTTTCTTTTGAGCCTATATTACCTGGATTAATTCTTAAACAAGACGCTCCTGCTTTTGCTGCTTCTATTGCTCTTAAATAGTGAAAATGTATATCTGCAATAATAGGTATATTAGAAAATTTTACGATTTCTTTTAAACTTGAAGTGGAATCTTGGTCTGGGCATGAAACTCTAACTAAGTCCGCACCAGCCTTTTCTATTGTTTCAATTTGATTTAAAGTTGAAGTTGGATTTGAAGTAATAGTATTTGTCATAGTTTGAACACTTATAGGCGCATCACCACCTATCTCAACATCTTTAATATTAATTTTACGTGTTGTTTTTCTGGTAATTTTTTTTAAAGAATTGAAATCCATTCTTATAGATATATTACCTTTTTTTAAAGGCTTCAATATTTAATGGTCTAGAGGATATTACTTCGCCAACACTACCTAGTTTAGAAATATGTGTAGATCCAAATGTTAATGATAAAACACCTGCATTGCCAGTTGATAAGGTTAACCCTTTTTTATCAGGCACAACAAATGTCTCCCCAGATCTCATTAATCTTGTTAAATATGAATTTCCATCCAAATCTTCAATTTCCACCCAACTATTGCCTGATGACTTTAAAACCATTTCTTCTTTAGGTGTTCTTTCATTAGCTATTGCAGAAGTTTCATTGCTTATTGAAGTTTCTTTTAAAGTATTGGGTTCTAATGTAATTTTTGATCCATCTTCATTATTATCGACAACTTTATTTTGAAGATTTTCGTTAATTATAATATTTGAGGGTTCTTTTTCATTTATAACTACATCCTCACCATTGATTTTATCAGTATTATCTGTTGGGATATTTTTTTTATCTTCAATTTTAACATAATCTAAATTATTATTGTTATAATTATCTAAATAAGTAATATTTTTATTTTCATCTTCTAAACTACTTATATTTAAATAATACCAACTAGAGTATATTACTAATGAAATAATAAAAGTGCATAATGCAAGTATCGGTAAAAAAGATTTTTTCTCTTTGACTACTCCAGGAAAGTTATAATCATATTTTGTATTTTTTTCATTGTTAGACAATTTATAATTTTTTATTATATGATCTGGTTCTAAATTGACTAATTTAGCATAGCTTCTTAAAAAACCTAAGCTGTAAGCAGAACCTAACGAATCTAATTGTTCGCCTTTTTCAACCTGCTTGATAGCAGAAACTCGAACCTTTAATATTTTACTTACATCAACTTGTGTTAGACCTTTTTTTACTCTAGCGTCAATAAATAAAGTTCCAATTTCTACAATACTTTCTGTTGTATCAAAAATTTCAGAAAAATCTTTTGATATATGTCTATCGTCAATATTAGAGCTCTTAATAGCTTTAATTTTTTTCTCATTTATTTTCATTAAATATCTTTTATCATATTTTTTTTTAATTAATCAATATTTATTGTTTATTATCACTTACCTAAGCCAAAAGCATCATGTAAAGTTCTAACGGCTAATTCAGTATAATCAGACGAAATAAGAACTGAAATTTTAATTTCACTTGTTGAAATGACTTGTATATTGATATTGTTATCAGCTAGAGTTTTAAACATAGTTTTAGCTACTCCTGGCTTTGTTCTCATTCCATTTCCTACGACTGAAACTTTAGAAACTTTACTATCCTCAGCCATATTATTAAATTTGATAGTACTTTTAAGGCTTTCAATAATTTCTTTTGCGCTTAATAAGTCAGATTTTAATATTGTAAATGTTATATCAGTAGCTTCTCCATCTTTTGTTGAAGTTTGGACAATCATATCTACATTAATTCCTTGGTCCGCCAGAGCCCCAAATATCATCGCTGCCTGACCAGGCTTATCAATGACATTAAATAAAGTTATTTTTGCTTCATTTGAGGTGTATGTAATTCCACTAATAATCATTTTTTCCATGCTTTTTTGCCTCTCATTAATTATAAACGTACCTGATTTATTTTCAAAACTACTCAAAACCTGAAGCTTTACATTATAATTCATTGCCAAAGCGACAGACCGAGTTTGAAGAACTTTTGCACCCTGAGACGCTAGTTCCAACATCTCTTCAAATGTTATCGTTTCCAATTTAAGAGCATTAGCTACTATTCTTGGATCAGCAGTATAAACACCATCAACATCTGTGTATATATCGCATCTTTCAGCTCCAAAAGTTGCTGCTAATGCAACAGCTGAAGTATCAGAGCCTCCTCTTCCTAGTGTTGTTATTCTATTTTTATATACACCTTGAAAACCTGGCACGACAATTACAAAACCATCATTAAGATCAGACAAAATTTTATCTTTATTTATTTCTTTAATATTTGCTTTGCTGAAGCTATTATCAGTTTTAATTGGTATTTGCCAACCTTGGTAAGATTTTGATTTAATTCCTGCCTCATTCAAAGCTATAGCAATCAGACCAGATGTAACTTGTTCTCCAGAAGAAATTACTGTGTCATATTCACTTGTCCTAAAATTATTTGTTAAACTTTCTACTAACTTAATTAATCTATTCGTTTCTCCAGCCATGGCCGATACTACGATAATTAAACTATTACCATTCTTGACTTCATTTTTTATTCTTATAACTACAGATTTTATTCTTTCTATTGTCCCAACAGAAGTGCCACCAAATTTTGCAACAATTAATTTCAACTAAATCCTCTTTTGCTTATTTTCATAAAATCGTGTAACAAATGTTTATGAATACATCAACTTTAAATAATAAAAAAGATCCTTTCATTGAACTATCTAATGAGTGGTGGGACGAAAATGGTAAATTTAAATCATTGCATAAATTTACCGATATTAGAATTCAATTTATTAATAGAATGGTATCAAAATATAGAAAACCTAACAAAACATTAAATTTAAATAATATTAAATGCTTGGATATAGGATGTGGTGGCGGATTGTTATCTGAAAGAATAGCTCGTCTAGGAGGATCAGTTACTGGTATAGATGTTACTAAAAATTCAATTGAGATAGCTAAAATTCATGCATTAAATTCTGGCCTAAATATAAATTATATTAATACTGATGTTTCATCATTTATAAAAAATAATTCTTCAAAAAAATTTGACCTAGTCATTGCTTCAGAAGTCATTGAACATCTTGATAATAGAATTTTATTCTTCGAGAAAGTATCAAAATTATTAAAAAATAGGGGGATATTAGTTTTAACTACAATTAATAAAACCGCATTAAGTTTATTATTTGCAAAGTTTATGGCAGAAAATATTTTAAAACTTCTTCCAAAAGGAATTCACGATTTTGAAAAATTTGTAAGTCCTAAAACACTGATAAATGAAGCTAAGTTGTACAAAATCCACCTTGATGAAATTATTGGCTTTAAGCCAATTATTGGTATATCTAGTGACTTAAAACCAATTATCAAAAATTTTAAATTTACAAATTTTTTAAATGTTAATTATGGCATTGCTGGTCTCAAGATTATTTAATTATCATCCTGCACCCAAGGGATATTAATAACTTCGATGTTTTTGCTTTTCAATTCTTCTAAGTCTTTTCTATTTGCTTGACCGTAAATAGCTCTTTCTTTTGATTTTCCTTCATGAATAGCTTTAGCCTCTTTTGCAAAATTTTTGCCAACAAAATCAGCATTTTTTTGGATTTCTTTTTTAATATTTCTTAATACTACCATCATATCAATTCGATTGTTTGTCTTGTTATAAGATACACTGCGTTTAATATTGTTTGAACTCATATCAGTCTTTATTTCTGAATTGCTTTTTACAGACGGTGACATTAAGTTTTTTCTTACGTTTAAACTTCCACAGTATGGGCAGGAAATGAAACCATCTTTAATTTGTTTTTCAAATGAAGCACTATTTTGGAACCAGCCATCAAAAGGATCTTTTTTATTACAATCATCTTCCATACATTTAAGACTATATTTAATCATTTTTAAATTTCTAGCTATAGCTTTCCACAGCAATGTTTAAATTTTTTACCTGATCCACAAGGACATTGTTGATTTCTTGAAACCTTTCCAAAATTATCTTTTCTTTTATTTGAAAAAGACTTTTCTGATATATTTGTTTCTTCAATTTCAGCTTTCGCTAAAATTGAAGTAATCATAAAACTGATTTTCGATAACATCATCTCAAATAGTTGAAAAGCTTCTTTTTTATATTCATTTAATGGGTCCTTTTGACCATATGCTCTTAAACCAATAGACTGCCTAAGCTGATCTAAATATAATAAATGATCTTTCCAGCATTGATCTAAAACTTGTAGCAAAATACTTTTTTCAGCTTCTCTAAAAACATCATTTCCAATTTTAGATACTTTATGAGCCATAAAATGGGATGATTCTTTTTCAATTCTTTCGATTATCTCATTTTCTACAATACCATCTTGATTTACCCACTCTTTTGCAGGAATAACTATATTTAAATTCGTTTCAACTTCATTCTTTAATTTTTCATGGTTCCATTCTGAATAATAACTATTCTCAGGAATACAATCAGAAACGATTTTTTGTATGACTTCTAGCCTCATGTCTTTAATCATTAAATTAATGTCATCTGAACTCATTATTTCTTTTCTTTGTTCAAAAATAACTTTACGTTGGTCATTCATAACATCGTCATACTTAAGTAGTTGCTTTCTAATTTCAAAATTATGCGCTTCTACTTTTCCTTGAGCTTTTTCAACAGCCTTGTTTATCCATGGATGAATTATTGCCTCACCTTTTTCAAGGCCTAATTTACTTAGCATATTTTCTAATTTTTCAGATCCAAAAATTCTCATCAAGTCATCTTGTAATGACAACAAAAATTTAGACTTTCCAAAATCTCCTTGTCGCCCAGTTCTTCCTCTTAATTGATTATCAATTCGTCTACTTTCATGTCTTTCAGTTCCAATTACAAACAACCCTCCAGACTTTAAAGCGAGTTCTTTTTTTGTTGATATATCTTCTTGAAGTGCAATAACTTTTTTATTATCATCAGATACTTCAGAAGGGATTTCTAATTTTTTTCTAATTTCGAAGTTTCCTCCTAATTGAATATCAGTTCCTCTTCCAGCCATGTTTGTTGCTATAGTAACAGCACCAGGAATGCCGGCGTAACCAATTATTTTTGCTTCTTGTTCATGAAATTTCGCGTTTAATACTTCGTGTTTTATTCCCTTATCCTTAAGTAATTTTGAAATTTTTTCGGATTTACTTATAGACACTGTTCCAACTAAAACTGGTTGATTGTTTTTAGAAGAATTTTGAATTAATTTAATTACAGCTTCATCTCTTTCCTCGTTAGTCTTATAAATTTCATCATCTTCATCAATGCGTTCAACTTTTTCATTTGTTGGTATCTCAACGACTTCTAGGCCGTAAATTTCTGAAAACTCCCCCTCCTCAGTTAAAGCAGTACCTGTCATGCCTGATAATTTTGGATACATTCTAAAATAGTTTTGAAATGTAATACTAGCTAAAGTTTGATTTTCTGGTTGTACGTGGACGTTTTCTTTGGCTTCTATTGCTTGATGCTGACCATCTCCAAATCTTCTGCCTTCCATAGCTCTTCCAGTGAATTCATCAATGATTACGACTGAATTATTTTTGATCATATAATGTGTGTTCTTTTTAAATAAAGTATGAGCTTTCAAAGCTTGATTTATGTGATGCAAAAGATTTACATTATTTATATCATAAAGAGATCCTTTTTCTATTAACTTGTTATCAACAAGTAATTGTTCAATACTTAAAATTCCATTTTCTGTTAAATTACATGTCCTTTGCTTCTCATCTAATTCATAGTCATCTTTTGATAATTGAGGAATAATTTTATCGATTTTATTATATAAAATTGAGGAATCTTCTGCTTGTCCAGATATAATTAATGGCGTCCTTGCCTCATCAATCAGAATTGAATCAACTTCGTCAATTATAGCGAAGTTAAATGGTTTTTGAACCATATCTTTGGTTCCAAATTTCATATTATCTCTTAAATAATCAAAACCAAACTCATTATTTGTTCCATATGTTATGTCACAATTATATGCTAATTTTCTTTCTGTATCCTCTTTTTCATTAGTTATGCAACCTACTGAAACTTCTAAATATTTATAGATTTCACCCATCCATTCGGAATCTCTTTTAGCGAGATAATCATTGACAGTTACAATATGAACTCCATTTCCTGATAATGAGTTCAAATAACTTGGTAATGTCGATACTAATGTCTTTCCTTCTCCTGTCTTCATTTCTGAGATTTTACCTTGATGGAGAACAATCCCTCCCATTAATTGTACATCAAAATGCCTTTGTTTAAGTGTTCTCTTTGAGGCTTCTCTCACAACTGCAAAAGCTTCAGGGAGAATTGAGTCTAAATCTTCACCGTTACTTATTCTATTTTTAAAAAGTATAGTCTTTTCAATTAATTTGTTCTTATCAAGCTTAGAAATTTCTTTTTCAAGATCATTTATTTTATTAATGGTAGGTCTTAATTTACTAAGCTGCCTATCATTTGAAGATCCAAAAATTACTTTTCCAATTTTAGAAAACATAATTATCCTTTATTATAATTCTATTTACTTATTACATTTAAATGGTATTTTTAAAATGAAATTCTATATGTAACCAAATCTTTATCCATAAAATGATAAAAAAAAAAGATCCAATAAAAAAATTGCAAATTAATGGGCTTGATCTTAAGGTATTTAAATCAGGTATAAAAAAGAATATTTCCGATTTATTGTTGATAACATTCCCAAAATTTTCATCAATTTCTGGAGTATTTACAAAATCTAAAACGCCAAGTGCTGCTGTTATCGATTGTAAAAATAAAATTAATTTAAAAAATAGTTCTATTAGATGTTTAGTAGTAAACTCAGGTAATGCTAACGCTTTTACTGGTATAAAGGGAACTAAAACAGTTAATAAAATTACTAAATTTCTTGCAAATCTATATGATTGCAATGAAAACGAAGTTTTTTCATCCTCTACAGGGGTAATTGGTGAAGAATTAAATCCATTAAAAATAACTTCTTGTATTAAGAATAAACAGCCACTTTTTGTAAATTCCATAGAAGAAGCCGCCAAATCAATAATGACGACTGATACTTTTCCTAAGTATGCTATTTCTAAAGTAAAATATAAAAATTTTGAAGTTAATGTGATTGGAATTGCTAAAGGATCTGGAATGATTGCGCCAAATATGGGCACGATGTTAGCGTACATATTTACTGATTTGAATATAACGTCAAAAGTACTTCAAAGAATCTTAAATCATGAAAATGATAAATCATTCAATTCCATTACAGTTGATAGTGATACTTCAACAAGTGATACTTGTTTATTGATATCGACTAATCAATTAAAAAACAAAAGAATAAATAACTTTTCTGATAAATCTCTTAATAATTTTAAAAAATGTATCTCAAACATAATGCTAAATTTAGCAAAGCAAATTGTAATTGATGGAGAAGGCGCAAAAAAAATTATAGAAATAAGCGTAGAAAAAGCTAAGACAGTTACTTCAGCCAAAAAAATTGCTTTTTCCATTGCCAATTCTCCTTTAGTTAAAACAGCTATATCAGGAGAAGATGCTAACTGGGGAAGAATAGTAATGGCAATTGGTAAATCTTATGAGCCAATAAATCAGAATAAAATTAAAATTAAATTTGGTAAATATTTAGTTACAAAAAATGGAATGAAATATTCAAAATATTCTGAAAGAAATTTGAGTGAATATTTAAAAAAAAAGGAAATTAATATTTCAGTAGACATGGGTATGGGAAACTATAAATGGACCGTATACACTTGTGATTTAACAGAACAATATATTCGTATTAATGCAGATTACAGAAGTTAGAAATCAACTGGTTTCAACAATAGCATTAGTTGATGATGAAAATAAAATACTTATTGGCAAAAGACCTTTGGGCAAAACTTTCGAAAACTTATGGGAATTCCCTGGAGGTAAGGTAGAAAAAAATGAAACTGTAGAGCAAGCTATAATCAGAGAAACAAAAGAAGAAATCAATATTGACCTTAGTGTGCACTGTATTGCCCCTCTTTCTTTTTCGACTTATAATAGTCAGAATTTGAATATAATTGTTTTACTCTTTATAAGCCGAAAATGGAACCTAGAGCCTATCTGCAAATTTCATACAGAACTTAAATGGGTCAGAGTAAATAACTTAAATAAATACAATATGCCACCAGCAAATAAACCCTTAATATCAAGTATACAAGATTTACTCTTATAAATTTTCTTTCCATGCCGTTAAAGTTATTATTTCAAAAGGAACTAAAAACTCTTTATCTTTATTGTCCTTCATTAATAATTCATTCACTTCATAAAATAGACTTTTTGGTGTAAAAAATTTAGATCTATTTGTAAGGTTATTTGTTAAACCCATTCCACGAAGATCACGCATAAATGTAAATAGATTATTATATTTAACTTGTACGATTTCGGTTTCTACTATTACATTTTTAAAGCCAATTTTCTTTAATTTATCACCTATAATATCTAGATCAAATAATGGATGAAAGCGAAGAGATATACCGCTATATTTTTTTTCTTCAACTTTTATAAAGCATTCTTTTACATTTTCCATTGTTTTTGTTCCAAAAATTGAAAATATTAAAAATCCATCATTTTTTTAAAACATTGTAAATATTTGAAAATAAATTATCAGAATTGAATATACTATCTAAATATAAGCAAGAAATTATGCCAGAAATCGATTTTTGTTTAAAGGGCAAATTATTTTCATTTACTACAATATTATTATCTGAAGAGCTATTTTGTTTTAAAAAATTTATTGAATTGTCTACTAAAAGAAAAAAACAATTATTATTTTTACTAAAAGTTTCTCCAATATTACTATTTGATCCAAGTTCAACTAATATATCAACTTTTGAAGAAAAATTGCCAATTTTATTTAGAATTTGGTTTTCACTTAATTTTATTAAGAAATTGTGATTAACTAAATTCGAAGATATTCTAGCTCGTTTAAGAGTTTTTGTTTTATAGTCAATTTTAAATATATTACTTTGCAAAGGATTTAATTAAGATAAACTTGAGTTGTATATAAATATATATAATTAAACGATTTATGAAACAATTTTATGAGAGTCGCTTGTTTACAATATAAATCTTATGAGGATGAAAAAAAAACTCTAAATAAAATAATACCTTTAATTTATTTTGCAGCCGAAAAAAAAATTGACCTTATTGCTTTACCTGAATGTGCAACTTTTTTAAATATTAACAAATCTGAAACCATGATTAATGCAAGTTTCGAGAAAGATAGTTTTTCTCTTAAATTAATAAAAGAAACTGCAAAAAAATTAAATATAAATATATTGATTGGATCTTTACAAACTCTTGAATACAAAATGTCTAAAAAAAAACTATTTAATAGATCATTTTTGATTAATAGAAAAGGAGATATTATTTGTAAATATGACAAAATTCATATGTATGATGTTAATATATCAAAATATCAGTCCTATAAAGAGTCAAAAACTTATGAAAGTGGTGACTCTGCAAAAATTGCTAAATTAAAAGTTAATGGAAAGTACTTCAAAATAGGGATGACTATTTGTTATGACCTAAGGTTTCCTAATTTATTTAGAGATCTTGCATTACATGGAGCAGACTTAATCACTGTTCCGTCAGTTTTCATGCATATAACTGGTAAGGATCATTGGCATAATCTATTACAAGCACGTGCAATTGAAACAGGCTGCTATATTATCGCTCCAGCTCAATATGGTCGTTATTTTAATAAAAGACAATCTTATGGACATTCTTTAATAATTTCACCATGGGGAAAAATACTTGAAGACGCAAAAACAGATAAAAACATGATAATAAGCGATATTGATAAAAATCAGATAAAAAAAGCTAGAACAAAAATACCTTCACTATATGTTAATAAAACATATAAATTAAATTAAATAATTTAATTCAAATTATGTTATTTTGAGATATTTATTCTGTTTAATTATTTTTAATTCTTGTGGATTAAGTTTAAGCAATCCATTAAGTTTTAACTCTATAGTTTCTCCTAAAAGTTTTAATGATTTTTCATAGTCTCTATGAGCTCCACCTAGAGGCTCTTGAATGATTTCATCAATAATACCTAATTTTTTCATATCTTTAGCTGTTAATTTTAAAGCTTTAGCGGCTTCACTAGCCTTACTTGCATCTCTCCACAAAATAGATGCACAGCCCTCTGGTGATATTACTGAAAAAATTGAATGCTCAAACATTAGAATTACATTTCCAGAAGTTAACGCAACTGCTCCTCCAGAACCTCCTTCACCTAGAATTGTAGAAATCATGGGTGTTTTTAAATTTAAGGAAGTATCTATACATGACGCAATAGCTTGAGCCTGTCCTCTCTCTTCTGCTCCTTTGCCTGGGTACGCACCAGCTGTATCAACAAAGGAAAGTACAGGTAAATTAAATTTATTAGCTAATTCCATTAATCTAATAGCTTTCCTGTAACCTTCAGGCCTAGCCATGCCAAAGTTTCTTGAAATTCTATCATTAGTATTTTTTCCTTTGTCAATGCCAAGTAATAATACTTTTTTACCTCTAAAATAACCTATACCACCTGTAAGAGCGTTATCATTTCCGAATAATCTGTCACCTCCCAAACTTAAATAATCATCGATTAAATTCTCAATGACATCTTGAAACTGTGGTCTATCTGGGTGTCTCGCCACTTGAACTTTTTGCCAAGGATTTAAATTAGAATAAGTGTCAGTTAATTCATCTAGAACTTTATTTTGTAACCTGCCAATTTCTTCAGCAATATTTAAGTCAGAGTTTGATGAAATATGCTTTAAATCCTCTATTTTTCCTTCTAAATCAGCTATATTTTTTTCAAATGTTAAAAAATGTTTAAGCATTTATTTTATCCTTTATCTCTTTAATATATCATTAAGCGGATGTATATTATTAACTAACCCTTTTAATCGATTTTGTCTAACTTGTGTATAAATTTCTGTAGTTGATATATCAGAATGTCCCAAAAGTTTTTGAATAGTCCTTAAATCAGCTCCTCTATTTAACATGTGAGAAGCGAAAGAATGTCTAATCGAATGAGGAGAAAGTTTCTGTAATTCAGTGTTAGTTTTAAGCGCTAAGTTTTTAAAATCTTTATATATTTGTTGACGAGAAATAATGTTTGTATTGTGAATATTTTCGAAGAGATATGAATTTTTATTTTTGTGATTTTTAATCATTACACCAATCCAATTTTTCAGTGATTTTAAAGCATTTTTATTAAATACTACTAATCGTTGTTTATTACCCTTACCATTTATATACAACTTATCTTTTATGTTTGCTACTTGATTGATTTTAATATTTAACAATTCACTAATGCGAAGACCAGTTGAATATAAAATTTCTAAAATTACTTGAATTCTTAAATACTTTATATTTTTAGTTGGATTATCAGCATAAATTTCTCCAGATTTACATATAAGAAGTAAAATTTCTCTCTCAGATAGAAGTTTTGGTAAATTC
>CACIWG010000021.1 GCA_902590245.1 uncultured SAR116 cluster alpha proteobacterium | reverse complement strand
TATCTAAGTTTGTTGTTGGTTTTGAAACTATGCCACATAACAAAGGTGGAGAAGGAGCCTTATTTGTTAAATTAAAAAATATTAATAAATATGGATAGTAGAAATGAAACAAAAAAGAATATCTGAAAATTTTCGAAAAACATCTGAAACTGAAATATATTGTAAAGTAAATATAGATGGAAAAGGTCTAAATAAAATTATTACACCAATCCCTTTTATAAATCATATGCTAGAACAAATATCTAAACACAGTTATATCGATTTAGACGTAAAATGTTCAGGAGATGTGGACATTGATGCGCATCACACAGTTGAAGATTTAGGTTGGTGTATCGGAGAAGCCTTGAACAAAGCCATCTTGAATAAAGCAGGTATTAATAGATTTGCTTCTCTGTCCTTACCAATGGATGAAACTCTAACAAGTTGCTCTTTGGATGTTTCTGGGAGACCATGGTTAGAGTGGAAGGTGATTTTACCAAAAGAAAAGATTGGCGGAGTTGATGCTGAAGTTTTTCAAGAATTTTTTCGTGCTTTTGCTCAGTCAGCTAAAATGACTATACACATTGAAAATAATTATGGTAGCAATGCACATCATATTATAGAATCTTGTTTTAAAGTTCTGGCGGTTTGTCTAAAAAATAGCCTTACTATAATAGAAAGAAATAGTGATATTATTCCTTCTACTAAGGGAGTTATTTAAAAAATTTAATGTTTATACTTATTATTGACTATGGCTCGGGCAATATAAAATCTGTATATAATTCTGTAAAAAAAACCCTATATAACTCAAATAAATTCTTTAAATTAAAAGTGAGTAGCAATTTATCAGATATTAAAAAAGCAGATAAAATTATTTTACCTGGAGTAGGTTCATTCGATCATTGTATAAATAGGATAAGAAAAATAGATGGTCTTGTAGAAACCTTGAATTATCATGTAGTTACAAAAAAAAAACTATTTTTAGGCATATGTGTAGGTATGCAGATATTAGCAAACTATGGCTATGAAAACCAAAAAACTAATGGACTTTCATGGATAGAAGGGAATGTAAAGCCTTTAAAAAATTTCATGGCTTCACAAAACCTAAAAATACCTCATATGGGTTGGAATAATTTAAATATCTATAAAAATAACAATTTATTAGACAATATAACTGATGATGATCAATTTTATTTTGTACATTCATTTTTTTTTGATATAAAACACAATAAAAATATTATTTGTAACACTAAGTATGGAATAGACATACCTGCTATTATTAATAAAGATAATATTTTTGGTTTTCAATTTCATCCTGAAAAAAGCGGATGGTCAGGATTAAAAATTTTATACAATTGGTTAGAATTAAGTTAATGAATGATATTGAAATAAAACTACCAAAACCTAAGATAGAAGCAAAGTTTATCTCCACTCTTAATAATACAGATATCGAAGAATTGTGTGATGCAACAGAAGACGCTATATCAGTAGATGGAGGATTTGGATGGATAAATTCTCCTCAAAGGAAGAAATTGGTTGATTATTGGAAAGGTGTACTGCTAGTACCTGAAAGATTATTGATAGTTGGAAAAATTGATAATGTTATTTGTGGTTCCATTCAACTTATCAAGCCTGCACGAAGTAACGAAGCTCAGTCTCATTTATGTAACTTAACCACATTTTTTATAGCCTCTTGGGCAAGAGGTTATGGTTTAGCAAGAATGTTAATTCAAGAAGCTGAAAAAGAAGCAAAAAAAAATAATTTCACTGTAATAACATTAGAAGTTAGAGAAACTCAAAAAAGAGCTATTCAGATTTATAATCAAGCTGGATTTAAGAAAAGTGGTGAAAATCCAAAGTCTGTTCTGATAGGTAATAAGTATTATTCTGGATATTATTTTTATAAAGATTTAATCTAAAAAATGGCAAATTTTCAAATATATCCAGCTGTAGATTTAAAAGATGGGAATTGTGTAAGACTAGTTCACGGAAAAGAAAAAAAAATG
Organism: uncultured SAR116 cluster alpha proteobacterium; assembly: GCA_902590245.1. GTDB lineage: Bacteria > Pseudomonadota > Alphaproteobacteria > Puniceispirillales > Marisalimonadaceae > TMED54. Next base: position 28,196 of record CACIWG010000021.1, on the reverse strand, counting down.
ACTATTTACGAAAATGATCCTATTAAGCAAGTTAAATTTTTTGCACAAAATGGTTTTAAATGGGTTCATATAGTTGATTTAAACGCTGCTTTTGGAAAATGTGATAATAAAGAAGTTATTTTGAAAATTCTTAACACATTTAAGAATAATATAAAAATTCAATTAGGTGGAGGAATCAGATCAATTGAAGATATTAAGTTTTGGATTGAATCAGGCGTGTCAAGAATAGTTTTAGGAACTTTTGCGTTCAAAAATCCAGATTTAATTAATAATTTAAGTGATTTTTTTAATAAAAAATTAGCCTTAGGGTTAGATATTAAAAATAACAAAATAGCTGTAAATGGATGGACTAGATTATTAGAAATTGATCCAATCAAATACGTTAGTGAAATAGATAAAAAATTTTTCGATAAAGTTATTTATACTGATATTTCTAAAGATGGTACTTTAACAGGTGTAAATATATTACAAACTACAAAATTTGCAAAATCAATAAAAATACCAATAATAGCTTCAGGTGGCATCTCTGATATAGATAATGTAAAAGCCTTATACAATCATAGAGATATTGGAATTTCTGGAGTAATTATAGGAAAAGCAATTTATGAAAAAAAATTCGATTTAAAAAATTTGACAATGTTTTCAGGAAATTAAAAATGTTGTCTAAGCGTGTGATACCATGTCTCGATGTTCATGATGGAAGAACGGTTAAAGGTGTAAATTTTGTAGATCTCATTGATGCTGGTGATCCAGTTGAGCAAGCAAAATTATATAATGATCTGGGGGCAGATGAAATTTGTTTTTTAGATATATCTGCTACTAATGAAGAAAGAAAAACGCTTTTTAATATTGTCAGTAGAGTTGCTGAAAGCTGTTTTATTCCTCTTACAGTTGGTGGTGGAATAAGAGAGAATGCAGATATAAATAAGTTATTAAAATCTGGAGCCGATAAAGTTTCAATAAATTCTGCTGCAGTTTTCAATCCGAATTTAATTAATAAGGCTTCCGATAGTTTTGGTAGTCAATGTATTGTTTTAGCAATCGATGCTTATAAGGATCGCAATAATTTTAAATCTGGATATAATGTTTCAACTCATGGTGGAAAAAAAAAGACAGATATAGATGTTTTGGAATGGGCTCTCGAGGGAGAAAAAAACGGTGCTGGTGAAATATTATTAACTTCTATGAATGCAGATGGAACAAAACTTGGTTATGATATTGAGATAACTAATCAAATATCTTCTGAGTTGAGTATACCAGTAATAGCTTCTGGTGGTGCAGGTAAACCTATTGATATGGTTCGTGTTTTAAAAGAAGGTATGGCTTCTGCAGTTTTAGCGGCATCAATTTTTCATTTTGGTTTTTATTCTATTGAAAATGTTAAAAAAGAGATGTTAAAATATAATATTCCTGTAAGAAAAACATGGTAAAAATTTGGCTGATTATAACTTAGAAAAATTATTTAATGATTTATCAAAGAGAACAAAATTAGATAAAGAGATTTCATATACTTCTTCCCTTCTAGCTAATAAAAATTTCTTAGCAAAAAAAGTAGGCGAAGAATCAATAGAAGTAATTTTAGAATATCTTAATAATAATAAGAAGAATTTAATAAAAGAATCTTCAGATCTACTATATCATTTAATTGTTATGTGGATCTCTGCTGATATTAAGCCTACTGATGTTTGGAACGAACTTCAAAGACGTAAAGGCACCTCAGGTTTAAATGAAAAAAAAAGTAGGTTAAAATGATTAATTATGATGAAAATAACATATTTGCTAACATAATCAATAAAAAGCTATCAACTGAAATTATCATGGAGAGTGAACATTCGATCGCTTTTAATGATATAGCTCCACAAGCACCAATACATATTTTAGTAATACCTAAAGGTAAATACATCAAGTATGACGACTTTCTTAATAAGGCCTCTAAAGATGAAGTTTATGATTTTTTTATGTTAATTAATAGTTTGGTTAAAATTAATAATCTTGAAAATACAGGTTACAGATTAATTGCTAATGCAGGTAAAAATGGTAATCAAGAAGTTCCACATCTTCATTTTCATTTGTTAGCAGGCCAAAACTTAGGAAAAATGTAGAACAATATAAATTTAATAGTTTAATTTTTGTAATACTTTATCCCAGAAAATTTTTTCAATTCTAGTTTTATTTAGTCTATTTATTTCCCTTATTCCCGTTGGCGAGGTTACATTTATTTCTGTTAAATAATTACCTATTACATCTATTCCAACAAAAAACAACCCTTTAGATTTTAGATGCGGAGAAATAGCTTTACATATTAATTTATCATTTTTATTTAATGAAGTTTTAATTGGTTTTCCTCCAACATGCATATTTGAACGATTTTCATTTTTTGCGGGTATTCTATTTATTGCACCTACAACTTCTCCATCAAGGAGTATAATTCTCTTATCGCCTTTTTTAACTTCTGGGATATAACTTTGTATAATAAATTGTTCTTTGTATAAATTTAAAAAATTTTCTAATATTACGTTAAAATTTGAATCATTATTTTTTACTAAAAATACACCTTCACCGCCATTTCCATACAGTGGTTTAATAATAATATTTTTATTTTTTTTTCTAAATTCTATTATTTCATTAATTTCTCTTGTAATGAGTGTTTCAGGCATAAATTTAGAAAATTCTGTTACGAAAATTTTTTCAGGAGCATTCCTAACATGATATGGATCATTTAGGATAAGAGTTTGTGAAGCAGCTTTTTCTAATATATGTGTTGCTGTTATATAAGACATATTAAATGGAGGATCTTGTCTCATTAAAATAACATCCAATGATGATAATTTTAAAACTTTCTCATCTCCATAAGAAAATATCTCTCTTCCATTTTTAAATGCAAGTTCTAATTTTTGTGTATTTGCATAAGCAGAACTATTTTTATATATCAAGTCTTTGGGTGCATAAAAAAAAAGATCGAAACCTCTTTTTATTGCTTCAAGTCCAAGTATAAAAGTTGTGTCTCCTTTTAGATTAAGTTTATCTAAAGGATCCATTTGAAGTGCAATCTTAAGCCTTTTCTTCATCTTCTGTCTTTATTAACTTTTACAAAGTTTTGAACCTCTTTAATAAATCTAGCTTCTTGTGCAATTTGAGTTACTATTGAAATTTCTTCTTCGTTTGATGCAATGCCACTGATATATGCAATATTGTTAACAACATCTACAGAGAAATTAAGACTATTGAGTTGTTTTGACGCCATTAACTTAGCTCTAATTTCACCTAAGGATGCTAAGTCTTTAGCAATATTTTTTAAATTATTGGTTTCAGAAATTTGGATCTTATTATTAACTTCTTTTACGCCTTTAACTTCCCAAATGACTTTTGTTAAATTTATTTTTGTATCAATATTTCTTAATGTTCCAGTTATTAGAACTGAACCATTATCTACACTAATAGAAATTTTTTGGGAAACAGATGGATCCCAATCATAAATAGCATTTCTTAATTTAACATAAATTACTTTATCATTAATAGATGTTCCAAGCCCTTTTTCTTGAGCAGAAGAGCTGAATGCAATTGCTCCGACACCACCTATTATTGGTGCAGCACAAGATTGTAAATTTAAAATAATTATTAACAATAAAAATAGGCGCATAACAAATTTCTATGATTTATACTCAATTATATTATTGTAAATAATTTTTTTTTGTAATCCAGTTTTATTTGATATATGTAATGCTAATTCTTTAGTTGAGAATTTTGAGTAATTTTGCTTAATCAAATCAAAAATCATTTCTTTTGTATAATTTACTTGATTTTTGCTAGATATAACTAGCACAATTTCACCTTTTAATTTTGTTTTTTTACTTATTTGATCATATACTGAGGAAGGCGATCCATTTATGACTTCCTCATGAAGTTTAGTTAATTCTCTTATAACAGAAATCAAGGCATCATTATTAATTTCGATAATTAGTTTTAACGTTTCAGTTAATCGATTTGGACTTTCATACCATAATGATGTAAAATTTAAATTTAAAGCATTTTCAAGTTGTTTCTTTTTTTTTATTTTACTTTTATCTAAAAACCCTCCAAAAAAAAAATTATGAGATGGTAGCCCTGATAAAACCAATGAAGAAGTAAGAGAGGAAGCGCCAGGTATATGTGTTATTTTTATCATGCTCTTTAAGCATTCTTTTACTAACTTATAACCAGGGTCTGATATAAGAGGTGTACCAGCGTCACTTACTAAACCAAATTTACTTTTAGAATGTTTTATTTTATTTATTATAAATTGTCTCTGTTTTTTATTGCTTTGATCATTGTATACAATTAATTTGGGAGGCTTTATTTCATAATTTTTTAAAAGTTTTTTTGTTATTCTTGTGTCTTCACATAATAAAACATCTAAGGAGGATAAAATTTTTAGTGCTCTTATTGAAATGTCACCCAAATTACCAATAGGCGTAGCAATTATGTATAAAATATTGCTTTCTACTTTAATTTTATTAAATGTTTTTGAAATTTGTTCCACTTTATATATTATCTTTTTAGATTAAACCATCTTATTTGTATTGTGACACTAATCAATTTTAAAATCATAACTTTTATTTTCATACTGTTATCTTCCTGCTCCCCTCGCAATTTGGATAAATTTTCTAACGATATTAATTCCACACAAATTAAAAGCAATGAATTTAGACCAAACAAAAATAAAATAAATAAAGAAAAACTTGAAAATTTATATGTGACTAATAAACCTAAACAAAGTGTTGTTTTTGAATTTAGAAAAGAGAGGTATCTTGAGGGAATTCAAAATAAAGAACTTGAGAATAAGATTGACTACGCACAAAAAGCTCTTCAAGCAACATTTAAAATGTTATCGAAGGCCCCATCAACTGGAATGGAACATTTAAAGATTAAAAAAACCAACCATAAAATAAAATTCAATTTTAAAAACTTTTATAATTCCTCTGCTAAGAATAGTAAAACTGATGGAGATATTAATATTTTAGTTTTATTACCTTTTTCAAATAAATATAGATCAATTGGACAAAAAATTAGAAAAGCTATAGATTTAGCAGTAATTCAAAGCAAAATTAATAACATAAAATTTGTATATTTTAATACGGGAAATGATTTTAATTCTAATGATATTAAATTAGTTATAGAAAAGTTAAATCCAAAAATAGTTGTGGGACCCTTATTAAGAGAAAATTTAATTAAAATAACACCAGTATTAAATGACTTTAAGATCCCAGTATTTAGTTTTACTAATGACAGTTCTTTATCTGAAAAGGGGATTTGGGCATTAGGTTTTTCACCATTTGATCAAATTAACAAAATAATAGAATATGTAATTCAATGTAAAAAAGAAAAAATTGGTTTTATTAGCGTAGATAACGATTATGGTCGCAAAATTTATAACATAGTTGAAAATTCTGAAATGATAGAGTTAATAAAAGATAAAATTTTTATAAATGATCAAACTTTCAAAGATAAAGAAAATCTTAAAAAAATTATAAGCCATTTTCTGAATTACGACAAAACTAATAATAAAGATTTGATATCCAACAATGAATATGACTCAATAATTTTGATTGGAAATAGAAATTTTATTTTAGGGATAGCTCCTATTTTAACATTCTATGATGTTGACTTATTGAAAACAGAGTTATTTGCTACCTCAGTATTAAATGATAAAACATTATTAAATGAACATTCCCTTATTCATGCAAAATTTCCTCTTGTATCTGAAACAAAGATCAATGAATTTAATGAGTTATGGAAAACAGTATGGTTACAACCTAAAACTGATCACTTAACAAGATTAGGATATTACATCTCGAAAATAAGTATTTGGGTTGCATCTCAAGAAGAAAATTTTACAGATCAAATTGAGAAAGGAAAAAATAAATTCTCAATTTTGGACAATAAATTTATATTTAATATTAATGGAAATGTGTTAAGACCAATAAATATTTACAAAATAGGTAAAGATGGCTCAATTAGGAAGATTAATAGTTGTCAATGATTTTTCTAACGATATAGTCATGAATGTTAAAATAATTTTCATCAATCCTTAAATTATTTTTGTTTATTTTAATAATACCCTGTTCTTGTAATTGTAATACTTTACCATTAAGTAAAAAATTTTTATTCCTAATTTTGTTTAAATCCACACCTTTATTAAGTCTCAATCCCATCATGAGAATTTCCTGTTCTGCAATTTTAAAATCAATTTTTGAAATTTTTCTAAGATTAATTTTTTCATTTAAACAATTTTTTAACCAAGTTTCGGGTTTTTTAAAATTTTCAAATTCTATTCTTTCTTTTTCTTTACTCCAAATTCTACTAATTGCACCAGGACCAATTCCAACCCAATTATCTGATTTCCAGTAAATCGTATTGTGAATAGATAAAAAACGTGGTTTTGAAAAATTTGAAATTTCATACTGATCAAAATTGTATTCTTGTAAGATATTTTTTGTGCTAAAGTAAAATCTTTTATATAAACTATCAGAAACTGTCTTTAACTTTCCTTTATTATATAAATCGTTAAACTTTGTTCCTTTTTCTATCGTTAATTGATATGCAGACAAATGTTTAATAGAAAACCTTCTTAAAAAAGCTTGTAATTCATTGTTCCATGTTTCTAAATTTTGACAAGATAGAGCATAGATTAAATCTACGGATATATTGCTTATTTGTTTTTGCATAATATCTATAATGTTTAATGTATCTGATATATTATGTAGACGTCCTAAAAATTTTAAATCGTTATCATTTAATCCTTGTACTCCAAGAGAAATTCTATTAACACCAGCTGATTTAAAATCATTAATTTTTTTTAATTCTAAATTTGTTGGATTTGATTCTAATGTTATTTCGATATTTTTATCAAAATCAAAAATTCTATTTATAAATAATAAAATTTGTTCGACTAATTTTGGTTGCATTAAGGAGGGGGTTCCCCCACCAAAAAAAATTGAACTCAATTTAATATTTTTAAAGTTTTGAGATGTTAAATATTCTTTAAAATATTTGATTTGATTTTTATAGGCTGAAAGCCATTCATTTGGATCATAAATTTTTAATTTATGAGAATTAAAATCACAGTAGGGACATTTTGAAATACAATAAGGCCAATGAATGTAAATACCTAATTTACTCATGAATAATTTTTTTTATTTCAGTTTTAAGTTTTTTAAAAGCTAAATTTCTATGGCTTATGTTATGTTTAACGGATGAATCTAATTCACCAAATGTTTTTTTTAATTTAGGATAATAAAATATTGCATCATATCCAAATCCATTTGTACCACTTGGCGGCCATGTGAATTCACCATATATTTCTCCTTGAACTGTGATGTTAAAACCATCTGGCCAACATAAACTTAATGCACATATAAATTTACAAGATTTATTATCTTTATTTTTAAGCTCATCATTTAATTTTTTCATTGCCAAAGTAAAGTCTTTATTTTTTCCAGCATATCTTGCTGAATGTATACCTGGCCTTCCATCTAATGCTTTAAAACTTATACCACTGTCATCAGATAAAGAGACTAATTTAGTCTTTGACGCAGTATTTAAAGCTTTTATGTAAGCATTCTCCTTAAAGGAGTTTCCATCTTCAATAGGTTCAGGAATATTAAAATTTTTATTTGATAAGATTTGAATACTAAACACTTTTAATATTTCATTAAGTTCTAGGATTTTCCCATCATTATTTGAGGCTATAACTATTTTATTATCAATAAATTTTCTCATTAAGATAGGATGTCTCTTTGCTTTTTAAAAATTATCTCAATATTATCTTCAACTAATTCATACATTTTTAAAAAATTTGATTTTGATATTGGTTTTTGTTCAGAACTTGATTGAATTTCAATGATTTCTTTATTGTCTGTAAGTACAAAGTTTCCATCAACAGTAGCGTTTGAGTCTTCATTATAATCTAAGTCTATTAATATCTCTTCATTAATAATTCCACATGAAATAGCAGCAATTTGATTCTTAATAGGGTTTTGCGTTAATTTTCCTTGAGACATTAGGTATTTAACCGCATCATGTAAGGCTATCCAAGAACCTGAAATTGATGCAGTCCGAGTGCCCCCATCAGCTTGAATTACATCACAATCAATCTTTATTTGTCTTTCCCCTAAATTGTTTAGATCGATTGCAGATCTTAGAGACCTGCCAATTAATCTTTGAATTTCTTGACTTCTCCCTGAGATTTTTCCTTTGGAAACATCACGATCAACTCTAGAATGTGTTGCTCTAGGTATCATTCCGTATTCAGCCGTGATCCATCCTTTTTGTTTTCCTTTAAGCCACATTGGAACTCTCTCCTCAATAGAGGCTGTACATATAACATGAGTATTTCCAAATTTAACTAAACAAGATCCCTCGGCATATGGAGAAAATTTATTTTCAAAATAAATTTCCCTTAACTCAGTTCTTTTTCTAGATACTCGTTTTAAATCCATTTGATAATTTTTATATAAAATTTTTTGTTGAATATTTATACAACATTACTAAATAAATATCATTAAGCAAGAGGTGATATATAAATATGAATCAGAAAAAAAACATTGATAAAAATGAGAACGCTAATAACCAAGAGGAAGATGAAAATACTACTTCTCTTAATAATGATGATAGTCAAAGTAATGTAAGTAATTCTATTGATGAGAAGGATAGATCAAATAATGAAGAAGATTTAGATAATGATGAAAGTGATTCTCAAGATGAAATTAAAGATTTAAAAGATCAATTATTACGATCACTGGCGGAGAATGAGAATCTCCGTAAGAGAACTGCAAAAGAAATTGAACAGGTAAAAAAATATGGCCATATCAGTTTATTAAGGGATTTTCTTAACGTTGTTGACAATATGGAACGTGCTGTTAAATCATCTACATCTGAAAATCAGTCTGAAATAGGCGTCAGAAATTTGATTGATGGCATTGAAATAGTATTAAAAGAAATGAAATCCTTGTTAGAAAAAAATCATATTAAAAAAATAGAACCACTTCATGAAAAATTTGATTATAATTTTCATCAAGCAATGTTTGAAGCACCATCCTCTGATCATAAAGAAGGTTTAATTATTGAGGTAGTTCAACCTGGTTATGTTCTGCATGATCGGCTTATTAGGCCCGCAATGGTAGGTGTATCAAAAGGTGAAATAGTTGAAAAAGAAAAAAAAGAAAAAAAAGATGAATAATTTATATTTTAATCTTGTATATTCAGTTACTTAACCCATATATCAAATTAGCTGTTTAATTTTATAGCATACAATATTAAGGGGAGAGCATTTATGTCTAAAGTCATTGGTATAGATTTAGGTACTACCAATTCATGTGTTTCGGTAATGGATGGAAAAAATCCAAAAATTATTGAAAATAGTGAAGGTGCTAGAACTACTCCATCAATGGTAGCGTTTACCGAGGATGAAAAATTAGTTGGACAGTCAGCCAAAAGGCAAGCCGTAACAAACCCTGAAAATACACTTTTTGCAATTAAAAGACTCATAGGTAGAAGATTTGATGGTGAAGCGTCAAAAAAATTTTCAAAATTAGTTCCTTACAAAATTGTGTCCGCAAAAAATGGTGATGCCTGGGTAGATGTAAAAGGTCAAGAATATGCTCCTTCAGAAATTTCAAGTTTTATACTTCGTAAATTAAAAGAAGACGCTGAAGCTTATTTGGGTGAAACTGTCGATAAAGCTGTTATAACAGTGCCAGCTTACTTTAATGATGCTCAAAGACAAGCCACAAAAGATGCGGGTAAAATAGCGGGATTAGAAGTTCTAAGAATTATAAATGAACCAACTGCTGCAGCACTTGCTTATGGCTTGGATAAAAAAGAAAGTGGCACTATTGCTGTCTATGATTTAGGCGGTGGAACTTTTGATGTGTCTATCTTAGAGGTTGGAGATGGTGTTTTTGAAGTCAAATCTACAAATGGCGACACTTTTCTTGGAGGCGAAGATTTTGATCAGAGAATAATAGATCACTTAGCAGATGAATTTAAAAAAGATGCAGGAATCGATCTACGAACAGATAAATTAGCTCTCCAGAGAATGAAAGAGGCTGCTGAAAAAGCAAAAATTGAACTTTCAAGTTCTGCTCAAACTGAAGTCAACTTACCATTTATCACTGCAGACGCATCTGGTCCGAAGCATTTAAATATAAAATTAACAAGATCTCAATTAGAAAACTTAGTGGATGACCTAATTACTCAAAGCATAAAACCTTGTAAAGAGGCCCTTAAAGATGCAGGTGTAAATGCTGGTGATATAGATGAAGTAATTTTAGTAGGTGGGATGACAAGAATGCCTAAAATTGTCAAAACAGTAACTGATTTTTTTAAAGCCGAACCTCATAGAGGTGTTAACCCTGATGAAGTTGTAGCTTCAGGGGCTGCAATTCAAGGTGGCGTTTTAACGGGTGATGTTAAAGATGTATTACTATTAGACGTAACACCCCTTTCCCTTGGAATTGAAACCTTGGGCGGTGTATTTACAAAATTAATTGAAAGAAATACAACTATTCCTACAAAAAAATCTCAAACTTTTTCTACTGCTGATGATAATCAATCTGCGGTAACAATTAAAGTCTCTCAAGGTGAAAGACAAATGGCAGTTGATAATAAACTTCTTGGAGAATTCAATCTAGAGGGAATTGCTCCAGCACCTAGAGGAGTGCCTCAAATTGAGGTAACTTTTGATATTGATGCTAACGGAATAGTTAACGTAAGTGCACAAGACAAAGCTACCGGAAAGGTTCATAATATAACCATTCAAGCTTCAGGTGGGTTAGATGAATCTGAAATTGAAAGAATGGTTAAAGAAGGTGAGGATAACTCTGAGCAAGATAAATTAAAAAAGGAAGCTGTGGAAGCAAGAAATCAAGCTGAATCTTTAATTCATAGTGCGGAAAAAACTTTAGCTGATCTAGGTGAAAAAGCTGATGAAAAAATGAAAAATGATGTAGAAAACTCTGTTACAGAATTGAAGTCAGCATTAGAAAGTGACAATCCTGAAGAAATTAAAACAAAGACTTCTGATTTATCTAATGCATTAATGAAATTAGGTGAAGTTGCTTATAAAAATAATGAAAATGCTGCAGAGAACAGTGCTACGGACTCAAGTGAAGAAACTAAAAAAGACCAGAAAAAAAATGAAGATGTTGTTGATGCTGACTTTGAAGAGATAAAACCTGAAGACGATAAGAAAAACGCTTCTTAGTCCTGCAATAACTAATGTCTAAAGATTATTATGATATTCTAAATGTTTCTAAAAGTGCATCGGACTCGGAAATAAAGTCAGCTTACAGAAAACTCGCAATGAAATATCATCCTGACAGAAATCCAAATGATAATTCTGCTGAAAATAAATTCAAAGAAGTGAGTGAAGCCTACGACGTTTTAAAAGATAGGGAAAAAAGGTCCGCCTATGACCAATTTGGACACTCAGCATTCACCAACTCAAATGGTGGACAGGGTCAGGGATTTGGCGGATTTTCAGGTGGGTTTTCCGACATTTTTGAAGATATGTTTGGAATGGGAAGGGAACAAAGTAAACAAGGACCTTCTTCTGGTTCTGATCTTAGATATGATCTTTCTGTATCACTTGAACAAGCTTTTAAAGGTGATCAAGTTGAAATTTCATTAAACTTACCGGCTCAATGTGATGCATGTAATGGTTTTGGAGCTAGCAAAGGTTCCAGACCTGAAACATGTAATCAATGTGGTGGATATGGAAAGGTTAGGGCTCAACAGGGTTTTTTTACAATAGAAAGAACTTGTCCAAAATGTTCTGGAGCAGGCGAAATTATTAGCAATCCTTGTACGAAATGTAGAGGACAAGGAAGAGTAAATAAAAACAAAAAATTATCAGTTAATGTTCCATCTGGAGTTGACAATGGAACAAGAATAAGATTAGCAGGAGAAGGAGAAGCTGGGCAAAGAGGTGCAGATCCGGGTGACTTATATATATTTATAGATGTTAAGGCTCATAAATTTTTTGAAAGAGATGGTAGAGACATTTTTATCCAAGTACCAGTCTCAACATTAGATGCAATTGTAGGTTGCGAAATATTTGTACCATGTATTGATGGAAAAAAAGCTAAACTTTCAATAACTTCTGGGACTCAAACAGGAACAAGACTTAGAATGAAAGGTAAAGGGATGCCATCCTTAAGAGGTGGGTCCAACGGTGACCAATATGTAGAAATAATATTGGAAACCCCAATCAATATATCAAAAAAACAACAAGATTTGATTAAAGAATTTATTACTTTAGGATCTGAAAAAAACATACCAAAAACGACTAAGTTTAATAGAAGTACTTTTTAAAGGAAATATATGTCCGTAAAAATCTCAATACCTGGTGGAAATGGTAGAATGGGTAAAACCTTAATAAAAGAGATTATAGAAAATGAAAGCTTACAATTGACTAACTCTTCCTGTCTTCCACATGAAAAAGAAAAAGGTTTAGATTTAGGAACATTAGTAGGGCTTAACCCTATAGACAAAATTCTGACTGATAATCCTTCGATTATATTTGAAGACACTGATGTAATAATTGATTTTACTGTTCCTGAAGCTTCTATTTTGCATGTCGAAAAAGCAGCTACTTATAAGATTCCAATTGTTATTGGCACAACAGGGTTTAGTAATGAACAATTTGATGTAATAAAAACATTTTCAAATGAGATACCAATAGTATATTCAGCAAATTTTTCAATTGGAATAACAATAATGAAAAAACTTATAAGTGATGCGACCAGAAATTTAGGCCCTGACTGGGAAATTGAAATTTATGAAGCTCATCACAATAAAAAAATAGACTCACCATCAGGTACAGCACTTCTTTTAGGTTCTACAGCAGCATCTGCAAGAGATAAAAATTTGGATGAGGTAAAACAATTTTCTCGTGAAGGCTTAGTTGGCAAAAGAAAAAAAGATGAAATTGGTTTTTCAGTAGTTCGTGGAGGTAACGTCGTTGGAGAACATTCCATAAAATATTTTAATGGTGACGAAAGATTAGAGATTAACCATATAGCTAACGACAGATCAATTTTTGCCAAAGGGGCAATTAGGTCTGCAATATGGGCATTAAATCAAAATCCAGGATTTTTTACCTTGGATCACGTATTAAAATAAATCTACTATTTAGTTCTTTAACACATTTTTTTTTATTTAAACTTGACGACATACCAGAGGGTCTTATAGCAAAATGTTTAAATTTATAAATTTCATCTTCATTTAAAAAAAATAGATCTAAATGACAAAACTTAAGATGAAACTGAAAGTTTTTAATTTTACCATGTTTTATTTTTAAGCTTGGTTCATCAAAAATTTTTAACATTGTAAACTCATCAAAACCAAACTTTTCTTTTAATTGTCTTTCATATGATGAGAGATTTAATGAAAAAGATTTTTTAACAATTTGTTTTTTTGTTTTTTTAATATTATTTCTTAAGTTATTTTTTTCTATAGTAATTTTTTTATTTTCTTTTTTTATTATTTCCTTTTTATTTAATGAAGAAAAGAACGCTTCACTTGAAGAAAAATCTATAGCATTGTGCTTGGCACATCCACTAATAAAGAGTGAAAATAACAAAATAAAATATAAATATTTTTTCATTATTAGATTATTAGTTGCAGTATAAGAAATAGTCCACTACTTTAATTTAATGACAGCATCAGATTTAATATGTGTTGGAAACGCTATTGTAGACATATTAGTTAAAGTAGAGGATTCTTTTTTAAAATCAAATAATTTAAATAAAGGTTCAATGTACTTAGTTAATAATAAAGAATTTGATAAACTAATTTCAAAATTCAGCAAATATCAAATAAAATCTGGTGGCAGTGCTGCAAATACAGCAGTTGGATATTCATCTTTTGGTGGGAATTCACTTTTTTTTGGCTCTGTAGCAAAAGATAATTTTGGTTTAAGTTTTAAAAAAGATCTAAATGATCTAGGGATTTACTTTTTATCTTGTGAAAATAATTTTTTAAATAAAAACACATCAAAAAGTTTAGTTTTAATTTCACCAGATGGTGAAAGAACAATGTGTACGTTTTTAGATGCCAGTGTATCATTATCTTTAAAAAATTTCGATCAATCTATATTAAAAAATAATAGCATTTTATATCTTGAAGGTTACTTATTCGATAAAAATGAAACCAAAAAATCAATGATAGATTTGTGTAAGATTGCTCGAAAAAAAGGATCTCTGATATCTCTTTCTTTATCAGATAGCTTTTGTGTTGAGAGACATAGAAAAGATTTTTTGTCATTAATTAAAAATTTTGTTGATATTTTATTTGGAAACAGCCAAGAAATAGAAGCTCTTCTAAATGGACAAGCGCAAGAAAATATAAATTCTATAGTGGAAATTGCTGTAGTCACTAATGGCCCAAAAGGAGCAAATATATTTAAAGCAAATGATTCGACATTTATCCCTCCTATAGATGGATTAGATGTCTTGGACACAACTGGAGCAGGTGACTTATTTGCCGCAGGATTTTTGTTTGGATTTTCAAAAAAATTAACATTAGAATACTGTGGAAAACTTGCTACTAAAAGCGCTTCAAATATAATACAGCAATACGGTGCAAGGCCAGTAGAGAGTTTATCAAAGTTGCTTATTACTTAAAGTGAAGTATATGTTGAAATACATGCTGAATTAACGATATCTGAAACAGAAGAGCCCATTTGTACAATTTGAAAGGGATTATTTCCTCCAATCATAATTGGTCCAATTACAGACGAATTTCCAATTTTTTGCAAAAGTTTAAATGAAATGTTTGCTGAGTAGAGATCAGGCATGATTAGCACATTTGCTGGACCAGTTAATTTACAAAAAGGGTAATTTTCTCTAATTAAATCATAATCAAGAGCAACTTCAGCTGTCATCTCACCATCGAACTCAAATGAAACTTTTTTATCTTCTAATATTTTAAGACACTCATTAATTGTTTCTGTGTTTGAACCAGAGGGATTTCCAAAGTTAGAGTATGATAAAATCGCAACTTTAGGATTATATCCTAATTTTTTTGCATTATTGGCAATACCAATAGCTATGCTAGCTAATTCAGAACCAGATGGTGTTTGATGAATGTTTACATCACCAATAAAAACTGTTTTTTGTTTAGAGACAACAATTGACATTGATAAACAATCATTTTTTTCTAAGGAATCAATTACCTTTGTAATATCATCAAAACATCTATTAAAAGGTCTCGTGAATCCTGTTACCATAGCATCAGCATCTTTTGAAGCAACCATTGAGGCAGCAAACACATTTCTGTCTTGATTAACCAATTTCTGACAATCCCTCCGTAGGTGACCCTTTCTATGTAAAAGTGAGTATAAGTTATTAATATATTGTTCATTTTTGTCGCTTATTCTTGCATTAAAAATTTTAAGATTTTCAACTCCTTCTAGATTTAATTTTTTCATATTCTCTTTAATGATTGTTTCTCTACCAATTAATATTGGAAGTCCAAAACCTGAGTTGTAAAATGTTAATGCTGCACGAATTACATTCTCAGATTCACCTTCGGCAAAAACAACCTTCTTTTTTTTATTGGTAATACTTCTTTTAATTGGTTCTAAAATTGCCGCAACAGGATTAATTCTACCTGTCAATTGGCTTTTGTATTCTTCGAAAGATTCTATTTTTTTTTGAGCTACACCAGAATGCAATGCAGCTTTTGCAACTGCAAAAGAAACTCTTGATATTAGCCTAGGGTCAAAAGGTGCAGGGATTATATAATCTTTTCCATAATGAAGGTTTTGGCCGCTATAAGCTTTGTTCACTTCATCTGGAACATCTTCTCTGGCTAATTTAGCTATAGCTTCTGCCGCAGCTATTTTCATTTCTTCATTAATTTTGACAGCCCTCACGTCCAAAGCTCCTCTAAAAATATAAGGAAAACCAAGTACATTATTTACTTGATTAGGATAATCAGATCTTCCTGTTGCAATTATCGCATCATCTCTTACTTCTTTGATTTCTTCAGGCATAATTTCTGGATTTGGATTAGCCATCGCAAATATTATAGGATTTTTAGCCATTGACTTAACCATCTTTTTGTTAACAGCTCCCTCTACTGATAAGCCTAAAAATGCATCTGCGTCTACTAATGCATCTGCAAGGGAACGAGCTTTTGTTTTAACTGTGTGCCCGGATTTCCATTGATTCATGTTTGAATCACGTCCTTGAAAAATTACACCTTGTCTATCAACTAAAATTACATTTTCATTTTTAGCGCCCATTGCTTTAATTAGTTCAACACATGCTATTGAGGCTGCACCTGCACCATTTACAACAAATTTGGTATTTTGTATTTTTCTTTTGGTTAGATCTAATGCATTAATTATCCCTGCAGCTGTTATTATTGCAGTTCCATGTTGATCATCATGGAAAACTGGAATATTTAATTTTTCTTTTAGTTTTTCTTCTATAATAAAACAATCTGGGGCCTTTATATCTTCTAGATTTATACCTCCAAAACTAGGTTCTAGATTTGCTACAGTTTCTACAAATTTATCTATATCATCAGTATTCACTTCCAGATCAATTGAGTCCACATCAGCAAATTTTTTGAATAAAACAGATTTACCTTCCATTACTGGTTTGGAAGCCAAGGCTCCGATATTACCAAGTCCTAAAACTGCAGTACCGTTTGATATTACAGCAACTAAATTTCCTTTTGTGGTATAATCGTATGCCGTTTCAGGATTCTTTTCTATTTCTAAACAAGGTATAGCAACACCAGGAGAGTATGCTAATGATAGATCTTGAGCGCTATTTAATTGTGTTGAAGGAATAATTTCTAGTTTACCAGGCTTTCCATTTTTATGATAATCTAAGGCATCCTTCTTTTGATTTAAATTTTCACCTGACATAAAAGATCTCCTTTAATTAATATAAAAAATAAAATAAAATCTTAATATGATTTAGTTTAAAATCATATAAATAAATTGTTTTTTAGCATGTTTTGAATAGGTGTAGTTGTGAAATTAAAAGACGTTGAGGATATTAGTAAGTTAACGCCTGCAATGCAACAATATGCAAATCTAAAAAATAGTAATGAGGGTTCTTTACTTTTTTTTAGAATGGGAGATTTTTATGAGTTATTTTTTGATGATGCAATCATTACTGCAAGAGAATTAAATATAACCCTTACCAAAAGGGGGAAAGTATTAAATGAAAGTATTCCAATGTGTGGTATTCCATTTCATGCTGCAAATAATTATATTCCAAAATTAGTAAAAAAAGGTTTTGAGATTGCAATTTGTGAGCAAACAAGTTCCCCAGAAGAAATGTCTTTAAAAGGTATAAAAGGACCTTTAACTAGAGAAATTACAAGAATAATTACACCTGGTACATTGATCGAAGAAAATCATTTAGAGAGTGAACAACATAACTTTCTTGGTTGTATTTTTATAGATAAATTAAATTTTTCAATATCATGGCTTGATGTATCTACAGGATCTTTTATATCAAATACTTTTAAATACGAAACAGAGAAAGAGTTAAGCTATAAAATTGAGAATGTTTTAAATAAGATTTCAATTTCAGAATTGTTAGTATCTGATAGAGAAGCCCGTAGTTTTGAATATTTAAATGTAAAAATCAAAAAGATTAGTAACATCTATTTTACTTACAATGAGAATTTTAAAAGATTAAATGATCATTTTGAAGACAAGAATTTAGAAGAAAAAATTGATAAAACACAAATAATTGTTAGTGGAGTTTTAATATATTATTTAAGACATACTTTTAAAAAAGATATCCCTCAGTTAAGAGATATTAAAACCAAAAAAGACATCCCTTTTTTAGAAATTGACAAATCTACAATGTCTTCTCTAGAGCTTATAGAAACAATCAATGGCGAAAAAAATTATAGCTTATTAAAAATAATTAATAAAACATTAACTGCAACAGGATCAAGACTCATTAAAGAAAGGTTGTTAGCACCTTGTAACAATAAAAATGAAATAATAAGAAGGCAAAAAATTGCTGAATTTTTATATCTAAACAAAATGTTTAAAGAAAATATAAAAAATTATTTAAACAAAATTAATGACTTTGAAAGATCTTTATCAAGAATTTCTCTAAACACTATTAATCCTAAAGAATTGTTAATTTTAGGAGAAAATTTAAAAACAATATTTGAGATCAAATCTTATATTAATAATTTTAAAAACTGTGATAAATTTATTAAGGACCTTGCAGAAAAAGTAAAAATAAATGAAAAACTTATTTTTGAAATTTTAAAAGCTATTAAAAAATCTGTTTTACACGAAAACAAAAATAATGATTTTATTAATAGAGGCTATAGTAAAGAGTTAGATAAAGTTAAGGATATTCAAGATTACTCTGGCGATAAAATCATTGAATTTCAATTGAAATATATAAATTTAACTAAAATTAACTCTCTAAAAATAAAATATAATAAAGTATTAGGATATCATGTAGAGATAAGAACAAATCATCTAGATAAAATCAATTTGTTTGATGAATTCATTCATAGGCAAACAACTGCTCAAACAGTTAGGTACACTACTAAGGAATTGTTAGATTTAGAAATAAAGATCAGCCACGCTAATAAATTAATTAATGAGTTAGAAATAGATTTTTATTTAATTTTAAAAAAACGGATCTTAGAAGAAAAGAATAACATATTTCAAATGTCAGATTTTATAGCCCAATTAGATATTGCTAATATGACAGCAGATCAAAAATTATTTAATAATTATAATATTCCTATAATTGTAGATGGCAGTAAATTAATTATTAAAAATGGAAGACATCCTGTTGTTGAAGAAACATTATCATTGGCATCAGATTATATACCAAATGATTGTGAATTAAATGATGGTAATATTTGGTTAATTACGGGTCCTAATATGGCAGGTAAATCAACATTTTTAAGACAAAATGCAATAATTATAATATTGGCACAAACCGGTTTGTTTGTACCAGCTGATAAAACTGAGTTAGGATTAGTAGATAAAATTTTTTCAAGAGTCGGTGCCTCTGATAATCTTAGTCAAGGACAATCAACCTTTATGGTTGAGATGATGGAAACAGCTTCAATCTTGAATAGAGCTACCGAGAAATCCTTTATTATTTTTGATGAAGTTGGGAGAGGAACATCTACTTACGATGGATTAGCAATCGCTTGGGCTATTCTTGAGTATTTGCTAGAGAAATTAAAAGCTAAGGTTCTATTTGCAACTCATTATCATGAATTGACGTCGTTAAACAAACAGTCAAGCCAAATTAAAAATTATAAAATGGAAATCAAAGAATGGAATAATGAAATAATATTTTTATATAAGATTTTACAAGGGGAAGCAAACAAGTCTTATGGTCTAGAGGTAGCAAAATTAGCTGGATTACCAAAAGATTTAATATTTAAAGCAAATGAAATCTTAAATAGTTTTGAGCAAAAAAAATACTCCAAAGATGTAAAAATTTCAAAGTGCAGAAATAAAGAAAATGATAAAAATTTACTTGAAAGTTATATTAACAATTTAGATTTGAATAAAATGACACCTTTAAATGCTTTAGAAACGTTATTTGATATTCAAAAATTATCTAAATCAAAAATCAAAAATTAATGTTAAATTTAAGTTATTCTGATTTTAAAAATTTTTCATGGGTCAATTGGTTAGATCCTTTAAGGCAAGTAAATCAAAATTTTGATCGAAAAACTTTTAAAGAAATAGAATTTGATAAAATCCAATTAAATTTATCTCGATCTAGAATAATAAAAAATTTATCTTCTCAATTATCTAGCAAGAGAAAGTTTTTAAAACAAATCTTTGAAAAGGACTCTAATGGAATTAATTATGTGGGCTTAAATACAACTCTCATAGATAATTTAATAATAAATCTGTTTAACTATGTTAAAGATACTAAAGAGAATAAAAATTTTAATGAAGTATTAATCTTGGCATTAGGAGGTTATGGTAGAGGGGAATTAGCCCCAAAATCTGATATTGATTTACTTTTTATTGTAAAGGATAAAAAATTAAATAAAATTAAATTAGATGTTTCAGAAACATTAATCCAGGAAATTCTTTATTTTTTATGGGATTTAGGTTTTTCAGTTGGTCACTCAACTAGAACACTAAATCAATTATTTGATTATGCAAAGGAAGATATTACTTTTTTGACCAGTTTAATAGATTACAGATTATTAATTGGAAACAACGAATTATTTGAAAGTTTTCAACAAACTTATCAAACTTTCACAAAAAATTATAATACTTTTGAATTTATTAAAAATAAATTAATTGAAGCAGATCAAAGACATAAAAAATTTGGTTCATCAAGATTTGTTATTGAACCAAACGTTAAAGAGGGTAAAGGTGGAATTAGGGATATTCAAACCCTAATTTGGATATCAAAATTTGCTTATAATTCAAAAAATATATTTCATTTGCTTGAAAGTGGAGTTTTTATAAAAAAGGAAATATATATCTTGTCTAATTCTTATAAGTTTTTAATTTCAACTAGGTGTTATTTACATTTTTTATCAAATAGAGAAAATGACAATCTAGATATCGAATCACAAATTGAAATATCTAAACTTATTGGTTTCAGACAAAAAGAATTTCAACGACCAGTAGAAAGATTCATGAAAAGATATTATATAGCTGCCAAAAATATTGGAAGTTTAACAAGAATTTTTTTTTCTGTAATTGAAGATAAATTTAAAAGATCAATTAGATTTAATTTTTTTTTCCGAAATAGCATTAATCTAGAAAAGCCATTTATTTTTAAAAGAAAAAAAATAGCAATAGAGAAAAAATCTTATATTTTGAATAAACCTGAACTAATTATTGAAATTTTTCATATATCACATTTCAAAAATTTAGAAATTCATCCTGAGACATTAAGATTATTATCTGATTGCAGTAAAGTAATAAGAAAAAAACAAGTTAATTCAAAAAAAAATAATAAATTATTTTTAGAAATAATTTCTAGTGATATAAATCCAAGACCAATTTTACGCCTAATGAATGACACAAATGTTTTAGGAAATTTTATACCTGATTTTAAGAAAATAATTGGTTTAATTCAACATGATATGTACCATCATTATACAGTTGACGAACATACTTTTTTTGCTATTAGTAACGCGCATAAATTAAAAAATAAGCATTTAAATCTTGGATCCGAATTAGCACATAAACTAATATTTGAAATAGATAGATTTGAATTATTAACTATTTCTCTCTTTCTTCATGATATAGCAAAAGGTTTAAAAGGAGATCATTCTTTAAATGGTTCTAAAATTGCAAAAATTTTATGTCCTAGATTAGGTTTGAATAATGATGATACTGAAATTGTTTCATGGTGTGTGCTCAATCATCTTTATCTTAGTGAAACAGCATTTAGATATGATTTAAATGATAAAAAAATAATTGAAAAAAGTGCAAAAAAAATTAATTCGATTGAAAAATTGAACATACTTTTTGTTCTGACTGTATGCGATATAAAAGCTGTTGGACCTGAAGTTTGGACAGATTGGAAAGGAAGTCTTCTTATAGAATTATATAATAAAGTTAAGACCAATTTAACTTTTAAAGAAGAAAAAAAATTACCTTTGAAAAAAGAAAAAAAATCTGATCATTTATTAACTGAGATACAAAATTTGAATATTTTAAAAAATAAAGAAGCTCAAAATTACATAACAAATTTTCCAGATAATTATTGGCAAATGTATGATTTAAAACAAATGTTAAATCAAGCTAGATTATTCAAAAAAATGATAGATTCTAAACTAAAATTTAATTTTGAGATCTATAATCATTTAAACTCTAACGTATCAGAGTTGATTGTAATTGCTCCTGATAACTTTGGATTATTTTCTAAAATTTCAGGCATATTATCATCTAGCAATGTTAATATTATATCTGCTAAAATAATTACAAGATCTGATGGTTTTGCAATTGATTATTTTGTAATAAATAACAAAATGGATAAGGCAATTTTAGAAAAGAATATACAGCAAAAAATTTTTAAAAGGCTAAAGGAAGGTCTTGAAGGAGTTTATAATTTTGAAATAGAGTTAGAAAAGAGGTTCGATGAATCACCTTCAAAAATTAAAAAGATAAAGGCTCCTATTAGAGTATATATAGATAATGATACAAGTGATAATTTTACTATTTTAGAAGTAAATTGTAAAAATGCTCCTGGAGTTCTATTTAAAATTACTCAAAGTATATCAAAGTTAAATTTACAGATTTATAATGCTTCTATTTCTACGTATGGAACAAGAGTTACGGATATTTTCTATGTCAAAGATTTGTTTGGTCAAAAAATTATTGATGAAATAAAAATTAAACAAATTAGAACTAATTTATTAGAAGTGCTAAATAATACATAATGAGTAAGAAAAATATTAAAAATGACAAAATTTTTTATTAAAGGTTTCAGAGTTAATGCCTTACTAACAATTTTGAGTAGAATATCAGGTTTTATAAGAGACATTTTTTTAGCATTTTTTTTGGGAGCTGGAATAGCATCTGATATTTTTTTAATTGCATCTAAATTACCAAATTTGTTCAGAAGAATTACAGCAGAAGGTGCGATGACCTCTTCATTTTTACCAATATATACTAAACTTTTACATCAGGATAAGTCAGAAAATGCACAAAAATTTTCTGCAATAATTTGTTTCTTTCTGATTATTTTTTTAATAATTCTTGTAATTCTTCTTGAAATTTTTATGCCTTTTTTTATTAAAATAATTGCACCTGGTATTATAAATTACGAAATTTTCTTTAATGATATTGTAATGTTGTCAAGATTTACAATTATTTTTCTGCCACTTATTTCTATTACTGCCTTTTTTGGAGCAATGCTTAATGCATCTGGTAGGTTTTTTTATTATGCTTTTACACCGATTATTTTTAACCTAGGTATTATTATTTCCTGCTTTTATATAAATGAGGCCTTAAAAATCAAATCTTTACCACTTGCTATAGCAATGCCAATTTCTGGCTGTATTCAACTATGCTTTATTTATTATTTTGTTAAAAAATTTGATTTGGTTACAAAAGTTTTTTTTAAAAAATCTAATTTAAAGCAAAATAATTTTAGGAAATTTAAAAATAATATCTCTGACACTCTTAAAAGATTTTTTCCAGCAATACTTTCAGGTGGTGTGTTTCAAATTAATATTTTAGTGGATACTATACTTGCAACGTTTGTTGGTTTTGGTGCGGTTTCTTTTTTATATTATTCAGACAGGATTATTCAATTACCTTTAGGAATTATTGGTGTTTCTCTAGGTACTGTTTTATTATCTTCAATTTCTCATCCCAATGTAATTAACAACAATAAAAAAATTTCTGATCAATTAATTATAGCAATAAAAATTTCATTATATTTTGCAATACCATCAATGGTAACATTGATCTTTTTTTCGGAGTTTATAATCAGCAGTTTGTTCGAAAGAGGTAGCTTCGAGAAATCATCAAGTGAATCAGTTGCATTAGCTTTAACTATGTATTCTCTTGGTTTGCCCTTTGTTATAATTATAAAATGTTTTCAATCAGTTTTTATAGCAACTGGAAAAATGAAGAAAATCTTATATATTTCGATCTTTCAATTAATTATTAATTTCACATTATCTATTATTTTAATGAAATACTTATTACATGGAGGCATTGCCTTAGCGACTTCAATATCAACAATTATTTCATTCATAATCTATTTATTTTATATTTTAAAACAAAAAAAGTTGATTTTTGTATTGAAGAATTCGCAGACTTATAAAAGTACAAACAATATTTTATTTTATTTAATAAAAATATTAATTTTGTCATTATTCATGATTTTTATTTTATACTTGTTTCAAAATGTCACAGATTTTAATTCTGGAATAATTTATCTTTCAATCTTTACAAGCATAGGTATTTTATTTTATATATTTATAACTTATATTACAAAACTAATTCCAAATGAATTATTTTCAAAATTAAAATTATAAAAACTTATGTTAAAATCTAAACAACCTTCGAAAAGAGTGTTCTCAGGAATACAACCTACAGGAAATCTACATATTGGAAATTATTTAGGCGCAATAAAAAACTGGATTAAATTACAAGAAGAAGATGATTGTATTTATTCAATTGTAGATTTACACGCAATGACAGCACCAAATAATTTACTTGATATTAAAAACTCAACATTGGAGGTGGCTGCTGCAGTAATTGCTTCTGGCATTGACCCAAAAAAATCTATTCTTTTTAATCAATCAAATGTACCACAACATACCGAATTAGCATGGATTTTCAATTGTATTGCTAGAATAGGGTGGTTAAATAGAATGACACAATTTAAAGAAAAAGCAGGAAAAAAAAAAGATAATGCTACTGTTGGTTTATTTGGTTATCCAGTGCTTATGGCAGCAGACATATTATTATACAAAGCAACACATGTTCCAGTTGGTGAGGATCAAAAACAACATTTAGAGTTAACACGTGATATAGCAAGTTCTTTTAATACAACATTTAACAAGTCTCTTGATAAAGATTTTTTTCATTTACCAGAACCTATTATTTTAGGGCCTGCAAAACGAATAATGAGTTTAAGAGATGGAAAAAGCAAAATGAGTAAGTCAGACATTTCTGATGGTTCAAGAATTAATTTGATGGATCATAAGGATCAAATTTATTTGAAAATTAAAAAAGCCAAAACAGATCAATATCCAATTCCTGACAATATTGACGATCTAGACAATAGACCAGAAGCACTTAACTTGATTAATATATATGCTTCTTTCTCAAATAAAAGTGTGCAAGAAACACTTCAACAATTTTCAGGGAAAGGTTTTTCTCAATTTAAAGAAGCTTTATCAGATTTGATAATAAATGAAATAAGTCCAATTAATAGAGAAATGAAGTATTTGATGAATAATAAAGACGAAATTATAAAAATACTTATTCTTGGATCAAGAAAAGCTCAAGAAATAGCAAATGAAGTATTAATTGACATAAAAAAAATTATTGGCATTAATTTTAAAGATTGAAAAATCAACTTTGAATATATATATTTTTAATATGTTCATACAAACTGAAGAAACACCAAATCCAAATACTTTAAAATTCATTCCTGATGCTCAGGTTTTAGAAGAGGGTACAGTTGAATTTAAGGATAAAGACTCAGCTAAGTCTTCAAATTTGGCAAATCTAATATTTCTTATTAATGGTATTGAAAGGGTATTTCTATCTACCGAATTTGTTTCTGTCACAAAAAATAATGAAAATAAATGGGAAATTCTAAAGCCATTAATTTTAACATCAATTATGGATCATTATGCTAGTGGCAAAGCAGTTTTTGAAAAAAATCAAAGTAATACAAATGTATCTGTGGATGAAGATACAGAAGTTGTTAAACAAATTAAGGAACTAATTGATCAAAGAGTTAGGCCTGCAGTTGCCATGGATGGGGGTGATATCACTTTCTGTTCTTTCGAGGATGGTGTAGTTACACTTCAAATGAAAGGTGCTTGCGCTGGATGCCCATCAAGTACGGCTACTTTGAAGATGGGAATTGAAAATATGTTGAGACATTATATACCAGAGGTTGTAGAAGTTAAAGCTGCAGAGCTGTGAAATTTAAAAATAAAACCTTATTAACATTTTTAGCATTTCTTCTATCAATATTAGGTTTGATTGGCCCCGGATTTTGGGATATTAAATCTCCAAATTTAATTAGAATTGAAAATGATCGTTTGACAAGAGCCACCTTAGGTTTAAGGATTAATCCTAACCATTTAGATTTGGATAATAAATTTAAAAATTCAAAAATGCCATCTAAAGATTATTTTGGAAAAGAAATCGCTATTGCATGGGCTAAAAATTTTATTGATCAAGTCAAAATTGAACAAAGAATTTCC
The DNA here is from genome assembly GCA_902590245.1 of uncultured SAR116 cluster alpha proteobacterium. GTDB lineage: Bacteria > Pseudomonadota > Alphaproteobacteria > Puniceispirillales > Marisalimonadaceae > TMED54. Next base: position 2,255 of record CACIWG010000021.1, on the reverse strand, counting down.
AGGGTATATTTTACACAATTGCCAAGTGATTTAAATACATATGAAATAATTGATAAGAAAAAAATTTTTATTAGCATTATGCTTCCTCTATTATTAAATGGGAATGAAAAAGTTTCTATTGAACGATCAAACTTAATCATGTTTCTTAAACAGAAGAATTCTAAGAAATTAAAAAAATATTGTCTAAAATATAAAATCAAAATAGTTAATTGTAACAATATAAATTCTCTGAATAACGATAAATTTGAAACTTTACAAAATTTGTTATTAAGCAGAGTTAATGTTTTTCCAATTTCTATGATGTTAGCCCAGGCAATTGTTGAAAGTGGTTGGGGAGGATCGAGGTTTGCCCAAAAAGGAAATGCTCTCTTTGGCCAATGGACATGGGACAAAAAAAAGGGTATTTCTCCAACTGGAATTGATAAGCCAAGTTTTGCTGTAAAAAGTTTCAAAAACTTACAAGATTCTGTTGACTCTTATATCTTAAATTTAAATACACATCCAGCATACTCAAAATTAAGAAATTATAGAAAACTCATTGACAAACCTCAGAATTTTGAAGGTTATAAATTTGCAAGGTATCTAGATAAATATGCAATAATTGGTTTTAAATATGTAAAAAAAATTAATTCAATGATTAAAAAAAATAATTTAGAAAAGTTTAACTCATTGAGTTTTAAATTAGAAAATTAATTATTTTTTATCGCGTTACGAATTGTTTTCCAAACCATCTCCATCTTCCATCTTTAGCTGCCATTGTACAATTTATTCTTCCCCTAGCATTAGTAAACTTTTGTTCTAACCTAACTTCTATCCTAAATTTTCCAATTCTCTTAGTATCTGTAATAATTCCATTACTTGCAAAACATCTTACTGCTCTCATGGGTTTAATTTCAGAACTAAGAGTAAACCCAAAATCTGGAGGATTTACTCTAAGAAAATTATTTTCAGGATTTATATCTTTAATAATCATAGGTAGTGCATTAATAGCAAGTTTTAATCTTGCTAAGTCGCCATAATTTTCATTCATAGCAAATCTTGGTAACTCAAAAATGCCTGATGACAAGTGCGCAACTCCTGAATGTTGACCAAAAGCTGCTTCAAATCCAGATCCTTTAACAATTTCTAGAGTTTTGTTATCATACTCTCCATATGGATAGGCAAATAATTTGGGCTTAAATCCTAATTCTTTTATAAATCGATTATTAGAATATTCGATCTCATTTAATATTTGTTTACTATTTAATCTATGTAAATGAGGATGTGATTTTGTTTGACTACCAACCAAAACGCCATTATCGACTAATTCTCTAATTTGATTCCAATTCATATAATTTGAAAAATTGTTATCAATAACATCAGTGGATATAAACAATGTAAAGGGCAGATTAAGTTTTTTTAAAATTGGCCAGGCCTTAGTATAAACAGATAAATATGCGTCATCAATAGTAATAGAAACTGATCTATCTTTTAAAACAATGTCTCCTTTTATCCCCTTAATAGCTTTATCAAGTCTAATAACTTGATATTTATCTTTAACTAATTCATTCGTATGTGAAATAAACTGTTCAATTGTCGTATTAGTTGTTGGATATTTATTTTCACCAAATCTATGATACATCAAAATATTCGCATGGTTAGTTTTATTTAAAAATTTATCTTCAGAAAAAGATATATTTGGGGTAAGTAAATAAATAAAAATAAAATTAAATATTAACAATACATTAGAATTAAGTTTAGAATTGCTCATGAAAAAAATTAATAAAAATTCCTTAATTATTTTTGGATATTCAGAAATAATAACACTAGCATTAGTTGTTAATTCAAAATTAGACAAAGTCAAGGAGTTTAGTGTTTTTGATGATAATAATGAGGATAAATTTTTTAAAATAATTTCAAATTTTATTTCAAATAATGCATGCTTTAACAATGTATTTTATAGTTGTGGACCTGGTAGTTTTACAACTGTTAGGAGAATTATATCATATGTTAAAGCTTTAAAATTTAATAATTGTTTAAACACAAAATTCATTGGTTTGAGTAATCTATTTATCATTGCGTATTATTTAAATTATAAATGTGAAACGAAGGATTATAAATACATTCTTTCTATTTTGAATTATTCAAATGATAATTTTGTTCAAGTATATCAAAAGAAAAAAAACTCAAACTTTATTCTTGAAAATTTATCAGATATTAAAAACATCGATTTAAATTGTATTGAAAATTTCCTAAAACCTCTAAATTTATCTACT
>CACIWG010000020.1 GCA_902590245.1 uncultured SAR116 cluster alpha proteobacterium | reverse complement strand
TTTTAACAAATTTGAAATATTAACAGTATACGAATCCAAGAGAATATGGAGAATCGTATGCTGCAAATTAATAATGTGTGTAAATTTTTTGACCAAGTTAAAGCAGTTAATGAAGTGTCAATAAATGTAGATAAACCTGAAATGATAGCTATTATAGGGAGGTCTGGTGCTGGCAAATCTACTTTGCTTAGAACTATAAATAGACTGACGGATGCTAGCTCAGGTGAAATTCTTTTCCAAAATCAAAATATATTAAATTTGAACAAAAAAGATAAACTCGTATGGCAAAAAAATTGTGCCATGATATTTCAACAATTTAACCTCGTTCCAAGATTAGATGTGCTTACGAACGTGATGTTGGGCAAATTAAATGAAATGTCCACTATTCGTGCTAGTTTAAAACTTTTTACATCTAAAGAAAGACATACAGCACTAAATTTATTAGATAAGTTTGGCATGATACAAACAGCTCTACAAAGAGCTGAAACACTCTCTGGTGGCCAGCAACAGAGGGTTGCAATATGCAGAGCTATGATGCAAGAACCTAAATTAATTCTTGCCGATGAACCAATAGCCTCATTAGACCCTTTAAATGCAAGGCTTGTAATGGAGGCACTTAGAAAAATTCACGATGAGAAAAAAATTACTGTTATTTGTAATCTTCATACCTTGGATACAGCAAAGCAGTATTGCGATCGCATTATTGGAATGCAAAATGGAAGGGTGGTTTTTGATGATTTACCATCAAAACTTACTAATAAAAAAGCAAGAGAAATTTACGGTGCAGAGGCTGAGGAAGCTTTTGAAGGCACTATGACATCAGTTTCTTTAGGGCATGCAGAATTGAAAACTGCATAAACATAAGAAAATTTAGGGAAAAAAAGGAGAAAATAATGATAAAAAATCTATTAAAAATGATAACGACATTATCAATGGCACTAGTTGTATCTAGTGCAGTTGCAGATGGCCATAAAAAATATGACGGTCCTCAAATGCAACTAAGTAAATTTCAGCCAGAATTTAGAATTGGTTTTCTTGGTGACGAGGCTTCACAGGATATTATTGCTAGAAATGGTTGTTTAAAAGACTATATTGAAAAAGCCTACAACGTACCTGCAAAAATGTTCACATTTAAAGATTATGCAGGAACAATGGAAGCTATGCTAGGTGAAAATCTTGATTATGCATGGTTTGGCTCATCTGGTTATGCTGGTATTTACTTGCAAGATCCAGATGCTGTTGTTCCAGTTTTAACAAGAATGCAACCAACAGGTGATACTGGATACTATTCAGTAATGGTAGCTAGAAAAGACTCTGGAATAAAATCATTAGATGATTTAAAAGGTAAGAAGTTGGGTTTCGCTGATCCAAACTCTACATCCGGCTATTTAATTCCATCTATAGAATTACCTGAACTCTATAATGTTGATATTAACACATATTTTTCTAAAACTCAGTTTTCAGGAGGACATGAAAATAATGTGTTAGCAGTACTTAATGGAGATGTTGATGCTGGTGTAACTTGGGTATCAGGTGTTGGAAAATGGGAAGAAGGTTATTCATCTGGAAATTTAAGAAAAATGGTTGATAAAGGTATTTTGAATATGGATGACTTGGTACAAGTATGGTCTTCAAAATTAATTCCTAACGGTCCAATCGTAATGCCAAAAAAATTACCAAAAGAAGCAAGGGATGTAATGGTTGGTATGAAAAAGTGGATACATAAAAATGATCCTAAATGTAGCGAAGATGTTGCGAATGGGATTGTAAAAGCTTGGGTGCCTGTTGATCATAGCTTTTACGAAGTAATTGTAAAAGCTAGAAAAGCTAAATTAGAAGCAAAGAAGAAAAAAGGTTAATTTTAACTAAATAATACAATGAGTTAAAGACGGATCGTGCCGTCTTTAACTCTTTAATTACAGGAATTAAAATTGTCAGATCAAGTTTTTAATAATTTTCAAAATGTAGAAAAAAATTTGAAAGCCTTAGCTTTTAAACGACTAATTTACTCTTTATTAAGTATTGGTTTCATTATATTTTTATTTTCTGGTGGTTTAACGATTGCAGAAAATAACAATGCAGGAAGTTTTGAGAGAGGTATTTCAAAATTTTTTGATTATCCAGTTGACCTTTTTAAAGAGGCATTTGAATCAGGTTGGACATGGTATAGTTATTTATTAAAATATTTACCTGATTTAATTTCTACTATTAATATGGCGTTTTTCTCAACGTTATTTGGTAGTATATTTGCGGTTTTTTTGAGTATATTCGCAAGTAAAAATCTCATAAAAAATAAATATGTTGTGTCATTTTGTAGAAGAACAATGGACATATTAAGGTCATTTCCTGAAATTGTAATAGCAATGATATTTCTTTATTTGATGGGTAAATCTGAAATCCCAGCAGTTATAGCCATCGTTATTCATACCTCAGGAGCATTAGGGAAATTATTTTCTGAAGCTATTGAAAATGTAGATTTCAAACCAATAGAAGGTCTTGAATCTTGTGGTTCTTCCTGGTTTCTACGTATAAGATTTGCTGTGTTACCCCAAGTATTGCCACTATTTATATCTTATTCACTGTTGAGATTAGAAATTAATGTGAGAGCATCTACAATTTTAGGTTTCGTTGGTGCTGGTGGAATTGGAGAAGCTTTGTCAACAGTTATCCAATGGAGATATGGTGATGAAATATTAGCTATTATGGCTCTTCTAGTTATTACAATTATTTCTCTAGACTATATCTCTTCCTATTTAAGAACAAAATTAATTGGAGATAACAAATGACTAGTGATGTAATATCATCTGAAATTTATTTGAAAGTAAATGCTAATCATAAAAAGCACGTTAAAAGTCTCATTATTGCAGGTGTCGTTTTTTCATTATATATTGTAGCAACTTTTCTTCATTTCGACTTAGCTAATATTGCAAAAAAATGGAATTCCGATAGAGCAGCTATGTTTATTTTAGACACCTATGCTCATAAAGACCACATAACAATGAAATGGAAAAATCCAGAAAAAATTGATGTTCGTTTTGAAGGCGGTTATAGGCATGTGTATAAAAAAGATCCTGAGTGGTTATCAAGAAATACTACGTCTAAATCTACTGTTGTTAATTTTGATAATGGTGGAAAGTTTATATTTTTTTCAAATCGTGTTGAAATGAAAGACTGGCCTGATGTTAAAGAAAATTTTATTTTTAAAATTAACTCCAATGGTAAACCTTATGTTGAAGGCTATCAAGGTAAAGAAGACCTTTTGCCAAATTGGATGAGAGCGACAGAAAACAAGGTTGAAGTTAGACCCTCTCTTTATGAAAGATTACAAGTTTATGGATCTAAAGTTGAAGTTCACAGATATGAATTAGGCTGGAAATATTTTTGGTTTGACTTTGATAGTCCGCTTTCTGGCAAAGGTTTTCTGGATGGTATTTCACTGATGTTTAGCGATCAAAGAGTTGATCCACTAAAATCTAATTTTAATCTTGTCATTAATGAATTTTTAGAAAATGAAATATGGCATCATAATACAGTCTTATTCGCTATGGTTGAAACATTATTAATGGCTATTTTAGGGACATTCATAGCTTCAATATTTGGACTACCTTTGGCATTCATGGCAGCATACAACGTAACTCCATTTGCATCATTAAGGTTTTTTTTAAGAAGAATATTCGATCTTCTTAGAGGAATAGATATGTTGATTTGGAGTCTAATTTTTCTAAGAGCTTTTGGTCCTGGATTGTTTACGGGAATATTTGCAATCGCATTTACTGACACTGGAACCTTAGGAAAGTTAATGTCTGAGGCTATAGAGAATACTGACAAAAAGGAAAAAGAAGGCATTCAATCAACAGGTGCTAACAAAACTTTACAACATAGATTTGGTATTATACCGCAGATCTTACCAATTTTTATCTCACAAAGTCTTTATTATTTGGAATCAAATACTCGAGCAGCTGTAATTATTGGCGCCATGGGCGCTGGGGGTATAGGATTACATTTCCTTGGTGCTCTTATGACGGGTAATGACTTTGAAAATGTTGGGTATATGGCATTACTTGTTCTTATAGCAGTAATGTTAATTGATACTCTATCATCACGGTTAAGAAGGTTTTTAATTGGAATAGAAGAAAAAAAATAAAGGAGTAATTATGTATAAAATATTATTAACTATTTCGTTTTTCTTAATATCAAATCTTGCTTATGCAGAAAATAAAGAACTTAAAGAATTAAGCAATGTAGCAGAAAAGCAAGAAGCTGGAAAACTTGTTAATACCGAGGAAATATTTAAAAAATTAACTGAAAAATGTGATGAAACAGATGTTTTAGTATTAAGGGCAAGAATAAGGCTTGAACTCCCAAGAATTGATAAAAATACTGCCTCTGAAGTTGAGAAAATGATGATGAATGGTCTTGAATTATGTTCAGAAAAAAAAATAGATGAAGCAAAAAAATTGTTAACTTCAGCTTATAAAAAAGCTCAAGATGCAGCATCTATTAAATTCGGCCAGCAAGGAACAGGGGCAATAAAAGGCGTGAAGATGTCTGATACGACTAAAGCACTTACTAAAGATGGTTCAATTGATAATGAAAAAAAACCTTGGTGGAAATTTTGGTAAAATTTCTATGATCTTGAGATAGTGAGTTTTTTTAAATATGATGTTACGTCCATTTAGCAAAAGTGGTTCTTTTTATAAAGGGAACTTGCATGGGCACAGCTCGAATTCAGATGGTAAATTTAGTGTTAGTGAAGTTATAGACGCCTATAAAAAAAGAGGTTACGACTTTACTTGTATTTCAGATCATCTATGGATTGACAATCGATTTTGTGCTGAAACTGTTACAGATGCATCTAAATACAACACTCATAATTTTATAGCAATTAATAGTGCAGAGCTTCACACAAGAGGAAAAAAATATGACAAAGAAAATTTGTGGCATCTTGTTGCAAATGGTTTGAGCAAAGATTTTAAACCTTCCAACGATGAAGAAAATATTCAAGATTTAATTAAAAGAGCTAAAGGAGATGGTGCCTTTATTTCAATAGCTCACCCTGAATGGTACAGTTTAACTTTTGATGAAGCGATTATGTTAAAAGATTGTCATAGTGTGGAGATATATAATCATGCATCAACAGTAAAATGTAATAGAGGCAGTGGAATCTATATTGCTGATTTTTTATTGAATGAAAACGTTAAAACTTTGCTTACCTCAACTGACGACTCACACTCTTTAGAAGAAGATGCTTATGGAGGTTGGGTTTTTGTTAAAACTAAAGATTTAAATGAAAAAAAAATTTTAAAATCTTTAATCAAAGGTGATTACTATTCATCAACTGGAGTAGTTATTTATGAAGTAAAGCTTGAAAAACGTTTGTTAAAACTTAAATTTTCTTCTTCTAATAATATTATGGTTTCAGGTGCTGGTCACACTAATATATCTTCGCATGGTTATAATTTAACGAACGCAGAACTTGATCTTGAAAATTTTGATTCACCTTTTTTCAGAATTACAATTTCTAACCAATTTGGCAAATATGCGTGGACAAATCCATATTGGTTCAATGAATTAGACTTAGATTAGTGATGGTTAAATTATTAGAAAAAAAAGCAATTATCCATGCAGATTGTGAGATAAATGGTTCAAAATTTGGTAAATATACTGAAGTTGGTTGTGGTTCAATTATTTTAAATTCAAATTTTGGTGATTATTCATATTGCACTAGGTACTGCGATATTGCTAATACTGAAATAAAAAAATTTTCAAACATTGCAAGCTTTGTCAGAATAGGCCCTACAGATCACCCAATGGAAAAAGCAAGCCTTCATCATTTTTTATATAGATCTAATGATTATTGGGATGAAAAAAAAATAGATGAACAATTCTTTAAAAAAAGATTTTCAAGAAAAACTATTATTGGTCATGACACTTGGATAGGTCACGGTGCCATAATCAAACCAGAAATCGTAATAGGAGATGGTGCTATTGTAGGTGCAGGTTCAGTAGTAACAAAAAATGTAGAAGATTATACTATCGTAGCAGGAAATCCTGCTAAGACAATAAGACGAAGGTTTTCAGAAAAAGTTGCAATACAGTTATCTGGCATTCAATGGTGGAACTGGTCTCATAAAGAATTAGGATCTGCCTTAGATGATTTTAGAAATCTAAGTATTGAAGATTTTATAGAAAAATATAAATAGATTAAGATACTGAATTAGATGATTTAATAAACCTGTCAGCAGCGTTTTTAGAAACGTTGGCAATCTCTCCGTTGCAAATAGTCGCTTCTATCTCTCTTGTTTTCGGGTTAATTACAACCAAATCTGCATAGTTATTAACTTTGATAGTTCCTCTTTTATCGATATTTAATGCCTTAGCAGGATTTTCTGATATTAATGCCCATGCATTTTCAATAGAACAAATTTTATGATCCAATAAATACCAAATTGACTGTAATAGTGAGGGGTAATAATAATCTGATACAAGGATATTACAGTATCCTAATCTTAATAGTTCTAGTGTAGATACATTCCCATTATGCGATCCACCTCTAACTAGGTTAGGTGCACCCATTATTACACATTCGTTGTTTGAGAATGCTTCTTTAGCAGCTAAAATCGTTGTTGGAAATTCACAAATTTTTGCACCAAAACTTCTAAACCATTTCCTATCTTTAATGTTTTCATCATCATGTGAACCAAAATTAATATTTTTTGAAATTAGAAAATCGCTTAATATTTTCAAACTATGACTTACTTGCTTTTCTTTTGATACTCGATAACGAACTATATTTTCAAGTTCACTATTCTTAAGAGACATTTTATTAGCCCATACAGAAAATGCGAATGGTTTATTTTTAATTTTATCTAGAGCATCTGGAATATGATTATTGAACACAACATAGTTAAGATTATATTTTTTTATTAAATTAATAAGCTCTTGAACTTTTTCTACTAGGTGTGTCTCATATCTTATCTGAATATCAATATTCGTAATCATAGATTGTTTGTATTTATTTAAATTTTCTAGAAATGTTTTAGCATACTCTGGGCTTCTCACTTTTCCTTCCCAACTAAAACTGCATGCTAAGTAAGCCATTGTAATTCCATTTATAGATAGCTCTTTATCAACAATTTTTAGCGATTCACTTATATCAAAACTTACACCTGGTCTAGGAAACAATTGTCTTTCAAAGCCATCTCCATGCAAATCTATTATTCCAGGTAATACCCAAAAACCTGTCAAATCTACAACTGGATAACTTTTTTTCAAATTTTCTAATTTTTTGTTAGCTTCAATTGATGAGATAAAGTCATCTTCAATTGTCAAAGTCCCTGACTGCATTTGACAGTTATGTAAAATTTTTGCTCCGTGTAAAATGTACCCTGAGGTATTAACTGATTTAAAATTGTTCATTAGTTTTAATTAGCTTGTTTTTATGAAATTTTTATTACAAATATTAAAATATTTAATTTTCTAATGCTAATTGAATTCGCTCCCCTACAAACCATGTTTGACTATACTCTATTGGAATGAGATTTAGATCTTGGTTAATGTATGTTGTTTTAAGGAGAGGGCTATTTATCTTACAATGAAGTAAATTAGCTTGAATACTGTCAGCCTGTTCTGCAGTCACAAGAGTATTTTTTCTAAAAAAATCATTTACGCCTAATATTTTAAGTGTTTTTGTTATTGATAATTGTTTTTGAAATATATCAAAAAAATCAGGAAATCTTTTATTAGATATTACTCTCTTAGTTTTAATTGATGGAACGTTGTTAATCTTTCCTATTGTTTCGATTAAAAGAATTTCATGTTTTGAATTTATTTCTAAATTTTTTGCCTCTATTTTTGAAGCTTTTCTAATTTCTGACCTAAGTATAGTTGTTTCGGGAACATAGTTTTCGTTTAAAATATTTTGAGAAAATCTTACTCTTTTTCCAATCTTATATTTAAATCTATTATCATGGACAATTATACCAGACCCTCTTTTAGAAAATAAAATTCCTTCATTTTTTAAAAGTTGCAAAGATCTTCTTATTGTATGTCGATTTACCCCAAATCTTTTTGAGAGAACCTTTTCAGAAGGTAACTTCTCACCTGGTTTATATAAGTTATTACTGAGATCTTTTTTTAAAGATTCATATATTTGATAATAAATAGACATAAAATTTATGTAACAAAACTTTAACAAAAATAATGTTGTGCAATTAATATAACATAACTATATTTAATTAAAAGTTGTATAGTTGTATAGTAAAGACATATTTATAATGATTGAAAAAAGAAAATCTTGGATGAGTTTGTTAGCAATATCTGATCAGAATGATTTGCTAAATCTTTGGGATCAAAAAAAAATAAAAATTTCTTATGAATGGCTAAGACAACCTGAGATTGGTAGCATAATGGCCCAAGGGAAAATGGGTGTTACTGGTGATAAATTTAATATTGGCGAGGTCACAATAACTAGATGCTCCGTAAAATTAGATTGTGGTACAATTGGTCATAGTTATGTTCAAGGAAGAAGTAAAAGAAAAGCTGAAATAAGCGCTGTATGTGATGCCCTTTTACAGACTAAAATGTCCAAGGAAGTTAATGAAAATATTATAATTCCTTTAGAGAAAATTAAAAAAGATAAAAGAGATAAAATTCTTTCAAAAGCTGAAGCTACTAAGGTTGATTTTTTTACTCTTGTAAGAGGAGAGAGTGATTGATGGAAAATAATTATCATTTTTCAGAAGAATCTATAAATAGTTCTATTTCTTTTAGATCTTTAGTTAATGCTACCTCTTATCCAGGTAGACACTTTCAAATCACTAAACTTAAAAAACCAAATATTTTGTCAAATGCTGCCGCTACAATATTGATTACATTATGTGATAATGAAAGTAATGTTTACCTCTCTAAAGATTTTAGTACAGACGAAGTTAAAGATTGGTTAATTTTTAATACTGGAGCTATTGTTTCTGACAAACAAAATGCTGATTTTGCAGTTGGAGATTGGGAATCTTTACTACCTTTGGATGAATTCAAAACTGGAGTGCCTGAGTATCCAGAACGATCTGCAACTTTAATAATAGAAGAGTCAAATTATAAGAAAATAAAATGTAATATTAATGGGCCGGGTATAAAAGATAAACTGCAAATTGAATTACCTAATCCAGAACTATTTATTAATAATAGTCATCTTTATCCTCTAGGTTTAGATTTCTATTTTACAAATGATTTAGACATTTTATCTATTCCTCGTTCAACAAAAATTAGCGTCACAAATTCGGAGTATTAAATGTATGTAGCAGTTAAAGGTGGAGAGAAAGCAATTGATAATGCACACTCTTGGATGTCAGAGATAAGAAGAGGCGATCCTTCTGTTCCAAATGTTTCTCTAAACCAAATTACAGAACAGCTTACACTTGGAGTAGATAGAGTAATGTCTGAAGGATCTCTTTATGATAAAGATTTGGCAGCATTAGCTATAAAACAATCCAGAGGTGATTTGATTGAAGCGATTTTTTTGTTGAGAGCCTACAGAACTACTCTTAAAAGATTTAGTTATAGCAAACCTATTGATACAGCTAATATGCTATGTCTTAGACGCATCTCAGCAACATTTAAAGACATCCCAGGTGGTCAAAAACTAGGTCCTACTTTTGATTATACCCATAGACTTTTAGATTTTAAATTACTAGCTGAAAATGAAACTCCCTTAAGCCCAACACAACAATTTGAAAATAAAAAAGTACCTCATGTTTTGAGCTTTTTAAATCAAGAAGATTTAATGCAAAAAGAAAAAGACAATAATCTTGATCCTATTGATATTACTCGAGAGCCTATTAGCTTTCCAACATCACGTGCAGCTAGATTACAAGCATTATCAAGAGGTGATGAAGGTTTTTTGCTAGGTCTTGCATATTCTACTCAGAGAGGATATGCAAGAAATCATGCATTTGTAGGAGAGCTTAGAATAGGTATAGTTGAAATTGAACTTAATATACCTGAATTAGGTTTTGATATTAATGTTGCAGAAATTATCTTAACTGAATGTGAAACGGTCAATCAATTTCAAGGATCAAAAATTGAACCTCCACAATTTACAAGAGGCTATGGTCTTGTATTTGGACAAACGGAAAGAAAAGCTCTAGCTATGGCCTTAATTGATAGAGCATTAAGATGGAAGGAACTAGGTGAAGACTATTCTGGTGCACCAGCACAAGATGAGGAGTTTGTAATTTCACATTGTGACAATATTCAAGCAACTGGGTTTCTAGAGCATATAAAATTGCCACATTATGTTGACTTTCAATCTGAACTTGAACTTATTAGAAAAATTAGGGCTGATGCTAAACGAAATGTAAAAAGGTTATAAAATGAATGATATGAGTAAAGATAAAAATATAGATATTCAAATTTATAATTTTGCTTATTTAGATGAAAATACAAAAAGAATGATTAGGAGAGCGCTATTAAAAGCTTTATGCATTCCTGGATATCAAGTTCCTTTTTCCTCAAGAGAAATGCCAATGCCATATGGTTGGGGGACTGGTGGGATTCAGGTAACATCTGCATGTTTAATACCTAAAGATGTCTTAAAAGTGATAGATCAAGGTGCAGATGACACTACAAATGCTGTATCAATTCGAAAATTTTTTCAAAAAACTGCAAATGTAGCTGTAACTGAAAAAACCTCCGATGCATCTCTTATACAGACTAGACATAGAATTCCAGAGACAAAATTAAAAGAGCAACAAATATTAGTATATCAGGTTCCAATTCCAGAACCTCTCAGATTTTTAGAACCTAGAGAGACAGAAACAAGAAAAATGCATGCTCTTTCTGAATACGGATTAATGTTTGTGAAACTTTATGAAGATATTGCAAAACACGGTCATATTGAGACAGCATATGCATATCCAGTAAAAACAAACGGTAATTATGTTACAGATCCTTCTCCTATTCCAAAATTTGATAATCCCAAAATGAATAATAATCCAGCTATTCAACTTTTTGGTGCAGGAAGAGAACAAAGGATTTATGCTATCCCACCTTACACAAATGTTAAAAGTCTTGATTTTGAAGACTATCCTTTTGAAGCTATGAAAGCCAATTTCAAATGCTCAATATGTGGATCCAGTGATAGTTATTTAGATGAAATTATAGTCTCTGATGATGGTAAAAGATCATACATATGTTCAGACACGGATTATTGCAAAGAACAAACACAATTAAATTCAAAAGAAGAAGATCAATAATGATGCAAGATTTCTTATTTAAAGCTTCAAATATTTCCAAATACTATGGCCAAAATGTAGGGTGTAAAAATGTATCTTTAGATATTAATTCTGGTGAGGTCCTTGGAATTGTTGGCGAATCCGGCTCTGGAAAATCTACATTATTAAACTGTATATATGGAAATTTAAAAGTTGATGAAGGAGATATTCTTTTAAACGATAAATCAAAAACAATCCTCAATTTCACTAAAATCGATGAACCAAAACTTCGTTTAATTCAAAGATCTGATCTAGCATTTGTGCATCAAAATCCTCGTGATGGTCTCAGAATGAATATAAGTGCAGGAGGAAATATTGGGGAAAGATTAATGGCAATAGGTCATAGAAATTATGGAGAAATTCGCGAGATTGCTTCAAGTTGGTTAGAAAAAGTTGAAATTGATGTTAGTAGAATTGACGATAAGCCAAGTACTTTTTCTGGAGGAATGCAACAAAGGCTTCAAATTGCAAGAAACCTAGTAACTAAACCAAGACTTATTTTTATGGACGAACCTACTGGGGGTTTGGACGTATCTGTTCAAGCAAAAATTTTAGATTTATTGAGAAACCTTGTAAGAGAACTTGGCATTGCAGCAATAATAGTTACACATGATCTTGCAGTTGTAAGACTATTAGCTGATCGTATCATTGTAATGCAAAATGGAAATGTAATAGAAGCTGGTTTGTGTGATCAGGTTTTAGATGATCCACAACATAAATATTCACAATTATTAGTAAGTTCAGTACTTCAGGTGTAGCATGATACAAATAAAAAATTTAAATAAATCTTTCGAACTTTATAATCAAAATAATACAAACATAAATGTTTTTAAAAATATAAACTTCAAAGTGGATAAAGGGGAAGTTGTTGCTCTTACAGGAAACTCTGGAACAGGTAAATCTACTTTACTAAAATTGATATATGGAAGTTATGTTATAAGCAAAGGTGATGTTCTTATCGCAGATGTAAACGTTAGAAAATCAAGTGCAAGAGATATTTTGAAATTAAGAAAAAATAAGCTAGGCTATGTTAGTCAATTCTTAAGAGTTGTTCCTAGAGTGCCAACAATAGAAGTTGTAATAGAACCTTTACTTGATATTGGATGTGAAAAGAAAATAGCATTAAAAAAAGGACAAGAAATTTTAGAAATCCTAAAAATTCCTAAAAATTTATGGAACTTATCTCCTTTAACTTTCTCTGGAGGTGAACAACAAAGAGTAAATATTGCAAGAGGTTTTATTCATAATTACCCATACCTACTTTTAGATGAACCAACTGCAAGTTTGGACCACAATAATAAAAATATTGTATTGCATTTGATAGAAAAAGCTAAACTAAATGGCTCAGCAATAATTGGAATATTCCATGATGAAATAGCTAGAAACAAAGTTGCTACCAGGGAAGTTAATTTAGAAAATTTATAGAGATTTTGTAATCAGATGAACAAACTTAATGGTAATTTATTTGTGATTGTAGGTGCTTCTGGTGTTGGTAAAGATACTTTATTAAACGAAATAAGAGATAAATTTAAAAATTTTTATTTTGTCAAAAGGTATATTACAAGAACTCCCGATGACAATAATGAAGACCACGTATCAATATCCGATAAAGATTTCCAAAAAAAGGTTAAAGATAGCTTTTTTACGATAACTTGGGATGCTCATTCCTTATCTTACGGTATCCCAAAAAAAATAGATGAATTCTTAAAAAAAGGTACAAATGTAATTTTTAATGGTTCAAGACATGCTTTGAAGGAAATAAAAAAAAAATATCCTAACGCAAAAATTATTTGTATTGTTGCATCAAAAAAAAATATTGAAAATCGACTTCTTATAAGAAACAGAGAAAACAAAGATGAAATCAATAAAAGACTTAATAGAAAAATAGAAAATTTGCCTTCTGATACAATTTATGTCGAAAATGACTCTGATTTAGAATCGGGAGTTGATAATTTAATTAATGCTTTGAATGGGTAAAATTAATTTTTTTAATAAAATAAAATTTTTCATCAGTCTTTTGTCCAAAAATACAAATACTTTTAAAGTGTATTTTTCTTAAATTTACATTCTTTAAAATTGTTTGAAGATATTTATAAACATTGTCTATTTCTTCAATTCTAAGTTTACCTGTAAGAGTTAAATGAAATTTGAATTCATTAAATACATAAGGATAACCCCATTTGAAGAGCATTTTTTTTTGGTTAAAAGACAATTTATGAGGATGTCTTTTTTTAATTTCATCTTCAGAAAGATCATCTCTTAAAAAATCTAATCCTTCTACAAATTTATTAGATACGTTATTTACTTTGAGGTTTTTAGATGGAGTTAATGCTATGAAATTACCTAATTTTTTAATAACTAATTTATCTAAATGAAAACTTTGTATTTGTTTTGATATTTCACAAACTTTATTTTCAAGATCATTATACGTATATTTATTTTTTAATCTAAATGGAGCTTTTATAGTGCCATGAAATCCATATTGTTTTGGTGTAAGAACTAAGCCAGAAAATTTTTTGAAACTAGGTAATTTTGAAAGATCTGACTTTGTTGTTTCTTCACCTTTGTAAGGATCCCAACCAAGCCAACATTTTCCGAACAGATCAAGCTCCGGATTTTCTATAGGTGCGTAATATATTGCATATCTTTTATAATTTTTTTCCATAAGCTTTATTTATAGTAGTTTTATTTCAATTTAATTAAATTTTTTTTACATTTAAAAAAACTGTAATATTAGATTTGTATTTGTAGATTAGAGGTGTTTATTTTGTCTGACGTAATCTTAAATAATATTAATATTGTAACTCATGACGAAGTCTTTTTGGGAAATGTCCAATTAAAAGATGGGCTAATTAAAAGTATCAACAAAGGAAAAAGCTCTATACCCAGATCTATTGATTGCAATGAAGATTATTTAATCCCAGGTTTAGTAGAATTACACACAGACAACTTAGAAAGACATATGAAACCTAGACCTGGAGTTAATTGGCCTATAAATAATGCTCTTATAGCTCATGATGGTGAATTAGCATCTGTGGGAATTACAACAGTGTTCGATGCTTTAAGAGTAGGATCTATAAACAAAGATGGTGTACATAGATATGACAAATATGCAAGAGAAACAGCTACTTCTATTAATAAATTATCAAAAGAAAAATCGTTTAAGATTGACCATTTTATCCATCTAAGAGCTGAAATATGTTCAGAAAATTTAATTCAAGAATTAGAAGAGTTTAATACTCAAGATAAGGTAAAAATAGTAAGCCTAATGGATCACACACCTGGCCAAAGACAGTTTCGTGATATTTCACAGTTCAAACTTTATTTATCAGGAAAATTTGGTCTTTCAGAACCACAGATTGAACAACACTTTTTGCATTTAAAAGATTTACAAAAAATGTTTGGTAAAAAACATAAAAGTGAAACAATAAAATTTAGTAAAAAAATTAATGCAGTATTAGCTAGTCATGATGATACTACAATTTCCGATGTAGAAGAGAGTTGTTCACAAGGTATAAATTTAGCTGAATTTCCAACAACTCTTGAAGCAGCAACAAAGTGTCATAGTAGTAATATGAAAATAATAATGGGAGCTCCAAATTTAGTAAGAGGAGGGTCTCATTCGGGTAATGTTTCAGCTCAATCACTTATTGATGAAGACCTTCTTGATATTTTAAGTTCTGATTATGTTCCGTCATCATTATTAATGGCAGCTATAATGTGGGGTATAAGGTCAAATAATTTACCTAAAAGTATCTCTGCTGTAACTACAAACCCTTGTAAAGCAACTGGCTTGAATGACAGAGGTCTAATCAAAGAAGGTTTAAAAGCAGATTTGGTAAGATTAAGCATTAAAGATGATTTGCCAATCATTAGAAAAGTATGGGTAAATGGTCAGGAAGTTGCTTAAAAAACATGAATCTTAAACACAAAAAATTAAATCTTTCATTTTTAGATAGATATCTTACTTTTTGGATATTTCTTGCAATGATTATAGGCTTAGCTTTAGGTAATATTTTTAGTAATATGCCTAAATTTCTTGATTCAATAACCTATAGTAATACGAATATTCCTATTGCAATAGGTCTTATCTTAATGATGTACCCACCTTTGGCAAAAGTGAAATATGAAAAAATAATTGAAGTATTTAAAGATAAGAAAGTCTTAGCTTTGTCTTTATTCCAAAATTGGATAATTGGTCCTGTATTAATGTTTTTTTTAGCTGTTACTTTTCTCTCTGATAAGCCTGAATACATGACTGGTGTTATATTAATTGGTTTAGCAAGATGCATAGCGATGGTTCTTGTTTGGAATGATTTGGCTAGGGGGAGTTCAGAATATGTAGCAGGGTTAGTTGCCTTTAATTCAATCTTTCAAATTATTTTCTTCGCACCTTATGCATGGTTTTTTTTAAAATTTTTGCCTGAATTTTTTGGGTTTAGTGGACAGATTTTTGATATTTCAATATTATACGTAGCCAAAATAGTTATAATTTATCTAGGTATTCCATTTTTAGCTGGTTTTGTTACAAGATCATTATTAGTCAAGAAATTTGGAGAGGAATGGTATGAAAAAAAATTTATACCTAGAATAAGTCCCATTACACTATTTGCGCTTTTGTTTACAATAATTATTATGTTTACTCTAAAAGGAAATGAAATTTTTAAGCTTCCTTATGATGTTATCTTAATAGCAATTCCTCTTATTATATATTTTCTAATTATGTTTTTTATTAGTTTTGGTATGAGTAAATTTACGAGTATAGATTATCCAAAAGCTACTTCTTTATCATTCACAGCTGCTTCAAATAATTTTGAATTAGCTATTGCAGTTTCAATAGCTACTTTTGGACTTGCATCAAAAGAGGCTTTCGCAACTGTCGTTGGTCCACTTGTCGAAGTACCAATACTAATATTACTAGTTTCAGTTGCTTTAAAATTTAAAGAAAAATATTTTAAAAAGACTTAAAATTTCTAATTACACTCTAGCCTTATATTGACTGAATTTAAGTGTTTATAAAAATTTAATATTTTTGTAATCAATAAAAGTATATTTATATGTATGAAAATTATTATAAGCTTAATTTTATTTATTTAATTTTTTAGAAATAAATCTGTAATAAAACCTATGTATAAGGATTTTAAATTAATTCTAAAAAATTCTATTTAGATATGGATAAGTATCAAAATAAAAATTATAGAGCTATTTGGATTTCTGACATTCATTTAGGTTCAACTGGTGCACAAGCTGAACATCTTCTTGAATTTTTAAAATATAATGAAAGTAAATATCTATATTTAGTTGGTGATATTATAGATGGGTGGCGTTTAATGAAAAAGTGGTATTGGCCTCAATCACATAATGATGTTATCCAAAAAATTTTAAGAAAAGCTAGAAAAGGCACAAAAATTACATTTATTCCAGGCAATCACGATGAAGGGGCAAGAACTTTTTTAGGTATTGCATTTGGTGATATTAAGATAAAAAATGAGGCTTTTCATATAACTGCAAAGAAAGAAAAATTATGGATAGTTCATGGTGATCTTTTTGACGAAGTAATGCAACATGCCAGATGGCTAGCATATTTAGGAGACTCAGCATATACTTTTCTATTATGGCTAAATAGGTGGTTTAACAAAATAAGACGTTTTTTTAAATTACCGTATTGGTCACTATCCAAGTATTTAAAATTAAAAGTTAAAAAAGCAGTTTCTTTTATAAATGCATTTGAAACTCTTATGGTAAAAGAGGCGTCTAGAAGAGGATGTGATGGTGTGGTATGTGGTCATATACATAAACCTGAATTGAAAACAATCAATAATAAAATTTACGCAAATGATGGTGATTGGGTTGAATCTATTTCAGCTTTAGTTGAACACCAAAATGGAGAACTGGAAATTATTAATTGGGCTGAATTGAGTCATGATCATTTATATCAAAACGATCTAACTAAAGTTAAAAAAATAGCATGAAAATTTTAATTGTAACAGACGCTTGGTATCCTCAAGTCAATGGGGTAGTAAGAACTTTAGATGAGACATCTAAGCAATTAAAGAAATTTGGTCATGAGGTAAAGTTAATTACACCAGAGGGTTTTTTAACAATACCATGTCCAACTTATCCTGAAATAAAATTATCTCTTTTCCCTGGTGCTAGAGTTTCATCTATGATCAGAGAATTTAATCCAGATCGTTTACATATTGCTACTGAAGGTCCTTTAGGTCTTTCCGCGCGTGGATATGCTAATAGAAATGGTTTAGCTTTTACATCAGCCTATCATACGAGATTTCCAGAGTATGTTCATGCAAGGACAAAACTTCCACTTAAAATTACTTATTCATTCTTAAGATGGTTTCATAATAGCTCTGATCTTGTAATGGTTCCTACAGAAGAAGTCAAAAAAGATTTAATAAAACACAAAATTAGCAACCCTAAAATATGGTCAAGAGGTGTAGATTTAGAGATTTTTAAGCCCAAAAGAGGCAGAAAAAAAAATCAAAAACCTATTATGTTAAATGTAGGAAGAGTATCTGTAGAAAAAAATTTAGAAGAGTTTTTAAAAATAGATCTGCCATATGAAAAATGGGTTGTAGGAGACGGCCCTGCATTAAGAGAATTAAAAAAAAAATACCCTAAGGTTATTTTCCATGGCGCTAAGAGTAAAGAAGAGTTGGAATACTACTATAACAAGGCGGATATATTTGTTTTTCCAAGCAAAACTGACACATTTGGCTTGGTATTATTAGAGGCTATGGCATGTGGTTTGCCTGTTGCGGCTTTCCCTATAAGTGGTCCTTTAGATGTTATTGGTAACTCAAATGCAGGTATTCTTGATTCTAACCTAAAAGAAGCATGTAAGAAGGCTTTGCTAATACCAAGAAAAGTCCCAAGAGAATACGCTAAAACATTTTCATGGGTATCAACAAGTAAAACCTTTGAGTCTTATCTGGTAAGCATAAGAAAAAAAGACACTACGTATAATATTGAAGACAATCCTCATAAGGGTAATACTGGGATTACAAGAGCATATCATGCGGCTAAAAACTCGTTGTCAGGTTTAAATTTTGCTTTGAGAGAAGAAAGTGCTTTTAGACAAGAAATGTTTTTATCAATAATTTCATTATCTATAATATTGATTGCCGAAGTTAGTACTATTGAAATCGTGCTAATGATTTTCACAACTTCCCTTGTCTTGATCATAGAATTATTAAATTCTAGTATAGAAGCTGCAATTGACAGAATATCATATGATTATCATGGTTTATCTAAAAGAGCTAAAGATTATGGATCAGCTGCTGTAATGTTAACATTAATTTTATGGGTCGTAATTCATGGATTAATTTTATTTAATAATATCCATTAAAGATGACTTGCCAATCAAAAGACTTAAAATTTCTAATTATACTCTAGCCTTATATTGACTGAATTTAAGTGTTTATAAAAATTTAACATTTTTGAAATAAAAATTTAATATAGACAAATTATGATCTTGTATACTGAATGGTATATGCATTGACACATTGACTCCTCCTTAAGATAAATAATACATATACCATTCAAATAAAAATCTTTGTTTTTTGAAAATTTTTATTTTTAACTCAAAACAGAAAAAGTTATTTAAACAAAAGTATAAAATTTAAATAAAACTATAAAACTTCAACTCCATCAACTTATCATTATACACTTATCCATGCTTCATGGACTACAGTCATAATAATTTAATATGCACAAAAATCTATCATTGTAATGAAATCTTAACAAAAAACTATTATTTTAAATAAGAATAACGTTAACTCATAATAAAAAAGGAGTAGCTTAAATGTCAGAAGAAATAAGATGTATTAATTTAGGATATGTGGTTCCGAAAGAAAGTGCAGAAGAAGTTGAAAGTATTTTTAAAAAACACGCATCCTGGATGGAAGAGTTTTATTCAGAAAATAACGATGGTCAGGAGCACCTTTTAAATTCTTATTTCACTAAAGCACCTGAATTTGTTGATCCAACTGATCCCTCAAAGGGTGAAACTGGAAATATAGTTTTCACAATAAATGAGAGATTTACTTCATTAGAAAGTGTTCAACGTCATATAGAAAATGCTATGAAGAATGATTATTTCGAACACTTTGGTAATATACTTCACGATTATGGAAAAGTTATTAGTCCTGGTGGTATGATTTATCACTCAATAAGGTGAGACATTTACTGTATTAAAAAAATTTAAATAATAAACATACTAAATAAATATTAAAGGAGTAAGATAATGGAAGTTTTTTTTGTAGCAAAATTTACTTGTAGTTATAACGAATGGAAATCTGTATATGATGGAGATTTAGAACTAAGAAAACAATTTATGAAAGATGACATAGTTGGAAAAGTTGACGAAAATACTGCAATGATAAAGGCAACGATAACTGACCCAGAAAAAATGGAAAAGATAATGTCAGAAAGAATACCAGAAATAGCGCCTAAACTTGGACTAGAACATGAGATGTATACTTTGACTAAAATGGATAATAACTAAATAATCACAATAATAAATTGAAGTTACAATCAAGATTTATTGTATTTGCATGTATAATCAGCTTAAATATTAACCATTTTATTTAGAAACGTTTACCTTTAATTTCAAACAAATTTACCAAACACTAATTGCACCAACCCATCAATGAACCCTGGTCAGTGATCAATGGACCACGGTCAATGGGCAGCCATCCCCTGACCATTGATTAATGTTGATTAGGAAAAGGGTGCAGTAACCTCCCCCACTTTAAAAATTTTTTGGGACAAGATTATAATTTATCTATTTATTGATTGAAATTAAAAACTTACGTATTACTTCATCTGACATCCTATCTTCATTACAATTAAATCTTTATAAAAATTTACAATCAATTAAAATTTTATCAAAAGTTCAAAAGTAAGCTTATCTTTGATAAGACTAAATTAAAATCTTAGGTTAAAATTAGTGAAAAAGAACTTAATAAAAATAGCATATTCATTTGCAGAGGAACGCCACTATGGTCAAGTAAGAAAAGGAAATAAAGGTATTCCTTATTTTGAACATATTAAAGAGGTTGTAGCACTTGTAAAAATTTCATCAACAAAAAAAAATGATTCGATCATTATAGCATCTTACCTTCACGATGTTGTTGAAGATCGCAAAGCAACAAGAAAAGAAATTAAAGATTTATTTGGACACGATGTTGTTGAACTAGTTGAAGAAATGACAGATAAACCCTTCTGTTCTGAAGCCGAAAGAAGGTCAAATCAAATAATGGCGGCTAAAATTATGTCAGTTGACGCCTCCTTAATTAAACTTGCGGATAAAATATCTAATTTAGAGAATTTATTTCATGACCCGCCTATATCTTGGAGTAAAAAAGAAATAATTGATTATATAAAATGGGGTCAAGAAGTTGTAAACAATTTACCATATAAAGATATGAAATTAATGAAACGCTTTGATAAAATTTGTTTTCAACTTAATAAAAAATTATCTAGTAACTAAAACAGCTTTAAAATAAAGAACGTAATATTTTTTTAATATTTGTTAAGTATATTATGCTTAAGAAAGGAGTTTATATGCTTTTTCATCTTAAATATACGCATAGTGCAGAGAGTTGTTTTAAAAATAATAAAGAAACAAGTGAGATTTTTAAAAATCGTCTTCGTAAAGCAAATGAGTATGGAGTAACAATTAATTCAATGTTGGTAACTCACTCGAACATGCAATTTTTATGCTTATAGAAACTGATACTGCTGAGGGTGTTCATGAATGGCTGGACCCTATAGTTGATTTAGGCCATATCGAACTTACGTCAGTAATTGAAAAGAAGCTTTGATAGAAATAAAAATAATATATCTTGTTCACCAAGAAAAATGGTAGATCTACTTTAAACTTTACACAACTTAACCATTGCTAAATAATTGGCAGATTACCTTTTAAAAGTATATTGTTTAAATAAAAGAAAATTATGAAAGCTCTAATTTTAAAATATATAAACATAGAAAATTTTAATTTTAAATCAGTTTGGACTATAGTTTTGTTATTACCATTATTGGTATTTATCTTTATTCCAGATGATTTTAGCTCAATTATTACTTTTGCATCGAAAGCTTTGATGGGGACTATCCCTTTTATATTATTTGCAGTTAGTTTGGTAGCCTATTTAAAAGCAAGTGGTGCTGAAAGTTTAGTATCAAAAGCATTTAAAGGTAAAGAAGTAAAAACTATTTTTATTGCAACTCTTGTTGGCGGACTTGCTCCCTTCTGTTCATGTGAAGTTATCCCATTTATAGCAAGTATGCTTGCTTTGGGTGTCCCACTTTCAGCTGTAATGGCTTTCTGGTTGTCATCCCCATTAATTGATCCTCCAGCATTATTAATCACTGCAAGTGCATTAAGTTGGGATTATGCAATTGCGAAAACAGTATCAGCTATGGCAATTGGATTAATTGGTGGTTTTGGTATTTATATTTTATCAAAATTTGGAATGTTCTCTAATCCACTAAAACAGCTAAATGGATCTGGATGTGGGTCTTGTTGTGTTACTAAAGACCCTTTTAATCAAAAACTTGAATTAAAATTTTGGAATAATGCTTTAAGAATAAATATCTTCAAAGAAGAATTTAGATCAAACGGATTATTTTTATTGAAATGGTTATCTCTGGCTTATCTAATTGAGGCATTAATGGTTCAATACCTTTCAGCACAAGTTATTGGAAATTTTTTGTCTGGTGATGGTTTGTCTTCAATTATAATAGGTGCGTTTGCTGGGGTGCCAGCTTATTTAAATTCATATGCAGCCCCTGCAATTGTATCTGGACTAATCGAACAAGGATTAAGTTCTGGAGGTGCTATGGCATTCTTAGTTGGTGGTGCAATAAGTTCAATTCCTGCAATGACAGCCGTTTGGTCTTTAGTTAATCGCTCAACATTTATTGCTTATCTTGTATTTGGTTTTGGTGGGGCTATTTTATGTGGAATAGCTTTTCAAATTTATATGAATTTTTAACTTCGATCTTTATTTTGCCTGAGATGATAAGAGATATTGATTAACCTACATAAATATTCCATGGACTACGGTCAATTGGGAGGGGCTCCTGATCATTCACAGTTGTTAATTAGGAAAAGGGTGCAGTAATTCCCTTCTTTATAAATATTTTGTGGGGCGAAATTATGGGGCAAGGTTACCAGCCACCTAATTTAAAAATTCATAAAATTGCAACATTGTAATAACAATTCTGCAAAAAAGATAGGGTTTGATATGAAAAAAGGAGATTTATATGGTAAATAATATGATGTTAAAATGTTTGGTTACGTCGACTGTTGCTTTATTCGTAAGTTCTATTTCTCTAAAAGCTATGGAAATTAGTCAAATATCATCTTTTCAAATTGGTAAAGGTGAAGGTTATGCAGAAATGATACGCTTTCATCCCCAATCTAAAAGTCTTTTAGTTACAGCTTCTGAAACTGGGACTGTAGAAAGGATTTCAATAAGTGATCCTTTCAATTTAAAAAAATTGGCACCCTTTGATTTATCCGGTGGTAATGTCACCGCTGTAGCAGTGCATAAAAATCTAATTGCAGTGTCAATAAAAGAAAAAAAAGCTGATACTCCAGGTAACGTTAAAATATTTAACAATAAGGGAGAAAAATTAGCCGAATATAAAACTGGAGCATTACCTGACAATATTGCATTCTCGCCTGATGGTAGATATTTATTAACTGCTAATGAAGGTGAACCATCAGATGATTACAAAATTGATCCAGAAGGTAGTTTTACGCTTATAGATCTGTCTAACGGTGTACAAAATGCAAATGTTAAGCAGATAACACTTAATAATATTAAAGTCCCAGCAGGTGCAAGAATTGTTAAACCAGGCTCAAGTTTT
This sequence comes from uncultured SAR116 cluster alpha proteobacterium, assembly GCA_902590245.1. Taxonomy (GTDB): domain Bacteria; phylum Pseudomonadota; class Alphaproteobacteria; order Puniceispirillales; family Marisalimonadaceae; genus TMED54. Next base: position 7,138 of record CACIWG010000020.1, on the reverse strand, counting down.
GCAGAAGATGTTGAACCAGAATATATAACTTTTGCTCCAGACGGCAAAAAGGCTTATGCAACTCTTCAAGAAAACAATGCCATAGCTACGATTGATATAGCCTCTGCACAGGTTATTAATGTGAGTGGACTTGGCTTTAAAAACGTATCTAGAATATCCCATGATATGTCCAATAAGGACGGTGGCATAAATATGAAACGTTGGCCAGTTTTAATGATGTATCAGCCAGATGCGATCGTATCCTATGAGACAAAAGGAAGCACATATTTAGTTACTGCAAATGAAGGCGACGCTAAAGACTATGACGGTTTTTCTGAGGAAACACGCGTTGGAAAATTAAAACTTGATCAAACTATGTTTCCAAATGCTAATGAGTTGCAAAAAAAACAAAACCTTGGACGCTTGAAAACGACAAAAACACTTGGTGATACAGATGGCGATGGAGATCATGATATAATATATGCATATGGTGGAAGGTCATTTTCTATTTGGAAAGAAAATGGCACTCTGGTTTTTGATAGTGGAAACGCATTTGAAAATATAATTTCAAAGCGCTCTCCAGAAATGTTCAATGCTAATGGCCCTTCTAAAATTGATGACCGTTCAGATGATAAAGGTCCAGAGCCTGAGGCCCTTGCCATAGGAAAGATTGATGGAAGAACATATGCATTTATAGGAATGGAGAGAAATAATGCTATCTTTGCATATGACATCACACTTCCATCTGACCCACATATGGTAAGTTACATAATGCCTAATGAAAATCATAATTCTCCAGAGGGATTGGAATTTATTTCGTCAAGTGATAGTCCTACTGGAAAGCCTTTACTTGCTATAGCATTCGAAATGACAGGTACAATTGGTCTCTATGAAATTAATAATTAGATTATTAAATTCAATGCAGTTTTTTGGTCAGGAATAATTTTAAATTCCTGACCTACTAATTTTTACTTAATAACAAAAAATTAATTTCTGGGAATATTAGTAGACAAGTAATTTGATATCTTTAAGAATTGTCAAAACTAGTATTCGACTAAATTTCCAGTCAAGGGAATTGAGTGTCTATCTTCTTCGTTATATTCTAAAAGTAGATGTCTTTGAGTATCTAACCAATTAACACCTCTGGTGGAGCTATCAGATAACTCACTTTCTGTTCTTAAAATAATTGCGATCACTTCATCAGAAGTAGTCATTAAAAAATGAGTAGGCGGTGTGGACAATGCCCTTTCTTTCGAACGTTCTTTTACATTTTCTAAAAAATCATCAAAACAATCAGGTTTAGGCTTGAATCTAATTATGGATACTTTTGTTTTCATATTTTTCTTCTTTCTAATCAAAACTGGCAATTCAATAATTTCATTGTTGGATTTTATAAAAGGATTTTTTATTATCTCATCATTCAATGATTTATTTTGGAACTTTCCCATAAATATGTTTGATTATTTTACCATCTTGAATGTGATCAATTTCAAGATATGTAAAATTAGGATCAAATCCATCTACTGTCTTAACAACAGTGTTGGGTGTTTCTAATACGCATTGAATTATAGGTTGACTTACCCATTTCACATCTTTAACCATACTTACAAATTCATCGTAGTTCTTAACTTTATTGCCCATACTTGATTTATGTATGGACTCACAGTGTAAGTTTTCTGAAAAAAGCTCAATAAATGATTGTAAGTCACCTTCATAATGTTTTATGAAAGCCTCTTTTATAGTTTCAAAATTCATGATTCCACCTGAAAAATAATTAAAAAATAAAATCAAGTATTAAGAGTAATTATTAAATTTAATTTACACTTTTATTAAACTATTATTAAATGTCTGTAGTACGATATGACTCAATGTGATACGTAACTTCCTTTAATTTAACTAACAAGTTGTCAATTATCGCTAATACCATTAATTATACTACTTATATATTTTGATCACTTTTGAACTCAGACACTACTAAGCCACTATAATTAAATATTTTGAAAACAAACTTTGCTAAAGTAGGACAATTTTTTGGTATAAATGCTTTACTAAGAATAGTTTACATTTTTTAAACATCCTTGATATTGCTTCTTGCTTTAAGTCATTGAATATAAGTTACAAACAAATTTACCTAACAACATTTCCGCCAAACCATCAATGAACCTTGGTCCGTGTTCCATGGACTACTGTCAGTGGGAGGGCTGCCCCCTGAACATTGACCATTGTTGATTAGGAAAAGGGTGCAGTAACCCCAGACCAAGGAATGTGTCTACTGTAGACAAGGTTGTAGACAAGCTTTTTATCATTGACGGACTCACTGTATTTGCTAAGCTATTGATATTGTTGGAATTTAGATAAAACCATTGCTCTGGTTAGGCATCACACCTCATCTCGAGCGCACCAAAAACGTCCGTGAACCATGGTTAAGTGTCTGAATTCCTTGAATGACGTTTCACGGACCATTGACCTTTAGTTAAATCTTATTCATCCAATCATATTTAACTTCTAGCGTATATCCAGATCCATAAGATTGGCCTACAGTTTTTGTTGACCAACCTCCAATCGCATCAACAATATCAGAGGGACATTGAACTGCTCTAAGTCTATCTCTTAAGCTATGTCTAAAAGAATGAATTACGCAATCATCTGGTATTCTTGGCTTCAACCATTTGTTAAGTCCATTACTAGCTGAGTTAGCATTGCACTTTTCATCGTTTGTGTACCTTGGGAAAGCAAATTGATTGTTTCCACTTATGATTTTTTTTGCTGCCCATAGAGAGGCTCCTATAAGAGGAATAGTTCTATTACTCCCTTTGGTCTTAAGTCGTCTCCATGGGTGATTGATAATGTTTACATGAGGTATTTCTGTACTTAATATTATATCACTTGTGAGTAAACCAACTGCTTCTGATAAACGCATGCCTGTGTCACTAATCAAGGCAATTAACCACCTGTTGTCATCGTTTAAGTTTTTACATTCAGTTTGAATATTTCTTATATTTTTAATTGGAATTGGGAGTCTAATCTTTTTCTTGTTGTCGTCTGGAATGAATGTTCCTGAAAATGGATTTTTCATATTAATACCAAATTCATTTACAGTGATGTTGATCACTGCGTTGATAGACGAAAATATACGTCTAACAGAAGAAGTGGATAATCCTTTTTTAAATAAGAAATCTCTGTACCTTGCAGCATCAATAGACTTTAAGGAGGTGATATCTACGTCACCAAAGCATTCTATTGTATAAGATATATTTCTTAAAGCAGTTCGATGAAAAAGCTCACCTTTACCATTACCTTTTAACTTGATGTAAGTGTCTAATGCTTTACTTAGTTTTACTGTTTCTGTTTTTGATTTTTGGTTATCAAGAAAACTGAGCTTTAATTCTTTGGTGTGGAACAATTCTAATCTTAGTGTGTTCCAATAAGTTTCAAGACGATCAGTTAATTTACTAGCAGATTCTATAGCTTTTTGTTTTGACGATGTTCTTAGAGAAATTACAACTCTATTTTTATTAAATTTTGTTTTTAAGTCTGATGGCACCTGTTTTGTGAAGTAATAAATACCATTTCTTTGATATAAATAATGTGGTGATTTTGTATACATCCTTGTCTACAGCCTCCGAGCTCCTAAAAATTAATTCAAGGAATTCAGACACTTAACCATGGTTCACGGACGTTTTTGGTGCGCTCGAGAGGATTCGAACCCCTGACCCCTAGATTCGTAGTCTAGTGCTCTATCCAGCTGAGCTACGAGCGCATTGTTTTTATTGAATTTTTTAGCTTCATTTTTGGCTATTTTTATGTAGCACCACATGTAGCATCACTTTTATACTTCAATTCTACTAAAAAAACCAACAAACATCTCTTTATCTATCACAAATCATTTATTCTTTAAACAATCAAACAAACAATTAATTAATCTCTCCACAGCTATTGGTAATTAAGTAATTAGTCTAAACTTCCTAGCGGTTTTAACTTTTCAATAAATTCATCTAATACTTTTTTATAATTAACAAATAAACTTAAGCGTTTTCGCGTTAATCCTTTTTCTTTTGCTTTCAAAAAAATTTTTTGGGCATCTTCATCTTTTCCTTTCGTTAAAAGAACATACGAATAAAAGCCTAACATTACTGGATCTATATCTTTCACATTCAATTTTGGTACTATAGTACGTTCAATCGAATCTAAGTCATTATTTTGATAATAAGCAGCAAGTAAACTTTTGGTAATAAAAAATCCATTGTCATTTGGAGCCAATTGTAATGCATTTTTGTAAAAAGAAATTGCTGATTTTAAATCAGAACATCTTTTGTATATTGAACCAGCAATTGAAAAAGTATCTACTGAGCCACCTGCATCGATAGCTTTCTTCACAAATAATTTAGTTTTTTCACAATCTTTCGAACCATAACGAAATTCAACCAAAGCTCTCAATGCATATGCAGATGCATCTTTGTAAGTAGCAACATCAGCTTTAGAATATTCTACTAATTTTTTTATATCACTTTTTTTATCTTTTGATAAACCAAGCCTTATTCTTTGATAAATTTCCCATGCCATACCGTTATATATGGCTGGTGATTTTGGTCCTAAATTTTTTCTTAATTTTTCTTGATATTCTACATATTTTTTATGGCCGTCAATTGTGTATTTTCTCCACTCAGCACGAGAGTTCAAAACTAAAGTTAAATTTTCAATGTTTTTAAATCTTTTAGAATATAAATCACCAGTCGATCCTGTAACTACTTTTATTTGAAGATGTTTTAGTATTTTATTTCCTATGTTATCTTGAACTTTGAAAATATCTTTTAAGTCAAATTCCTCTTTGTCAGACCAAACTACTTTATTCTGCTTTAAATCAACTAATTGAAGATTTATACGAGATTGATTTAAAATAGTCTGTATAGATCCTTTGATTACATAATCAGCGTTATATTCATCTATAAATTGTTTTATTGAATAATTATTATTTTTTGCATGTTGACTAGTAGTTCTAGATAAAACTCTTATGCCAATATATTTAGAAAGGCTTGAGATCATACTTTCTGTTAAAGCAGGACTAATACCTTTGGTATTTTCTGTATTTGACAAATCTTCGAATGGATAAACTAAGATTGTAGGAATAGATAAGGATGAAACAGTACTATCTTTATCTAATTTAGTTTCTGTATCCAATATTCCAGAGAAGAATATTCCTATGAAGACAGCAGCTATTGCACCTCCTATCATAGCTACTATCTTGGTATTCGATGATTGTGTCTTAAGCTTTCTCTTTTGTGTTGGATCTAATAATAGATCATAAGCATGAAATTGGTTCTGCTTTACTTTCTGTATGCCAAGGTCATTGAATTTATACTTCATCTTATTAGCTACTAAATCATAAACATTCTTAGATATTGTTATTCCACCTGGTTGCGCTAATGCCTCTAATCTTGCAGCAATGTTTACTCCATCACCTAATAAATTATTTCCTTCTTTAACAACATCACCCATATTGATACCTATACGGTATTCTAGCTTTACTTCTGTTGTATCCTTATCATTACGGGCTTTAATCTGTTTTTGGAACTCTACAGCTGTATTAACAGCAGCAACAGCACTTGGAAACTCAGCAAACACAGAGTCCCCTCCAGTATTGAATATACGACCTTTTTGTTTTTTTATTAAAGCTTCAATAATCTTATTACATTCACGAAGACCTAGCAGTGTAGCATTCTCATCTTTTTCCATATGCTTACTATAGCCAACTAAATCAGTGGCAAATATTACTGCTATCTTACGATTAATTTCTTCGTTTGACATTATTAGAGAACCCTAATTATTTTAATAGTGTATTCTTTATATATAAATATAATTACATTAATCTTGAAATAATACAAAACTAATAAATAAATCCATTTAAACTTCAATTGCATCTAAAGAACTTGTTAAATAGTCTTGATATGCTTTTTGTAACTCTACTGGTTGAATAATTTTGAACTCTCCAAAATAGAGAGGATTTAACAGTTCATAAATCAGTTCTCTCATTCCTTTACAAATAACAATAAATGTTATTGATTTATCTTTATTAACTCTCATTTTTTGACTTGAATGAAAGTTTATATTTTTAACACTATGAGCAACCTTTTTTGAGAAGCGAATTTCTCCTCGAAAAGTTTTATCTCAATGAAAAATTCCAAATGATTGTTCACTCCATTTTTGAAAATTAAACTCTTCATATCGATCTTTTGGTTTGTCAATTTCTTCAACTTTTTCTGGTAAATCTAATCGATAAAAAATAGGGATTTTAGACCTATAGAAAGCAAATAAATAACCAAAACGACTAAAGTAATCCGATTGGAGATACCTCTTGTATGGTCCATTTTTCGGCATTTGCTGATCGACATTTAAACCTTATTTTTATATAACCTTTGATTGCTTCTTCAAACAATCGAATAATTGATTAACAAATTTTTAACCAAGATGTATGAATTTGCATTATAAATATATTTTCTGTATCTTTAGACTTAATTTATTTGAGATTAGTATGAGTAGTTATGACAAATCATTTCCCGTTTCTTGGGAAGAAATTCATAGAAATAGTAAAGCCTTAGCCTGGAGACTGCATGATATATCTTCATTTAAAGGCATTATAGCTGTAACTAGAGGTGGATTAGTTCCTGCTGCTATTGTTGCCAGAGAATTAGATATGAGATTAATCGATACGGTTTGTGTAAGTTCATATAAAGAAAAATCAAGAAGCGACGTTGAGTTTTTAAAAAATAAAACCATGGCTCAAGATGGTGATAATTGGTTAATAGTTGATGATTTGGTTGACACTGGTGAAACAATAAAAGCTTTAAGGCCAATTCTTCCGAGAGCCCACTATGCTACAGTATATGCAAAACCTGCTGGGAGAGCTCAAGTAGATACCTTTATTACTGAAGTATCTCAAGACACTTGGATCTATTTTCCATGGGATTTAGAAATGAAACCTGCACCAACTATAAGTGAGCAAATAAATAAATAATAAAGTTGACTATTTAAATTAATTTTATTAAGAATTCGAAAGAGGTAATTATGAAAAGAACATTCCAGCCAAGTAATTTAGTTAGAAAAAGAAGACATGGTTTTAGAGCGAGAATGGCAACAGTTGGTGGCAGAAATGTTATTAGAA
>CACIWG010000019.1 GCA_902590245.1 uncultured SAR116 cluster alpha proteobacterium | reverse complement strand
GGTGATAATCCAAATGAACAAAAATCGATTACGTATAATGAATTATATAAAAATGTCTGTAAGTTCTCAAATGTTTTAAAAAAATTAGGTGCTAAAAAAGGTGATAGAATTACTATCTATATGCCAATGATACCAGAAGCGGCCTACGCTATGTTGGCTTGTACTAGAATAGGAGCTATCCATTCTGTTGTTTTTGGAGGATTTTCACCAGAAGCTCTAGCAGGAAGAATTGAAGATTGTAATTCAAATTTGATAATAACAGCTGACGAAGGAATCAGAGGTGGTAAAACAGTTCCTTTAAAACAAAATACTGATGAAGCTTTAAAAAAAGCATCTTCATGTAAAAAATGTCTCGTTATTAAAAGAACAAATGCTGAAATCAATTGGATTGATAATAGAGATTTTTGGTACCACGATTTATTTGAAGAAGTTGAAGAAGCTTGTGAACCTGAAGAGATGAATGCTGAAGATCCAATGTTCATATTATATACGTCTGGTTCTACTGGTAAACCAAAAGGTGTAATGCATACAACAGGCGGTTATATGGTTTATACGTCAATAACTCACGAATATATTTTTGATTACAAACAAGATGAAATATACTGGTGTACTGCAGATGTTGGATGGGTTACTGGACATTCATACATAGTTTATGGACCGTTATCTAATTGTGCTACAACTCTAATGTTTGAAGGTGTTCCAAATTATCCTTCTTCAAGTAGATTTTGGGAAGTTGTAGACAAGCATAAAGTAAATATTTTTTATACAGCTCCAACAGCACTTCGCGCATTAATGGCCGAAGGTGAGGATCCTGTGAAAAAAACCAATAGAAGTAGTTTAAGAATTTTAGGTACAGTCGGAGAGCCTATAAATCCAGAAGCATGGAATTGGTATAATGAAATTGTAGGTGACAAAAGATGTCCTATTGTTGATACATGGTGGCAAACAGAAACTGGAGGCATACTTATTACTCCACTTCCTGGAGCAACAGATGCAAAGCCAGGTTCTGCTACAAAACCATTTTTTGGAATAAAGCCAGTACTAGTTGATAATGACAATATTGAATTGACTGGTGAAGCTGAAGGAAATTTATGTATTGAGATGTCATGGCCTGGTCAAATGAGATCAGTATATGGGGATCATCAAAGATTTATTGATACCTATTTTAAAACGTTTCCAGGAAGATATTTTTCTGGTGATGGTTGTCGTAGAGATAAGGATGGATATTATTGGATAACTGGAAGAGTTGATGATGTAATAAACGTTTCTGGTCATAGAATGGGAACAGCAGAAGTTGAGTCAGCTTTAGTTGCTCACACTGATGTTGCTGAAGCAGCGGTTGTTGGATATCCACATGACATTAAAGGACAAGGAATTTATGCTTATGTGACTTTAAATATTGGTGTAGTTGCATCTGATCAATTACATTCAGAATTAAAAAAATGGGTTAGAAAAGAAATTGGCCCAATAGCTACTCCAGATTTATTACAATTTTCTCCTCAACTACCAAAAACTCGTTCAGGTAAAATAATGAGAAGGATTTTAAGAAAAATTGCTGCTAATGAATATCAAGATTTAGGAGATACATCTACGTTAGCTGATCCATCAGTTGTTGATGATTTAATTGATAATAGACAAAATAAATAAAACTTTGTGAAACACGATAAATTTGAATTTGCAAAGTCTGAAGGTTTTGTAGCAATAACCTATATGATATTGTCAGGATTTTGTTTTGTTATAATGCATGCAGCAGTCAAATATATTTCCAAAGAAATTCATCCTTTTGAAATTGCATTTTTTAGATGTGCATTTGTTGTTGTGATTTTGAGTCCAATAATATTTTATCAAGGAAAATCGATTTTAATTACTAAAAATCCAAAATTACAATTTTATAGAATAGGATTAAATTCAATTGCACTACTCTGTTTTTTTTACGGTTTAAGTAAAATTAATTTAGCTGAAACCACAGCCCTAGGTTTTACAGTTCCGATTTTTACAACAATTTTTTCAGTTTTATTTCTGAAAGAAATAATAAGGATAAGAAGAATAACAGCTTTAATAATAGGTTTTATTGGTACACTTATAGTTTTGAGACCAGATATTACAATTGAAATAGGATCCTTAATGGTGATCCTATCATCTTTACTTTGGTCAGTTTGTCTCATTATTATTAAAAGATTAACTATTACAGATTCAGTATATACAATATCTTTATATGCTGGCGTTGGTCTTATACCAGCCACATTATTTCTAGCATTACCAGTTTGGACTACGCCAACATTAATACATATTTTATTTTTTTTGTTTATTTCACTTACAGGAACACTTGCACAAACTTTAATGAACAGCTCATTTAAAAGAGCTGAGGTTGCCATGCTTTTACCATTTGATTTTTTAAGATTAATTTGGTCAGCTTTATTGAGCTATACAATTTTTAATGAAACACCTCAATTAACTCTATGGATTGGGGGAACAATCATACTTAGTTCAACTTGTTATCTTGCTTATAGAGAAATGATTTTAAAAAAATCTAGTTAAACCATATTTTTTTTGCGAACTGTGGATAAAAATTTAATACCTTTGGTGCAATTAAATCACGTAAAATATCAATTCTTTTTTTAGAAGGCATAGTAAAAAATTTTAAATTTTTATTAGTTTTAAATTCAAAACCTGTACTTTTAATTACCTCATCTAAAGTGAAATCTGGATTGATTTTTTCAATTTTAAAATTTTTATCTTTTTTGTTAAAACTAAATAAAGCTTTATTTGTAATTAAATATTTTGGACCACCTGGCCTAAAAACATTAGATGGCGAAGTGCCTGGTGCAGATATAAAATCAACTTTTTTTACTAATGTTCTAGGTGTATGTTCTTCACGAAATAGAATAATTTTGGGTACAACAAAATACATTAATGCTGAACCAAACGATCCTGAAAAACGTTTATTCAATTTTGGGTATGTACCAGTTCCAACTAAATTTATGTTAGCTTCACCATCTATTTGAACTCCTCCTAAAAAGAAAGTATCTATTCTTCCCTGAGCAGATGCATCAAACAACTCTCTAGAGCCATCAGTAAAATTATTGAACTTTTGAGAATGCAAAATTGTGACTTGTAACTTTGAATTAGTATTTTTTCTTTCCTCTTGGGCTAAAAGAGCCGCTGAGCCAGGTATTGGAGAAGCTGCACCAATTGCTACATGTTTATCATTTTTTAATAAATTGGTTATTTCACTAATTATAATTTCAGATTGAAATATTTCAGACACTTGGATCAGATATTTGAATAATAATTTTGTGAAATAAAATTTCTCATATATTCATCGAATGTTTCTTGGTATTTTGCAGACTTAGCATACTTGCTCATCTCATTACTATCTATCTCATAATAGTCTGTTAATCCACATGGCCATGCACCATTTTTAGACAATGATATACCGTCAACGTATAAAGATGGCAGAGTAGCCGCAGCTTTTAGTTCGCAGTCAAAAAAATCTTCATCAACTATTTCTTCTACTGTAACATAAACTTTTTTTGAAGCATGAGCCAATGTAGCTAATTCTCTTCTTCTTCCAATCTGCACATTTCCATTAACATCAGCTTTACTTGCATGAAAAATGAGAATATCTAATTGTACAGCTGGTAAAATAACAATTTTTTCATCATTCGTTTTAGAACTTATTGGGTTATTAATAACAGACCAATCATTTCTGTTCTTATACAAATCTGAACCTAAAATTCCTCTCAAAGGCATAAAAGGAACTGATTTTTCAGTAGCTTGAAGTTGTGCATGTAACGCAGGACAAGTAGAATCTTTAATCTTGATCTTACTATTTTCAATTGCATCTTGAAACCTTGGGGCTTGTCCATACTCTCCTAAAGTGACAGCAGCTGTTTCAATTTCATTTACACAGCCTGCTCCAATTAACATATCACCTTGAATTGTAGTTAGTGGTAAACAATACAACCTCAAGCCTTTGGTATTATTTTTAATTATTTCAGTTGTTACTGACATTGGAACGCCAGAATAATCAGCGGGTATACCAAGTAAGCAATTATCCTTAACTTCTTTAGCAATATCTTTTACAGTTATTTGCTTAAAGTTTACCATTGTTAGTAAGAACTCTTTTTACCTGACTTTTTATCAATAATTGATTTTTTAAGTTTATCAAACTCAGAGCATCCAAGAAAGCAAATTTTATCTAATTTTTTTAAATTTTCTTCAGCTTTTCCAATTTCGTTTAAAGTTAAAAACATTTCTCCTTGATACTCAAGAGCACCTTTATGCTTTGGATTTATATTGAGAGCTTTATTATAAAAAAAAGCAGCCTTTTCCATTTTACCTAATTTTCTATGCGAAAAACCTAAATAATTATATATATCTGCGTCTTTGCTATCCATTACTAATGCTTCATTTAATTTTATAATTGCGTCAGAAAATTGTTTTTTATTTATAAGTTTTTCAGCAGACAAATATGCTAATGATTTAGTTTTGGTGTTTTTTGAATCTGAACTTGATCCAGCTGAAAAAACATTATTTGAACTTATAGTCAAAAAAACAGTTAACATAAATAATTTTAAAAAATTCATATTGTTCCTCTTTAAAAAATAATATTAGTAATTACGGTATAAGTATGCACTCAACCAATTATTTAAAGACACTAAAAAAAATTACTTTAAATATAATCTTTTGTATATTATTAATTTTAAATTTTGTAAAAATTTCCCTTGCTGAAATCAAACCTAATGATAAATTCAGCCCTTTAGAAGTTGTAGATATCCAATTAACTTCACTTCAAAGTAATTCTAACGATAACAAAGGTATTTATCAGTGTTGGTTGTTTGCTCATCCAGACAATAAGAAATACACTGGCCCAATAAGAAAATTCGTTTCAATGATTAGATCAACCCCTTATAATATTCTACTAGAATCACTATTTTTTGAAACTAAATTAATTTCTAAAAATCAAACTGAGGCAAAAGTAGAAGTTTTTTTAGATGGAAAAAATAAAAACAGATACAAAATTTTGTGGATTCTTAGTAAAAGTAATATAAGTAAAGAATGTACTAATTGTTGGATGACAATAGGCGTATCACAACCTCAAAACTTAGGTCCAATAATATAGTAATCATAAAATAGGAGAAATATATGAAAACAGCACAAGATTTTTTAAAAGAAGCTAACGAAATTGTTGAAAAAATCGATACATTAGATGCAATTAAAAAACATGGTTCTGATGAAACAATTTTTATAGATGTTCGTGATAGTGGTGATATTCAGAAAACAGGAACTATAAAAGATGCACTTACAATTCCTCGAGGTTTTATTGAATTTGCTGCAGACGATCAGACACCCTATTTCAATAAAAAATTAAATAAGAGTAGCGAAATAATTTTAGTATGTGGTGCTGGTGGACAAGCTGCTTTGAGTGGAAAAACCCTAATTGAAATGGGTTACAGTAATGTAAAAAACGTTGGAGGAATTGGGGATTGGGAGAAAAACAACGGCCCCATGGATAAATAATTACAGTGATTTTAAATAAGCCAATCATTGGCGTATTAATGCCTGGTGATATGGGTCACGGAATTGCAAAAGCTTTAGTTGAAAATAATTTTAAAGTTTTAACATTTTTAAAAGGAAGAAGTAAAAGAACACTGCAACTTGCTAACGAGGCAAATGTAAGGGATGTAGATAATTTTAAAACTTTTTTAAAAGAAGTTGATATAATATTATCCATAATTCCGCCTGAAAAAGCATTTCAACAAGCAAAATTTGTTACTAGTTTTTCATCTTATTTAGAAAAAAAAATAACATACGTTGATTGTAATGCTATATCACCAAATACTTGCTTAAAAATTGAAAAACTATTTAATAACAAACATTTTGAATTTTTAGACGGAGGTATCGTAGGTTTAAATCCAATAGTAGAAAAAGGTAAAACTCGTCTCTATATCTCAGGAAAAAATACAGACGAATTAGAAATAATCAATAATAAAGGTATTGTAGTTAAAAGTCTTGGTTCTGAAGTTGGAAAAGCCTCAGCATTTAAAATGATTTATGCCAGTGCTACAAAAGGCACTTTTGCACTTCATGCTGCAACAATAACGGCTGCTTCAAAATCCAAGTTGTTTGAAGAATACGTAAAAGAGCTTGAATTTAGTAAACCTGAAATTTTAAAAGCTATGAAAAATATGATCCCCAAAATCCCATTGGATGCTAGAAGATGGGAAGGTGAAATGTATGAAATAGCCAAAACTTTTAAAACATTAAATCTTACTCCTAAACTTCATGAAGGTGCTGCTGAAATTATGAAACTAGCTCAAAAGACTCCCATCTCTGAAGAAAATAGACAAACTTATGATCAGTCTAGAACATTTGAAGAAGCTGTAAATATGTTCGTAAAAGCAAGTAAGAAAAAATAAATTTGTAACTAATTGCTTTAAAATTAATTAACATATAAATTAATTTGATAATGTTTTTAATTGACTCTAAAACTGTAAATGAAATTAATACAAAGATGTTTTACGGTTGGATTATCGTTTTAATTGGTGGTTTAGGTATTTTCAGTAGCGGAGCAGGACAATCCCATACATTTAGTGCGTTTCTTCCAATTATTACAAAAGAACTTAATATATCAAGTACCTCAATATCAACAGCTTATATGATTGCAACTTTAGTTGCTGCTTTCTTGCTTCCACGAATGGGTAAATTAGTTGATAAATTTGGGCCCAGAATTGTTTTAATTACGACTATCATTTTGCTTGGTTTTGGATGTTTATTATTTGGAGCTGCATCTAGTTTTTTTATGTTAGCATTAGGTTTCGGGTTTTTAAGGTTTTTTGGTCAAGGCTCTCTTATGCTTTGTTCGTCCAACATTGTAACACAATGGTTTGACAAAAAAAGAGGATTCGCCCTCGGATTAATGGGGCTTGGATTTGCAATATCAATGGGTTTGCATCCTCCTATTTCGAATTACCTCATAGAGGTTTATGGGTGGAGAATGGCATGGGTCATTATTGGTTTTTCAACTTGGATAATTATGTTGCCTCCATTGATATTTCTAGCAGTAAATAAACCAGAAGATGTAAATATGTTGCCTGATGGAGCTGAAAAAATTACAAATGAGAAAAATACGAAAAATAAAATTATAGGTCTAGATCTTAATGAAGCCCTCAAAGAAAAATGTTTTTATATTTTGGCATTTTCCTTTTTCTCTATTTCTATGTTAGTAACCGCTTTACATTTCTTTCAGGTAACAATTTTGAATGAATATTTTAATCTTTCAAGTCAAATCGCAACAACATTATTTATACCAACTATGATTGCCATGATATTATTTATACCCGTTATAGGTAAAATGTTAGATAAATTTCAAACAAATATAATTATCGGAATAGCATTAATAGTAACAGGATGCTCATTACTTATGATAACTTTTGCATCTACTTTACAAAATGCAATAATATATTCTATTATTTTTGGTATCAACAATGCTTTTAGTATTTCATTATTTGGATATATTTGGGCCAGATATTTTGGAAGATTACATGTAGGATCAATTCAAGGTACAGGACAAATGATTTTAGTTGTTGGAGCATCTATTGGACCAATACCTTTTGCAGCTGCAATTGACTTTTTAGGAGATCCAATTTCAACTATAAGAATTTGTTCCTTATATCCGTTTTTAGCTGCATTTCTCTGTATTTTGTTTTTGAGAGAACCTAAAAAATTGACAAACTTAAAATTACGAATTGAAAACTAAAATCCTACAAATAAGTTTTTCAAATAATTTTATTGCTATTTGCGCAATGATAATTGCTGTTGTAAGTGTTACCTTAATGAGTGCAATCGCAAAGTTGATCGGGCCAGAATATAATCCAATACAAATTGCATTTATAAGAGGAATAATAGTCATAATTTTATTATTACCTATAATTAATAAATTAGGGGGATTAAAATTCCTATATACAAAAAAACCATTTCTTCATTTTTCCAGATCAATTGCAGGAGTAATTGGAAATATCTTATTTTTTTATTCTTTTCAAAGATTACCCATTGCAGATGTAACAGTTATATCAATGGCTGTTCCTATTTTCAGTTCAATGCTTGCTATAATTTTTTTAAATGAAATAATTGGCTGGAGAAGATGGACTGCTATAGTTTTTGGATTTACTGGTGTTGTGATAGCATTAGATCCTTCAACTCATATAGAAATAGCTTCAATTACAGCATTGATAGCTACATTAATGTGGTCAACAACAATTATCTTTTTACGGATACTTGGAGAAACTGAGAACCCATTTAAAACAGTATTTTACTTTATGTTAGTAAGTGTAATAACTACTTCTTTTTTTCAACCCTATGTATGGAAAGATCCAACTTTAGAGGTTTTTATATTGCTTATTTTATTAGGGGTATGCGCGTTTATAACCCAAAGTTTAATGACCTTTGCTTTGCAAAAGGCAGAAGCTTCAATCGTAAGCCCTTATAATTATACAGGTATTATTTGGGCAATTATTATTGATTTAGCGATTTGGAATGTTTATCCATTGAGTAATACAATTGTTGGAGGAATTATAATTACAATATCAGGCATTTACATTTTTCGAAGAGAGACTAAAAGATCCATTAAATCTTCTAAGAAAATAGGTATATGATAAATACCCTACAATTGGAGTTATAATTAAAACCAATTCTAATGGAATTATTTCACCAAACAAACCAATCAAAATACCACCAATAGATAAAGATCCAAATGAAATTGTTGACCACCATGTCAGTACACGAGCCCTAAATTCTTCCGAAACTTCCAATTGAATTAATGTTTGTGTTCCAATTCCTATTAAAGTTGTAGAAAAACCTATAAATAAAAATAATAAGATAATGATTTCTATATCATTAAATATTCCAATGAAAAGTGAAGATAAAAATCCAAAAATTATCATAGGTAAAAATATTTTAGATAAATTATTTTGTAAATATTTACTAGAGCCAAGGAAAATAGAAGCAATTAACGCCCCGATACCTGCAGATGCAGTAATTAATGATAAACTTGTACTACTTCCAGATAAAATTTCACCTGCTATGGTTGGCTGGATTTCCAAGACACCTCTAACAAATAATGCATTAATTAACACTATGTATAAATTTATTTTTATAATTTTGTTTTTTAAAGAATATCGTAAACCTTCAAAGAAATCCTTTTTAAAAGTCTCTTTTCTAAAAGAATAAGTATCTCGTTTTTCCAATGGAATAAAAAACAATATCATTATTATTGGTAAATATAACAAAGCTGAGACCAGAAAAGTTAACTGTAAATCAAAATATAACATAAGAAAACCAGCAATAGCTGGTCCTATGACCCTTGAGGCATTAAATGAAGCCGAATTTAAACCTATTGCGCTTCCTAAGAAAAATTTTTTTACTACTATTGAAACAAAAACTAATCTAACAGGATGATATATTGCACTTAAAATGCCATATATTAACGTTAAGGCAGCAATTGAAAAAATTGAATGAGCTTGAATAAATTGTAAATAAAAAATCATAATTGAAATAAAAAACATTGAGAATTTTAAAATAATTGTTGCCTTTCTCATATCCCATTTTTCAGCCCAAACTCCAAAAAAAGGACCTAGAATACCAGCTGGTGCCATTAAAGATAATGCAACAAAGCTTGTCCAAAATGTTGATTCGGTTAAATTCCATGCTAACCAGCCGATACTTACTTTTTGCATCCATAGACCAAGTAATGATAGAGAGTTACAAACGAAATAAATCGCAAATGGTTTGTAAGATAAAGCTGTCATTAAGTTAATAAAAATGAATTAATTTTTTCATTAAACTCCATAGCATTTTCACAATAAGGAGCATGCCCAACACCTTTAATTTCAGTATGAAGAGCGTTTTTTATTGAATTATAAAGAAATAATGACTTCTCCTTAGAAACAACAATATCTTCTGAACCAGTTAAAATTAAACATGGAATTTTAATTTTTGGTAACACATCAGTAGTATCTAATATTTGCATAGAAGAACCACCACAAACAATTGCTTGACTTGATGTTTCTCGACTAATTAAACATAAAAAATCAAAAATTTCTTTATCTTGTAATCCTGGTAGCATTTTAGATATTCTTAATTTCCCGTATTCTACGTCTGAAAGTTTGTGTCTTTCCTGAAGTCTTTTATTATATGGTTCTCTTAGGGGTTTCTTATATTTCATTGCGTACCCTTTATGTGTGCAAGAGAGTACCATTTTAATGATAGATACATTATTATTTATACTCAATATTTGAGCTAACATGCCTCCCATCGAATGCCCAACTATATAATATTCTCTAATTTTTAAATTTTCTAATGCACGGATTATTAAATCAGAAACTTTGAACATATCTGGATCATTCATATTATCAGATTCACCAAATCCAGGAAAATCAAATGAGATCAATGAATATTTATGTTTGAAAAATTTAAATTGATACGCCCAACTTTTGCTATTTCCATTGTATCCATGCAAAAAAACTATAGTTTTTTTATTTTTATTTTTTAAATATCTATATGATAATTTTAAACCAGAAGTTCCATCATTATAAATTTCATTTTTTGGAAGTTCATCAATAATTGATAGTGACATACGAACAAAGATAACATATAAAATAAATTTAAATAGATTAAATTGACTCTTTACTTAATTTCATTCACTGTTTTTGATAGTTATTATTTTAGTTATTAAAGGAGATAATTATGAGATTAATTAAAACTTTTTTAGTTCTATTTGTAAGTATTTTATTATCTAATTTATCATTTGCAAAAGATCTTACAGTAGGATTGAAATCAGAACCAAGTTCTATTGACCCTCATTATCACAATTTAGGTCCTAATAATGCATTTGCAACTCACATTTTTGGAACTCTTGTAGGAAGTGATGAGAATCAGCAACATTATCCTGACCTAGCTACATCTTGGAAACCCATCGATGATACAACATGGGAGTTTAAACTGAGAAAAGGTGTAAAATGGCACGATGGTAGTGATTTCACGGCAGATGACGTGATGTTTACTGCTCAAAGAGCTCCAAACGTTCCTAAATCACCATCTGGTTTTGGAACATATTTAAAGGGTAAAACTTTTATTAAAATAGATAGTCATACAATTCATATTAAAACAAAAAAACCTTATCCATTGATGCCTAATGATATCATGACGGTTAAAATTATTTCAAAAAAGTACGGAGAAGGTGCTACTACAGCTGATTATAATAGTGGAAAAGCTGCAATTGGAACTGGTCCTTATAAATTTGTAAAATGGGTTCCAGGTGACAGGATTGAATTAAAGGCTAATGAAAATTATCATGGTGCCGGAACAGGAAAACCAAAATATAAAAATGTACTGTTTAAGCCGATTAAATCTGGTCCTGCGCGAATAGCTGCACTACTCGCAAAAGATGTTGATTTTATCGATAATGTTCCACCTTTAAATGTTGCAAAACTTAAAAAAAATCCAAGTTTATCGATTAATAGCGGAGCATCTAATCGCGTAATCTATTTGCATATGGATCAATTTAGAGAAAACTCTCCTCATATAAAAGCTATTGGAGGTGGAAAAATTAAAAATCCTTTAATGGATGTTAGAGTTAGAAAAGCTATATCTTTGGCAATAAATCGTGACGCAATGGTATCTAAAGTAATGGAAAATATTGCTGTGAAAGCTGGTCAACTTCTTCCAAAAGGTTTCCATGGTGTGTCTCCAAATATGAAACCAGACCCCTATGATCCTGAAACAGCAAAAAAACTAATGGCTGAGGCTGGATATGGAAAAGGATTTGAAATGACAATCCATGGTCCAAATGATAGATACATCAATGATGCTAAAATTGCTGAAGCTTTAGCACAGATGTTTTCAAGAATTGGGATTAAAGCTAAAGTTGAGACCATGCCAAAAGCTGTTTATTTCAAAAGAGCTTCTAGAGGTGGTCCAAATAAGAGTCCTGAATTTAGTTTCATGGTTCTTGGATGGGGAGCTGGATCTGGAGAAGCATCTTCACCTTTAAGAGCTTTATTACACACATACGATAAATCTATAGGAATGGGGAGAGCTAATAGAGGTAGGCACTCTGACCCCTCTGTAGACAAAATTATACAAGAAGCTCTAGCAACAGTTGACTCTGATGCTCGAGGAAAGCTTCTTGCTAAAGCTACTGAAATAGCAGTAGGCAAAAATTACGGTGTGATACCAGTTCATTATCAAATGAATACCTGGGCAGCTAAATCTACCTGTTCTTACACGCCTAGAACTGATGAAAGAACTATTGCAACTTATCTGAATTGTAGATAGTTTAATTTAAAATATCATTGAACCCAGGATTTTTTTCTGGGTTTAATGTATAAATGAAAAACATTTTCATATGTTAGAATATATCTTAAAAAGATTTGGGCAGAGTTTCTTAGTACTCTTTATAATGTCTATATTAGTTTTTGTTGGCGTTAATTTGGTCGGCGACCCTGTTGAAATGTTAATAAATCCTGAGGCAGATCAAGCTGAAGTTGAACGCGTGATTAGAGAACTCGGTTTAGATAAGCCAGTAAGTGAACAATATTGGTATTTTCTAACAAATGCACTTAAAGGGGATTTAGGAAGTTCTTTTATTTATAATGAACCAGCATTAAAATTAATATTACAAAGAATGCCAGCCACACTTGAACTCGCTTTGTTTTCTCTTTTTATTTCCTTAATTATCGCTATTCCTCTTGGTATTTACGCTGGCTATAAACCTAATAGTAAAGCTAGTAAAACTATCATGGCAGGATCAATTCTAGGGTTTTCAATGCCTACATTTTGGGTAGGAATTATTTTCATAATGTTTTTTGCTGTATATTTAGGGTGGTTACCTTCCACGGGAAGAGGAGAAATTGGATCTTTTTTAGGTATAGAAAGTTCTCTATTCACGCTAAATGGTCTATCTCATGTTTTTCTTCCTGCTTTAAATTTAGCATTATTTAAGATTTCATCGGTTATCAGACTTACTAGAGCTGGAACAAGGGAAATAATCTTACAAGATTATATAACTTTTGCTAGAGCAAAAGGTTTATCTGAAAAGCGAATAGTTTTAGTTCATATTTTAAAAAATATTTTAATACCGATAGTTACAGTTATAGGTCTAGAATTTGGTTCTTTAATAGCTTTTTCAACAGTTACTGAAACTGTATTTGCGTGGCCAGGAATGGGTAAATTAATTATCGATTCTATATATAATTTAGACAGACCAGTAATTGTTGCTTATTTAATGATAATAGTTACATTTTTTGTGTTTTTGAACCTTGCTGTTGATATTCTATACACTTTTCTTGACCCAAGAGTCAGATTAAAAGGAATGAATCAATGAGCAGCAGAGACCAAAACTTTAAAAATTTTTGGAGAGATTTTTCTGTTAACAAAATTGCTGTATTTGCCCTTTTTATTTTTCTTTCTATATTATTCGTAGCTATTTTTGCACCACTGGTGTCCCCAACAGACCCATATGATTTGAATAGTGTGAGCATAATGAATAGTAGAATGCCACCAATGTCTGAAGATTTTGCTGGTAATTTATATGTCCTTGGAACAGATGGGGCAGGTAGAGACATGCTTTCAGCAATATTTTATGGTTTACGAGTAAGTTTAGGAGTTGGAGTTCTATCAGGAGTATTTGCATTAATTATAGGTTCAATATTTGGAATTTCTGCAGCTTTTTTTAGAGGAAAATATGAAACCATAATAATGAGAATTGTCGATATTCAGCTTAGCTTTCCATCAATATTAGTTGCTTTGATAATATTAGCGGCATTTGGTAAAGGGGTTGAAAAGACAATAATTGCTTTAATATTAGTTCAATGGGCATATTATGCGAGAACTGCAAGAGCTTCTGCGCTTGTAGAAATTAATAAAGAATACATCGACTCTGCAAGATGTCTAGCTTTCAGTAATACTAGGATAATGTTTAAACATATTTTACCAAATTGTCTTGCTCCATTAATTGTAGTTGGCACATTACAAACAGCGCATGCAATTTCACTAGAAGCGACATTAAGTTTTTTAGGTTTAGGTTTACCAATAACAGAGCCATCTTTAGGATTACTCATTGGCAATGGATTTGAATATATGTATAGCGGTGATTTTTGGATTAGTATATTTCCTGGCATCGCTCTTTTGATAACTGTTGCATCTATAAACTTAGTCGGTGATCATTTACGGGACATGTTTAACCCTAGACTTCAATAATTACTCTACGTAAAAATTTAATCCACACTATAACTATAGGCAAGTCTGACTGCTGTTTTTCCAGGGAACAATCTTTTCGTGGGCATTATCAAAATAGTTTCTTCAAAAGGAGCATATATGATTTGATCTCCATCTTTTCCAATAACTGAACCTTTGGTAAGTTTATCGAAGCCTTGCCAATTTTTTTCAAACTTAAAATTGTTTGTTTTAATAGTTACAATTTCACCAACTTTAAATACTTCAATTTGATTTGATGAAACAATTTCATTTGATATGATATCTTCTCCAAAATCATTATCCATAACTCCAGTATGTCTGAGAAACTTTATCAATGTCTCGATAGCTACATCTTCAGATGATTTCTCCCAGTGTTGTCCACATTCAACTAAGAGAGCATTTTTTTTACTTTCTGGATTTGAGAAATCACCATAATCTCTCATCCTCATACCCTCTTTATGCCCTGTATCAGTGATAACTTTAATTTCATAATTTAAATTTTTAGCTAACGTAATTCCTTTGTCCAACATACCTGCCATCATTAGAGGCACACATGGTTTTTGCATTGAATGAATATCCAAAAGAAAATTAGCATCAGCAATGATGTGTTTTATTTCATTAGCTCTAAAAAATTCATAGGTTTTTCTTCTGCTTTTATCCTCTAAAACTCCAGGAGCCCAAAGTCTGTTAAAATCTTCATCTACCCATCTAGTTCTATTAGGATTTGCTGGATCAAAAGCTAAGTATGCTTCTATGTTCATAAATCCTAATGTAAGTTTACCTTTTTTAGGTCTAAAATTATTTTTTAAATACCAATCTATAGCAATTGCTCCACATGGCTCATTACCGTGAACAACAGCTGTTACTAAAACATGAGGTCCTGAAAATCCACTATCTAAAGTTAGGATATAATCTACACCTGTATTAGTTTTTCTATATCCAGATATATCAGGAGCTGAAATTTCTACTGGATACTCATTTGCATAATCTAATCTAGGATCATTCATCTCAATTCCTCTTTTACAAACTTTTTTATTTCTCTAATCATCAAAGATAAATGTTCTTTTAAAACATTAAAACCATCTGTTTTGATTCTAGTTTTTTCATCCATATATAACCTTCGATTGACTTCAATTTGTAATGAATGTTTATTTTGAGCTGGATTACTATAAGCAGAAACTAATTCCATACCTTTATAAGGATCATTTATAACTACATTATAATTTAAATCTTTAAGAATAGTGACTATAAGATTTGTAAACTTTTTATTACAAGAAGTACCATCTCTATTACCTATAACAAAGTCTGGCCTAAGTGTACCCTTTTCTTGAGTTGACATTGCACTTGCATTATTTTGCATAGAATGACAGTTTATATGAAAGAAACATTTATATTTATCATATGTATTTTTCAAAATTAATTTAAGTTTTTTATGATATGGTCTGTGATAATTTAAGATCCGATTCGCAACTTCATCATATGTTAATTTTTTTGCATACATATCTTCACCATCAGGTGGTACTTTAAGCCAAATTAAGCCAATTCCTAATTTTGTTTTGATTGTTGGCTGGAAATCTATATTTAAAATGTCTTTACTAAAATCAGAAATCTCACTTAAAGAAAAATCTGTTTCCGCTCTATTTGGATCTATATAAGATCTAGGAAAATTTGCTTTTAATAAAATGGCGCCAATATCAGAAGCTTCTTTGTAGAGCTCATCTACATAACTATCTTCTGCCTGTCTTAATTTTTCAAATGTTGTATTATGTTTAAAATCCTTCGGATAAAGGTTCCCACTATGCGGGGAATCAAAAATTAAAGGAATTGTTTGGTTTTCTTCCCCAAGAATTGTTAATATATTATCAAACGCTGAAACCATTATTGAGTAAATTATAATGAAATTTAATAAAAACGTACAAGATTTAATTCCAACAATGAAAAAGTGGAGACAAACAATTCATTCTTTTCCAGAAATTGCTTATGAAGAGTATAAAACTGCGGAATTCATTGAAAAAAAACTTAAGGAATTTGGAATTAAAGTTGTTAAAAATATTGGTAAAACAGGATTAGTTGGTATTTTAGAAGGCAAAAAAAAATCCAGTAAATCAATAGGTATAAGAGCTGATATGGATGCATTACCAATGGATGAAAAAACAAATTTAAGTTATTCATCAAAAAATATAGGTAAAATGCATGCTTGCGGTCATGACGGACATGTGACAATGCTTTTGGGAGCTGCTAAAATATTATCTGAAGATAAAAACTTTAGCGGAAAAGTATATTTCATTTTTCAACCAGCTGAAGAGGGCGGAAGAGCTGGAGCTAAATCTATGATTAATGATGGATTATTCAAAAAGTTTAAAATTGATAGTGTTTGGGGAATACACAATTGGCCAGGAGTTGAACTTGGTAAAGCTGTAATACATAAACAGTTTGCCATGGCTGGTGGTGATATATTTGAAATAAATATATTAGGAAAAGGCGGTCATGCTGCTCAACCAAATGTTTCAAATGATCCAATTATTGCTCTAGGATTTATAATTGTTTCTCTTCAAACTATCGTGTCAAGACAATTAGATCCATTTTCAAATGCTGTTCTTTCAATTACGAAAATTAACAGTGGTTCAGCCTTTAATGTTATACCTGAAAATGCATATCTAGGAGGAACTTTAAGATCTACAAATGAGCACGATAGGGATAATCTTTTAAGAAAAATTAAAAGTTTAGTTAAACAAACCGCGATTTCTCATAACTGTAAAGTTGATTTTAAAATTATTCCAGGTTATCCACCAACTGTAAATGATGAAAAAAGTGCATCTTTTGCTCATAAAATTTACGAAAAATATTTTGGAAAAGATATGATAAATGAAAATTGTACACCTACAATGGGTTCTGAAGATTTTTCTTACATGTTAACAGAAAAACCAGGTGCTTATTTATGGTTAGGGGCAGGAATTAATTCTGAAAAATTACATTCTCCTTATTTTGATTTTAATGATAAACTTTTACCTTTTGGTGTTAGATATTGGGAATGTTTAGTTAAGGAAAATTTAAAATAACAAATAAAAAATTGAATAATCATAAAGTTAAATATCCCTGTGTAATACTGGCAGGAGGAAAGTCTTCGAGAATGGACAATGTCAATAAAGCATTTGTGTCTATTGATAATCATACCTTAATTTCAAGAATAATTAAAAAAATTTCAAATAATGATTTACCAATAGCGATAAATGCTAATGAAAATTTAGATGAATTTTCTAAGTTTGGATTAGAAATAATTAAAGATAAGTTTGTTGGTCATCTAGGTCCATTGTCAGGTATATATTCCGCACTAGTCTGGGCAAATTGTTTAAAATATAAATGGGTTTTTACTTTACCATGTGATGTACCCTTTTTCCCAAATGATATATTTTTAAAAGCCAATAATATCCTAGATGATAAGGCTAAAAATTTTGATTTAATATCTGTTACATCCAATCTAAAAACACATCATGTAATTTCTCTTTGGAACATAAAATTGATAGAGGATTTACAAATGGGAATAACCAGGGGCCTGAGAAAAGTTGATCAATTTATATCTAATTTAAAAATTGAGTATATTCATTATAATTTTAATAATAATGAAATTGACCCTTTTTTTAACATAAATTCCAAAAATGAGATTAAAAAATTGAATAATTATGAAATAAGTTTAATGAATAATAGTAATTAAAAAAAAAATTTATATTTTAATCCAATTATTTTTATTATAATTTTCTAATTATTAGTGAATGAAATGAAAAATTTGTGGTCGTTAAAAGCAAGTGAAATATCAAAACTTTATCTTTCTAATGAAATATCTTTAGATGAAATTATTAATTCTGTAGAAGAAAGGTTTGAGCAAGTTAATCCAAAGATTAACGCAATTCCAGAATCAACATTCGAATATGCAAGAAAACAGGCAAAACTTTTAGATAATAATAAAAAAAATAAAAAATCATTAGGTTGTTTAGCTGGTGTTCCAGTAACTGTTAAAATCAATACTGATCAAATTGGTTTTGCATCAACAAATGGCCTACGATTAAACAAATCTTTAATTGCAAATAAAAATAGTACTGTAGTAGATAACTTGGAAAAAGCAGGAGCTTTAATTATCGGTAGAACTAACACTCCTGCATTCAGCATGAGATGGTTTACCAATAACTTACTTCATGGTCATACTTTGAATCCCCATAATAAAAGAATAACACCAGGAGGATCTTCTGGGGGAGCTGCTTCAGCAACTGCTAGTGGCATTGGCTGCATAGGTCATGGAACTGACATAGCAGGCTCAATAAGATATCCTGCTTATGCATGCGGTATTCATGGAATTAGACCAAGCCTTGGTCGAGTGCCGATGATCAATTATTCTATGCCTGACAGATATATTGGTGGTCAAATAATGGCTGTTTCAGGTCCTCTTGCAAGATCAATTAAAGATTTAGAGTTAGGATATGATGCTATGAGACAACCAAATTATGATGACCCGTGGTGGACACCGATCTCACACGATTTACCAACTTTAAACAAAAAAATTGCATTATTAACTGAAATAAAAGGTATCAAAATTTCTGACGAAATTAAATCAAACTTATTGAATGTAGCAAAAAAATTAGAAAATGACGGTTGGATTGTCGATGAAATTGAAGGACCAGATTTTGAAGAGATTGGTCATTATCAAGCTGTATTATGGCTTGCAGAATTTAGAAGATCTTCTGGTAAAGCGATTTTTGATGAAAAAGATGAAGAGGCTATATTTGTATTTAATCAAATGTCAAAAAGATGTCCTGACACTTCTATAGAAAAATTCATGGATGCACTTCAACAAAGAGCAACCTTAGGACGCAAATGGTCACTTTTTTTTGATGAATACCCATTAATATTGTGTCCAATTTCTGGGGATCTTCCTTTTGAAGATCTTAAAGATACAAAATCTGAAAAAGATTTTGATGAAGTTTTCACATCTATGCTACCTCAGATTGCACCTCCTTACCTTGGGTTACCTGGATTATGCTTTTCAAATCACGTTAATGAAAACAAAATACCTATTGGTGTACAATTTATTAGTAGAAAGTTTCGAGAAGATCAGTTATTTAAAGTAGCATATAATTTAGAAAAACTTTCCTCAGAAATAAACCCTATCACGCCAGATTATGATATGGAAGATTAAAACATGTTAAAAAGATCAGTTAAAATCACATATGCTGAACCTTGGTTGCCCCTTCATCACAGATTATTTATTGAGATAGTTGAAACTTGCTCTGCAAGGTTTGCACTAAAAAAAAGATACGATAATTATACAAAAAATGTTCAAAATAAAAATAGTAAAGATTGCTGGGATTTAGCTCTAAATAGTTTAGGTGTCCAATTTCCAAATTTAAACTTACCAAAAAAAAATAAAAATAGAGGATTAATTATTGCAGCTAATCACCCTTATGGTGTAACTGATGGAGTGATACTTTCTTGGTTAGCTTCACGATATGATGCTAATTTTAAGGTTATAGCACATGGCATATTGCAAAAAGAACCATCATTAGCACAAAATATATTACCAATTGATTTTAGCAATAATAATAATGCGATGCGAAACAACGTTAATATAAGGAAAGAGGCAATTAATATTTTGAATAATAGTGGGGTTATTGCAATATTCCCAGCTGGTGCAGTAGCTTGGTCTAGAAAAAAAGGTGAGCCTATTAAAGAAGAATATTGGAAACCCATGATAGGAAAATTGTTAAACTCTTCTTTAGCAGATCTTTTGTTGATTAAGTTTAAAGGAAGGAACTCAAATATCTTTCAGGCAGCTTCTAGAATTAATCAAACAATGAAGCAGAGTTTATATCTTTACGAAATAAAAAAAAGCTTAGACAAATATATTAATCTTGAGATATGTGATTTTATCCAAAACAAAAGTTTACCAAATTTAAATGATAAAGAACTAGCTTTATTTCTTCAAAGTAAAATTGAAAAGTTTATTTTTTAAATAATTGACCACTACTTGTTTTTAATTGAGGAGGTGCTGTTGGTCTATTCAAAAAAGTTCCAGCTTCACTTGGATTTAAAAATTTTAAACCAGCATTTTTAATTTGATTGTCTTCAAGCTTTTTTATAGGCGTATAATTTGGATGGTGGTGATCAATAAATGGATTGTTAGCAGCTAAGTTATAACAACATAATAAAGTCCATCTTCTTTTATTTGAATTGTTTTTATCTGATCTATGAAGAGTATTACAATGAAAAAACAAAACATCTCCAGGTTCCATTTCACAATAAATTAAATCTAAATGTTTTTTAGCTTCTTCAACTCTTCTCAAGTCTACACCAACTTGTCCACTTTCCAATAAAGCATGATCAATTCTACCAATCTTATTTGACCCAGATAACAACTGCAAACAGCCATTTTCCTTAGTGCATTTATCAAGAGCAATCATTGCACTGGCCATATGCGGAAAAAGACAACCATTATTATACCAATATCCATAATCCTGATGCCACTCCCAAGCACCACCTTCAAATGGTTCTTTTGCTGTGATTTTAGAATGATAATGATAGACTTCGCCTTCCAACAAGTGTTCCATGGTGTCAACCATTTTATATGATCTTGCGACAGTTCCATAAATACTATCATCAGGATGATTCCAAGCAACCATCTTTGTTACCAATCCTTCGGAGTCTTTTCTATCATAAAGATGTTTCTTAATATTTTTATCCTTATAGGATGCTTGTTGAAGTAAACTTGTTTCTTCTTCATCAAAGAAGTTTCTAATTATAATAAAGCCTTTTTGATCAAATTCTTCTTTTTGCGTTAAGTTTAAAACACTAGCCATGGATAATTATTCTTTTTTTACTGCATTTCTTTTTTCATTATACCTTCGTATAGCGCTCTCTGGTATATCTTCAGTAATTTCACAAAGATCATAATTCAGTTTTTTCATAAAATTTTCAGCATCTTCTTTTTCGTTCCAGCATTGAACTACAAGTTCATCAGGATCTCTGTAAAGAAACCAATCATCAATCTTACGTTTATTAGGTATAATTTTTATAGCATACATAATTAATTACTTTCTAATTCTAAACTATTTTAAAAATAATTTTCAATAAAAATTATTTTAATTGTTGTAATATGTTCTTTCGCCGAACGATTTCGTGTCAAAGCCTCTAATCTCCTTCAGTCCACAAACTCTCCAGAAAATAAAAAGAGAAGTTATTTTTAAAGCAACAAAAACTAAAAATTAATGTCTAAGTAATAGTTAATACTATACCAGAAAATTAAACTAAAAATTGTGAATTTAGTAGAATTTTATCAGATAAACAAAATAATATAGAGTTATTAATTATTAATTTTTGAGCATTATTTGCCAATGATTTGAATTGATCTTTTAATTTAAACTATTCTTAATTTGTTGTATGTTTAATAAATAAGGTTTAAAAATGAGATTCTATAATCATAAATCATCAGCAATATTTGATATATATTTAAAATTATATGATAGCGAACTTAGTTTTGAAAAAAAAAAACTAATATTTAAATCATTACTGGTTGGTGAATCATGGTCATGGAAAATTACTGGTATTTCAAAATTATGTCTTGAGAAATTTAAAAAAAATAAATTTGAAAAGTCCAGAAAACTCAAAACTAAACGTCAAACTGTAAAAAATGTAGTACGTCATCAACTTACAAATGTTGATAATAGAATTAAAGATATATTTATTACCAAAAGAACTAAAGAAGAATGGTGGGATAAAATTTTAACCGAAGAAAAAACCCATTTAGTAACAAAAGATGAATTAAAAGAAGAATATTATTTATTTACGGATATTCCTGAAGATGGTGGATACTTTATTAATGGTACAACAGGATATCTATATAGTGATAAAGAAAAACTTTTATTAAAGCACATTAATAAAACTAAAATTTTATGGAAAAGAAGTAATGATACGATGTTTTCTTGATATTTAACTGCCAATCGCTGATGTCAATATTTAATTTATTAAATCAAGTAATCATTCGCTTCTTTAAGGTTTCTAATAATATTAAATTTTACTTTTGTATTTGTTTCCTCATTTCGTAAAAGTAATTTACATTTTATATTTGCTCTGTTAGCAGCAACCATATCACTAATATTATCTCCGATGAAAATTGAATTTAATGGGTCAATATTATGATATTTGATCGCTTTGTTTATCATGCCTGGATTTGGCTTTCTATCAAAAGATTTTCTTTTATATTTACCTATTCCATAATCTTCGTGAAAAGGACAGAAGTAATAATCATCAATTAAATTTCCTAAACTTTTATTTAACCATTTCATAAATAAGTGAAATTCTTCTTCACTGTAATATCCTCTCCCAATACCGGATTGGTTGGTAATTATGATTATAATATAATTTAATGCTTTTGCTTTTTGTAAGAGATTTACAATACCGTCCATTAAAACGCATTGTTCGGATTTATGAACATACCCGTGATCGACGTTTACAACACCATCTCTATCTAAAAAAAGGGCCTTTTTTTTAACAATTTTTTTTAATTCATTTTGAGCTCTATCATAATCCTCAGGAACCCCTATATCTATAAAATAGCCATCTGAAACTATTGCTCGGGCATAATTATTTTTTGTTAAATTTTTTGAGAGCTCAGATTCAATTGAAAAATTTGTATTTAACGGATAGTTATCAAAGATTTTTTTTGGCAATACATAGACCCCACCATTTATTATTCCAGGTCCATTACTATTTTTTTCAGCAAACTTTTCTATTTTATTTCCATTTACAATAAGTTTGCCATAACGACTAACATCACTTACATATCTACAGAAAATAGTAGGTTTTTTCATATCTTGTAGTCTTTTTAAGTCATTAAGTTCAACATTAAAATAAGAATCTCCATTAAGTATTAGCGCATAATCACCTTTAATCTTATTCATCGCTAAACGAATAGCGCCACCTGTTCCGAGTGGTTTTTTTTCAACAGAAAAAGTAATTTTAACATTTAATTTCTTTTTTTTAAAATGATCGATAATATAATCTGATAAATAGCCAACTGAAATTATAAAACGCTCAATACCTTTATTTTCAAATAACTCAATTAAGATTTCCAAAAAAGGTTTGCCTGATATTGTTGCCATTGGTTTTGGTATATCTTTAATTACCGAACGCAATCGTGTTCCTCTTCCTCCGGCTAAAATTATTGCTTCTTTAATAAACATTTTTAAATTTATTTATTTTTTAAAAATCATTCTTTCTACTAATAAGCATATTAAATGTCCTATAATTAAGTGTCCTTCCTGAATATATGGCGTCTCAATGCTAGGTATTTGAATCGCAACATCACATAATTGTACAAACTCTATAGCTTTTGAATTTTCTCCTGTCATCCCTATG
This sequence comes from uncultured SAR116 cluster alpha proteobacterium, assembly GCA_902590245.1. Lineage (GTDB taxonomy): Bacteria > Pseudomonadota > Alphaproteobacteria > Puniceispirillales > Marisalimonadaceae > TMED54. Next base: position 6,686 of record CACIWG010000019.1, on the reverse strand, counting down.
GTTTTTATATCTTTACTTCTAGCTTCTTTAAGTCCATTAATTATATTTTTGGAGGTTCCTGAAGTAGAATATGCAAATAAAAGATCTCCTTTAACACCTATTGCTTGAATTTGTCTTGAAAAAAGCTTTTCGAAACCATAGTCATTCCCAATAGCTGTCAAGGCTGATGTATCTGTTGTTAGAGCAACTGAAAAAAGCCCTGGACGATCAAACATAAATCTAGAAACATATTCTGCTGACATGTGTTGTGCATCTGCAGCGCTTCCACCATTTCCTACAAAAAGAAGCTTATTGCCTTGTCTTAGTGTATCGTAAACAAGCTTTATCGATTTTTCTAAGTTAGATTGAACATCTTCGTTAATCAACAACTCATCTATCATTTTTTTTGATTTATTCAAACTATTTATAATTATGTTTTTTTCAATTACTGGAGACACATTTTACCTCTTTTAATTTTGTCTAGCTCACTTTAATTTTTTTATTTAGTATGGCATTCAGTGAGAGAATTTAATATTAGCTTAATTAAATTAAAAATTTAAGCCTACTTTATTTTATGTTAATTTAACAATATACCTTATTACTAATGATTTATGTTTGTTACAAGACTATTTTATTAGACAAACACAAATTTTATCACTATAAAACCCTAAATATATTTATGAGGTATTAATGTGGAAAAAATTTTATTAACAGGTGGTGCCGGATATCTTGGTTCTGTTCTTACTTCAGATCTTTTAATTGAAGGCTACAATGTAAAAGTTGTAGATAATTTTAATTATAATCAAACAAGCCTTTCTGGCTTGTGTCATTATAAAAATTTAGAAATTATTAACGGTGATATTAGGGATAATAATTTAATCAGAAAAGCATTGAAAGATTGTGATATTATAATTCCATTAGCAGCTTTAGTAGGAGCGCCTATTTGTAAAAAAGATCCTGTTGGTGCTCAAACAATTAATCATGATGCAATCATAATGATGCTTAAGGAAAGATCCAACCAACAACCAATAATCATGCCAACAACTAATAGTGCTTATGGATCTGGAGATGATAATAATTACTGTACTGAAGAATCTAAATTAAACCCAATTTCTAAGTATGCTGTAGATAAAGTAGAAGTTGAAAAAAAATTATTAGACCAAGGTAATGCAATAAGTTTTAGACTAGCAACAGTTTTTGGAATGTCTCCAAGGATGCGTCTAGACTTATTAGTTAATGATTTTACATACAGAGCTGTTAAAGATAAATTTATTGTTTTGTTCGAAAGTTCTTTTAAAAGGAATTATATTCATGTAAGAGACATTAGTAGAGTTTTCAGACATGCTATCAAAAACTTTGGTTCAATGAATAATAACATTTTCAACGTTGGATTATCAAATGCTAATATTTCAAAATTAGAATTATGTCAGATGATTAAAAAATATGTTCCTGATTTTGTATATATTGATGAACCAATTGGGAAAGATCCTGATCAGAGAAATTACATTGTATCTAATGAGAAAATTGAAAAAACAGGTTTTGTACCTCAAGTTTCTATTGATGATGGAATTCAAGAACTTATAAAAGGTTTTGCAATGATTAGAAACAACTTCCATGGTAATGTATAATGTTAGATGTTTTGTTTGTAACTCCAAATAGTTCTAAAAAATCTTATCAAGATCTATCAGTAACATATTCTGCAATTGAACCACCAACTTGGTCATTATTATTAGCAGAATCAAGCAGATCAAAAGGCTTTAATGTTGCTATATTAGATGCAGAAGCTGAAAGATTGACTGATGAAGAAACTATAAAAAAAATAAAAGATCATAAACCAAGATTAATATTATTTGTTTTATATGGACAAAATCCAAATTCTGGCACCACTAGTATGATAGGTGCATCAGATTTAGGGGAAAAATTAAAACTTGATTATTTAGACAGTAAAATAGCATTGGTAGGATCTCACATTAGCGCATTACCAAAAGAAGTTTTAAAGTTAAAATGGGTAGATATAGTTCTATTGAATGAAGGTGTTTATGCTCTTTTGAACTTATTGAGAGGTAACTTAAATGAAGACCTTAGAAAGACAAAAGGTATAGGTTATAAAATTGATAATGATAAGATTATTTTAAATGAACCAGAAATTGTAGTTCCACAAGAAAGAATGGACATTGATATGCCGGGATATGCTTGGGATCTTTTACCTTATAACAAAAAACCTTTAGATCTTTATAGAGCTCATTTTTGGCATGCTGGATTTGACCATTCAAAAAGAACTCCATTTGCTGCTATATATACTTCTCTAGGTTGTCAATTTGCCTGTTCTTTTTGTATGATTAATATTGTAAACAGAGTTAATAATGATGACAATATTGATGCATCTCATTCCAGGGGCATGAGATTTTGGTCTCCAGAATGGGTAAAAAAAGAATTAAAAAAACTTGCTGACCTTGAAGTAAAAACCTTACGAATAAGTGACGAAATGTTCTTTCTAAATAGAAAATATTATAAACCAATTTTAGAAGATATTGTGGAAAATCAGTTTGACTTTAATATGTGGGCATATTCTAGAATTGATACCGTAAGAAAAGATATGTTAGATATTTTTAAAAAAGCAGGCGTTAACTGGATTGCATTAGGCGTCGAAGCTGGAAATCAAGTTGTGAGACAAGAGGTATCAAAAGGATCTTTCAAAGAAATAAATATAAGAGAAGTATGTAAATCTATTCAAGATAATGACATCAACATAATTTCAAATTACATTTTTGGATTTCCAGAAGATGATTTAGACACTATGAACGAAACCTTAGATTTGGCGTTAGAATTAAATACAGAAACAGCAAACATGTATCCTTGTCAAGCTTTACCTGGGAGCCCATTATATACAAAAGCTATTATTGAAGGTCTTGATTTACCTAAAACATTTAATGAGTTTGCTTTTCTTTCTTACGAATCGAAACCCTTATCTACAAATTTCCTTTCTTCTAAGGAAGTGTTAAGGTTCAGAGACTATGCTTGGAATAAATATTTTACTAATGAAAAATACTTAAATCTTGTTGAAAAGAAATTTGGGTTACAAGAAAAACAAAATGTAATCGACATGACTAAGATAAAGCTTAAAAGAAAACTATTAGGCGATTAAAATGATTATATGTAAAACGCCTTTTAGAATCTCATTCTTTGGAGGAGGAACTGATTTTCCTACATATTACAATGAGTATAAAAACGCTGGTGTAATTTCTACTTCAATAAATAAATATTCTTATATAAGTCTCCGGCATTTACCAAGTTTTTTTGATCACAAGCATAGAATTACTTATTCAATTGTAGAACATGTTAAAGATAATAATGAAATTAAGCATCCTTCAGTCAAAGCTATATTAAAATTTTTTAATCAAAAAAGTGGGCTTGAAATTCATTATGATGGTGATGTTCCAGCCTGGTCAGGGCTTGGGACAAGTTCAAGCTTTACCGTTGGCTTATTGAATTGTATGCATGCTCTAAATAAAAATACATTTAACAAGAAACAAATTGCAGAAGAAGCGATTCATATTGAACAAAATTTGTTAAAAGAAGCTGTAGGTTCTCAAGATCAAATCTGTGCATCCTATGGAGGATTTAACAGAATTGATTTTAAAAGTAAAAACTCTTTTAAAGTAAAAAAAATAGATTTTAAAAATAATAATAAATTCATTCTTGAGGAAAATTTATTGCTTATGTACACCGGCATTAGAAGATTATCTCATGACATTGAAATTCATAAGATAAAAAAATTAAATCATAATATTAAATTACTTAATCAAATTTCAAGCTTAAGAAATGAAGCTTTAAAAATTTTTGAAGCAAAAACAATATGTTTAAAATCTTTAGGAAATTTGATGATAGAAAGCTGGAAAGAAAAAAAAGGGCTTTCAGAAAAAGTCTCAAATGAGTTAATTGATGACGCACTTGAAGTTGGATTAAAAAATGGTGCCCTAGGTGGAAAAATACTTGGTGCAGGTGGCGGCGGTTTTTTGTTATTTATTGCTCCTAAGGATACTCACCAAAATATTCTAAAAAAACTAAAAAAGTTTATGTTTGTAGAATTTAAATTTGAAAATGATGGCTCCAAAATAATATTTAATAATTTAGATGATTAGCACAAATAAAATGCAAAATCTTTTAATTGCTGGTTCCACTGGTCTGATTGGATCTGCTTGTTTGAGATTAGCTTTTAGGAAAAAAGATCATAACCTTTTTTACCCAACTAAAAAAGAATTAAATTACCTTAACCTCGAAAACTTTATTAATTATTGTAAGGTTAATGATATTGATAATATTATTTATGCAGTAGGGAAAGTTGGTGGGATCTTAGATAATTCAAATAACCAAAGTAACTATTTATTATATAATGCTGAATTAGCTCTAAATCTTTTTAAAGTTGCAAAATCAACAAATTTAAAAAAAATTATTACTTTTGGATCTTCATGCATGTATCCATTAAATGCCCCTCAACCATTTAATGAAAAAAGTTTATTTTCAGGTGCTGTTGAAAAAACAAGTCTTGGTTATGCAATTTCAAAATTGTTATTATCTCAAGGAAGCCAAATTCTAAATCAAGAAAATAATTTATGTAAATTTATTACTGTCATACCAAACAGTTGTTTCGGTCCTAATGATGACTTTAATCCGTTAACTGCGCATGTTTTATCTTCACTTATAGTAAAATTTTATAAAGCAAAAATAAATAGATCTAAACATGTACTTTTATTCGGAACTGGAGTAGCTAAAAGAGAATTTATCTATAGTGAAGATGTTGCAAATGCAGTTTTCTTTTTACTAGACCATTTAAATGATCAGAATGATAGCAGGAATTTGCCGATTAACCTTGGCACAGGGAATGAAATTACTATTTTGAACTTAGCCAAAAAAATTAAAAATATTGTGGGGTATGATGGTGAAATAAAATTTGATATTAATACACCAGATGGTGCAATGAGAAAAATTTTAGATAGTTCATATTTAAATGGACTTGGATGGAAATTTACTTACACTATAGACGAAGCTTTAGAGCTAACATATAAATGGTATCTAGATAATTATGAAAATAAAGCTTAGTAAAAAAGAATTAATTGCATTTGAAGAAAAAGTTGCTGAAAACTTCAATGCTGCAAAAATAAAAGCACCTGTACATCTCTATTATGGAAATGAAGATAAAATTATTAATGTTTTCAAAAACATTGAAGAAGATGACTGGATCTTTTGCTCATGGCGTTCACATTATCAATGTTTACTTAAAGGTGTCCATCAAGATATATTAATGGAAAAAATTCTTGAAGGTAAATCTATCTCACTTTGTTTTCCTGAACATAAAATTTATTCTTCAGCTATAGTTGGTGGGGTACTTCCTATAGCAGTAGGCGTGGCAATGAATTTAAAAAATAAAAATAAAAAAAATAAAGTATTTTGTTTTATGGGTGATATGACATCTGAAACTGGCATTGCACATGAATGTATTAAATATAGTCAAAAACATGACTTACCAATATTTTTTATAATTGAAGATAATCAAAAATCAGTCATGACAGACACCAGAGAAACGTGGAATATTAAAACTTTATCTTATGAAAACTCTAATGAAAGCAAAATTATTTATTATTCCTATTCTACTAAGTATCCTCATGCAGGCGCCGGAACAAGAGTACAGTTTTAGAGTTTCTATATGAAGTATTTCGATGAATTAAAAAAATCCATGGATTGGTTAGGTAGTAAAAATAATACTATTTTTTTAGGTCAAGCAGTTGCTTGCCCAGGTACAGCAATGTCTAATACTTTAAAAGATGTTAATAAAAATAAATTAATAGAATTACCTGTTGCAGAAGAAATGCAAATGGGAATGAGCTTTGGAATGTCTTTAGATGGGACAATTCCAATTTCAATTTATCCTCGATGGAATTTTTTATTATGTGCTATAAATCAACTTGTTAACCATGTTGATAAAAAAAAATTTATGGTTGGTGATAATGATAAATCAAAAGTCATTATAAGAACAGGTATCGGCTCAGTTAGACCTCTTCATCCTCAAGACCAACATGTTGGTGATTTTACAGATGCTATAAAATTAATGTGCAAAACTATTAACATAGTTAGATTACCAGAACCAGAAGATATATTCGAAGCTTATAAATTTGCATATGAAAGAGATGATGGTGTATCAACTATTTTGGTTGAGTATGGTGACTTTTATAATGAAAAGTAACTTTTATATTTTAATTGAAAATTATTTTTAAATTTCAACATGTTTATAAAACATTATTTTGAACTTTTATACTGTCTTGTTCTTAAAGAATTAAAAATAAGATACAATTATAGTATTTTTGGATATTTTTGGGCTCTAGGAAACCCGATAGCATTTGCAATAATTTACTATTTTGCTTTTAAAATTATTTTAAGAGTTGAAATGGAAAATTATGCTGTTTTTTTAATATGTGGAATGTTTCCATGGGTTTTCATTTCAAATTCAATTATAAGATCAACCATGACATACAGATCAAACATTACTCTAGTAAAAAGAATTAAAATTCCATTATCTGTATTACCATTAAGTAATATTTTTCAAGAAGCTATACATTTTATATTTTCAGTTCCTGTTCTTTTAATTTTTGTATATTTTAGTCTTAATCAATTCTTCTGGGTATGGATATACCAAATACCAATCATATTGA
>CACIWG010000018.1 GCA_902590245.1 uncultured SAR116 cluster alpha proteobacterium | reverse complement strand
CCGTTTAAATTATTACTTTTTGTGTTAGTTGATGGTTGGGCCATGACAGTTGGTTCCTTAGTAAGCACTTTTGCAGTAGGTGGTTGAAATGACCTTTGATGAAAATATTTCAATGCTCAGTCTTGCATTTTATAAAGTTATTATGATATGTGGTCCTATTTTAGGCTTAGCTTTAGCAATAGGATTGCTAATTGGCATATTTCAGGCAGCTACATCAATTAATGAAATGACGTTAAGTTTTGTTCCCAAAGTAATTGTTGTTCTTCTTGGTATAGCATTTTTAGGGAATTTTTTTATGGTTGGATTATCAGACTATTTTTCTTTTATATTTGATCAAATTTCAGGTGTTGGGATTTAAGAATTATAATTATGAATGCGTTAGCTTTTCCAGGACTTGAACTAACAAATATATACCAGTTAGTTCTAACATTTTTTTTCTCTTCGTTAAGAATTACTGCATTACTTGTAAGTATGCCTTTTTTCTCAACAAGTTTTATTCCTCTTCAAGTACGTATTATTTTATCAATGAGCATAACATTTTTTATTTTTCAAAATATTAAATTACCAGATTTGATTGAAATGAGTATTTTAAACATATTTATAATTATTTTAGCTGAGATTGGTTTAGGTCTATCAGTTGGATTAATTTTAAGCATTCTCTTTTCAGCTGCTTCTGTTAGTGGAGAAAAAATTGCATCTACAGCTGGTTTATCTATGGCTAATATGGTTGACCCACAGTCTGGAGGCCAAACTTTAGTAATTAGTACAGTATTATCTTTATTTCTTATAAGTATTTTTTTATCTCTTGATGGACATTTATTTTTAATAAAAATGATTATTGAAAGTTATAACTATCTACCCATTGGTGAATCACTAAATTTTAGAGAAGTAAGTAATGCAGGGATTTTTGCATTTGGAAGGATGTTATATTTAGGAAGCTTAATTATGTTGCCTGTTGTTGGAGGAATGTTGCTTATAAATTTAGCTGGTGGGATAATTACTAGATCTGCTCCAACTTTAAATTTATTTTCATTTATTTTTCCAATTACTTTATTAGGTGTATTTATTTTTCTTTATTTAGCTTTAGGCACCATAGCTAATGCCTTTTCTGACATAGTTGGCATTAGCATTAATTTAATTGATAACGTAATACATTCAAGAGAGTATAAATAATGGCTGAAGAACAAGATTCTCAAGAAAAAACCGAAGAACCTACTCAACGCAAAATTGACAAATCAATTGAGGATGGACAATTTCTCACTTCTAAAGAAATGTTTGTTTTCGCATCTGTTTTTATAGGATTGCTTACGTTAGTTTTTATTTCTTCTCTTTTCCCAAATTTTTTGTCAGTTTGGAAAAGTTTTTTTATATTTTCGTCAGAAGAATTAGATTATCAAAAACCTTATTTAGGAATTTTAAAATTAATAAAAATAATAGTTATATTAACTCTATTAATAGGATTTCCATTATTAATTACTTCAATTATAACTCAATTTTGCGTTGGGGGTGGAATACATTTTTCTCCCAAAGCTTTCTATTTTAAAGGTAATAAGATTAATCCATTAACTGGGCTCAAAAGAATGTTTTCAATGCAAAGTCTTGTAGAATTGACTAAATCAATCTTAAAAGTTTCTCTTTTAGGTGGGATTGCAGGTATTATAATTTATTTTGATTTAATTAATATAATTCATTTGTCAGATAGAAGTCTTTATCAAGCTTTAAAAGGTTACATAATACTATTTCCCAAATTAACTATTTATTTATTAATTGCTTTAGCTGTAATCGCCATGATTGATTTCATTTGGCAAAAACATTCCCACAATGAAAAACTTAAAATGTCAATTAAAGAGATTAAAGATGAGATGAAAGACACAGATGGCTCACCTGAAGTGAAGCAAAAAATAAGAAAATTACAAAATGAAATTTCTCAACGAGCAAGTCAACAAAGTTCTGCATTAGAGGATGTTCAAGATGCATCAGTTATTATAACAAACCCAACACACTTTGCTGTCGCTCTTAAGTATGAAGTAGGAGAAGAGGGGGCTCCAATAATTCTTGCAATGGGAAGGGGTTTAATGGCAGAAAAAATTATGTATTTGGCGAAGGAAAAAAATATTAATGTTTTTAGTAGTCCTTTATTGGCTCGAGCTTTATACTTTACAGGACAAATTGGAAAAGAAATATCTGAGGATTTATATGCAAGTGTTGCTGCAATACTGGCATATATATTTAAAATTGAAAAAGGTGAATTTTTAGAAAAACCTGAAATTGAGATACCAAATAATTTACAATTTGATGAATATGGTAATAAAAAAGTTGAGGATATCATATGAAAAAAAGAAAAGGTTTTGGACAATTAATTATAACTTTTGCTTTTGCTTATTCGGCGTTACTTTGTCACTTTCATGCTAGTGAACTTAAAGAAAATGGAGATTTGTATAATGCTCTATTGTATTGGTTTTTTGGTTTGACTGCATTAGCTGGTGCTTTTCGTTTCAGAATTGCAAGTGTTATAGAAAAACTAATTGGTAAAAATAATGAGTAAAAAAGTATTTTGTCATGGTTGTAAATATTTTTTTATAACTCATAGGATTAAAAGACCTTGGGGGTGTAAAAAGTTTGGTTTTATATCAAAAATTCTTCCTTCTTTAGAGGTTTTTATGACAACTGGTATGGAATGTGCATATAAAATAAAGATAGATCTTAAAAATAGAGGTTTAAAATGAATGATAAAGTTGATGCCGTACAAGAAAGTATCAAGTTAGCTCTAGATGCAGCTGACGCTGCAACAGATGTAACCTCAGAATACAATACAGTTAGGAAACAACATAAAATTTTGGAGGATAAAGTGAAACAAATTCATAAATATACGACAGTAGTTTTCGTTTCTTCAATAGTTTCTGGCATTTTTGTTGTAATTGTATCAGCATTTTTGTTTATGCAAGGTTCTAGTAAATTAGATACAATGACTGAAACAAGCAGAGAGGCATTAGTAGTTTTTGCAGAAAATGTAGATAGCGTAAATAAATCCCTTGAAAGTCTTAACAAAGCTATAAAAAAACAAGATGAATTTTTAGCTGTTAATAAAAATGTAATCTCCACTATGAATAAAATTGAAAAAAATATCACAGAGTCAAATAATTTGACTGCAGCTGAACTTAGAACAATTTCAAATTCTTTAGTCAGTGAGTTAGACACTTTTTCTAAAAATTCTATAAAAAACAATAATGACTTGAAAAAAACCTTAAATAATTTTTCTTCACAAAGTTCTAAAGCCATTAAAAAATCAATGGAATCAATGAGTAAAAATCCAATCTATAATAAAATTATTGCAAATCAATCAATGCAAACCCAACAGATAAATTCATTAATTAAACAGAATAATAGTCTTGTTAGCAAAATGAAAGATAAGGCTGCTATGATTAAGTATCCTTAGATTGCAAGTTATAAAATTTTATGGAAAATAACGAAGTATCAAATTCTATTAACTCAGAAGAAGATCAGTTAAGTAGAAAATTTTTAAAAATTAATAATGTTAGATCTTTTTCTAATGCTTATAATTTAAGAATTAAAGAAGGCGATATCATTATAGGATTTAATGGTGAATATTTTAATTCTTCTTTTGAAGAACTTAAAAAAGTTCTTGAAGAGGATGATGAAGAAAAAGTTATAACTATTTTCAGAGAAGGAACGTTTTTTAATATCACTACAAAATCAACATTAGGTGTATCATGCGAAGAAATAGATGAAAATCATATTAAAGAATTTTCTAATATTAATATTAAAAATATTTTCAAAAAAGAAAAATCTTATAAACAGTTTGAGTTATATAAAAATTTGAAAAAAGATGGATTTATAATAGATCTTGAACTTTCAATATTAGCTAGTATAGCTCCTCCATTATGGATGTTATATCACAGATTATGGATGCACTTTTTTTTTACGATTATCTTTCTTGTAATTATGTTTTTAGTTTCTCCGTGGTTATTTTTTATATCTTGGGTTCTAAAATCTTGGTACTATGGTTTAAATCAGATAAATGTGCTGAGAAATTTTTATAATTTTAAAGATTACAGGTTGTTTTTAGTTTTAACTTGTTTGAACGAGGAGGAAGCTCAAATAATATTTAGGAAATTAGATCCTAAAATCGATTTTGATTTTTCTTATCTTGACCCGCCTATTCGTGATGAAGATAGTTTAAATACTTTATGATTTACTATAATAAATTTGAATTTAAATTTTGGTACTATTAACTTTCTTCTTCTTTAATCATTTCTGATTGCTTTAAGTTAACATTCAATTTTAAATATAAATTAACTTTTTTAATAAATGTTTCATCATCTTTTTCAGTAGATTTAAAATAGTTGCCTAGAATTTGTTTGCGTTTTAAGACACCAAGAAATTTTCCTTCGCTTTCTATTTTTAAATGAGAATTATCAATTTTTTTTGTTGCCAAAGTGGCAATTTTAGTTTCAATAAATTCATTTTGAACAGCTGCTCTAATTCTTAAGCCTGTATTAGTTTTGATCTTTGTCAATCTCATCACTAAACTATTTGTTCTTCTAATTAAGTCATCACCTATTTCTTCAAGTTGCATTCTTGAAGGAGGTGGTACTTTCACTATAAGAAATTGAGAATTTTTCTCTTTTAATTTTGCAGGAAAGCCTGATTCTTTTATTGTTGTCATAACAGTTTCTAAATTATCTTTACTGTAAACCATTACTTCTAAATTTAATGGGTCATTAGGTGCTTCTACATTAGCAATGTCAGCTAATCTTCTTTTTCTTCCATCTATCATTACAAATATACTATTAAATACTGCAATATTGGCATCTTCAGATTTAATTTGAGTGAGTAAGTCTGCAAAATCTTCGATAGCCTTAGAAAAGTTCGATATTGCTTCTGTAGAATAGCTCTCTAAATTTTCAGGAGTTAAACTTTGTTCTGCCATAATTATTATATTGAGTTAATATTTAACTTCTATTTCAATCCTTCTATTTTTTGATCTGCCATCTGCATCTTTATTTGAAGCTAATGGTTTTGCTTCACCATAACTTATTGCCATAAGACGATCTAAAGGGATATCTCCAGATTTTGATAACGATTGAACCACACTAGATGCTCTTGCAGCCGCTAAATCCCAATTATCTCTATATTTTCCACCAAAAATCAATGGGACATTGTCGGTATGACCTGATACATTAATTTGTCCAGTTCCTTTTTCACTGACCTTGGCAATTTTTCCCATAATTTTTTTGGCATTTTCTGTTAGTTCTGCAGATCCAGATCTAAATGCTCCAGCTGAGCCTACAGTAATTATGACTCTATCTTTTTCTCTTTTAACTTCTGTTAATCCTTGTCCAATTTCTTGTTTTAAAGCTACTTTAAATTCGTCTTCAGCACTTTTAGCTTTAATTTTAGTTTCTTCAGTTTTTCTCTTTTCTTCTTTTTCTTCTCTGTTAATTTTTTCTATTTTATCAATCAGTGCTTTATTATTTTGCCCAGCCATTGCAATGGCTTTAATCTCGTTATTAATACCACCAATCAATACATCAGTATCGTAATTTCCTGATTTATTTCTTGCATCTTCTATAGCTGTAATAGTTTTTGAAACAACATCTTGTATATTTTTAATGTCTTCATTATTTATTTTAATGACTACTTTATTATCAATAACTTCTGTTGAAACACTTTTGTCTAGATCAATTGATTTAAGAGCCTGTTCTAGCTTTTTTGCTTTTTCAATACTTTCTGAACTGGATTTTGAACTCTCCCTTTTATCCTCTTCAGATTTAAGATCTAAATTTTTTTGTTCTGTATTTGTAGATTGTTGTGTCATATTTTTTGTAACAGAAGGTTCAGGAGAGGGGCTAAAGTTTAAAGCCAATACTGTTGTTCCTCTTGGTTGTTCAACAACTGGTACAACTCTTTGAATACCAAAGGCATTTTTCAAGCTACCACTAATTTGTTTAAACTTAGGAACATTAAATTCAGCAAATGAAAGAATTAGAACAAAAAATGCCATTAATAAAGTTGCCATATCAGCAAAAGTTGCCATCCAGGCAGGTGCACCCTTTGGGGGACATTTAGGACATTCTTCTTCTTCTTGTTCTTCTACATTAGGATTTTCTTGTGCTTCCGCCATATAAATACCTTTTTAATTAAGCAGCTTCTTCTATTTTCGCTTGAAGTTTTGGAGGTAAGTTTGCTATCAGCTGGTCAGTAATATTTCTAGGACTTTCTCCTCTTGAGATATACTTCAATCCCATAACAACCATTTCTCTGTACAAAGCTTCGTGTGCAGAGTAATTCTCTAATTTAGTAACAATTGGCATAAAAATACAGTTAGCAATCATTGCTCCATAAAGTGTTGTTAAAAGTGCAACAGCCATTGCAGGTCCAATAGCTTTTGGATCAGCCATGTTTCCTAACATTGCGACTAAACCAATTAGAGTTCCAATCATACCCATGGCTGGAGCTAAATCTACCCATGCTTGAAATACACTTTTCATATTATCATGACGTCTTATCATTCCTTTAACTTCTCTATTTAATTGTTCTGTTAATTTTGTTTCATCAGCTCCATCTACAAGCATTTGAAGCCCTTTTTCAAAAAATTTATCTGGCACCTCTTGGCCTTCTAAAGCCATCATTCCATCTTTTCTTGCAATTCCAGCTAGTTCAGTAATTCTAGTTATTAACTCATCATGTTTTTTTGCGCCTGGTAAAAAGACTTTTACTAAAGTTCCAAAAGATGCAAGAAAATCAGGCAGTGTCGATCTATACATTACTGCAAAGAAAGTACCCCCTATGACGATTAACATCGAAGGTGTATCAATGAATGGGCCAATACCTCCTGATGAAACCATTGCTCCTGCAATCATACCTAGTGTTCCAACTAAACCTATTAAAGATGCTATATCCATTTTTTATTCCTCATTAAATATAAAAAACATGATTTTAGGCATAAATTCTGCAAGAATGAGACCAAAATCAAAAAAAATTTAAAAAACATTAAGGTTATTATATGTGTAGAATACTCTCTAGTAAATTTCTAAAATTGATTATAGGTATATTTTTTTTATTTTTTATACCTAAATCCTTATTAGCGTCTGAGTTTATACCAAGAGGATACTTTGTAATTGATTTAAAGAATAAAATTGAATGGATGACTTGTCCTGTTGGCATGGTTTGGAGAGGAAATACTTGCATTGGAGAAGCAAAAAAATATGAGTTAAAATTTGTTCCACAAATCATTAAATTAGCTAATAATCAATTAGAAGGCATTTGGAGATTACCAACAAGAAATGAGTTAGAAAGTTTAATATGTCTAAAATGTGAAAAAGTAAAAATTAACTTAAAAATTTTTCCAAAAACCCCTCCAGAGCCTTTTTGGACTAAAGACAAGAACTTTTGGCAACCAAAATTTAATTGGATAGTTAATTTTTTAAACGGTAATACATTTGGTCGTTATCCAGGATATAAACCAAATTATATTAGGTTAGTGAGAGATAGAAATTAATTTTTTTTATTTTTAAGATACTCAAAAATTTTAAAAATTGTAATCAAAATGCCAGAGATTAAAATAAAATAAGCTGCATTTTCTGGAGTAATAAATTTTAAATAATGTAATTTATCTTTTTGAATTAAAGCCAGCAATATAAGAAGAAAGACAGAGAATAAGAATATTCTTATGATCCTACATATTTTACATGATGTAGAAAAAAACATTAAAATTTGATTGTCAACTTAATGACTTTAATTAATTTAAATAAATAAAATACAAAACACATTATTATCATTATATATTAAATCTTAGAGCTGATATAGTTTTTTATTGTCAATTTTCTGTCTCTATAATTATGTCAAATTAAAGTTTTGATTTTTCATACGAATTTTTCTTTGATGAATAAAATACTTAGGAGATTTGTTATGAAAATTAATCAACAGTTAAAGATAAAACAAAATCAATCTATTGTAATGACTCCACAATTACAGCAAGCAATTAAGCTCTTACAACTTACAAATATTGAATTAACTGAATATGTAGAAAATGCTAAATTAGAAAATCCTTTCATTAAAGAAGACCTTAATATTAAGAAAAGTACAAAAAAAGACCAAAAAACTTTTGATGTTTTTGAAAATACAAAACAAAATGAAGATTCGTTGAAAATTAACAGTGATTTAGAAATGAACAACTCTTTTGACACTCATATATCTGAAAACACTTTCGAAAAAAATAAAACTACAAATCAAAATAATTTTGACAGTAAAAATACTTTCTTATCTGAAGTTATAGAAAATACTGTATCAAATAAAATTTCATTGAAGGAGTATTTAACTAATCAAATAACACTCTCCTTCGAAAAAAAAGATAAATCTGTTGCAATTTCTTTAATTGATTATTTGCATCCAAGTGGCTGGTTAATTCACCCAGTTGAAACAATTGCTGAAGAATTAAATAAACCTCCACATTATATTGAAGAAATAATACAACATTTGCAATGCTTAGAACCAGTTGGAATCTTTGCAAAAAATTTATCAGAATGTCTTAAGATACAACTTCAGGAAAAAGGTTTGCTAGATGATAAATATAAAATGTTAATTGATAACCTGTTATTAATTACAAAGGGAAAAATTAAAACGCTGCAAAAAATATGCAAAATAGAAAATGATAAAATTATTGAAATGATTAAAATTATCAAAACATTAAATCCAAAGCCAGCAGAAAGTTTTAATAATGAGCAATTGATAATTTCTGAACCAGATATTATTGTAACAAAAACTAATAAAGGTTGGAAAATTGATTTAAATAAATCAACTCTTCCTACAATAGATTTAGATGAAGATTACATAAATGAGATTTCAAATTTAAATCTTGGAACAGATGATAATTATTTTACAAATAATAAAATTGGTGAAGCAAAATGGCTTCAAAAAGCTGTTGATCAAAGGAATAAAACTATATTAAAAGTTGCTTCAGTAATATTACAAAAACAAATAGGTTTTTTTAAGCACGGGTTTAGTCACATGAAACCACTAATTTTAAAAGATGTAGCTGACGCGATAGGAATGCACGAAAGTACTGTGTCAAGAGTAACTAATAGTAAATTAATTTTAACTGATTGGGGATTATTATCACTTAAAGAATTTTTTTCTGCGTCTATTCCAAGTTCAGAGGAGAGTGACAAGCATGCTGCTTCAGCAGTAAGGGAAGCATTAAAGAAGTTAATTTATTCAGAAGTTTCTAGTAAACCTCTAAGTGATGAAAAAATTGCAGATGTTTTATCTAATCAAGGCATAGACGTGGCAAGAAGAACTGTAGCTAAATATAGAGATATGTTAAGTATTCCTTCGAGTGCAGAAAGAAAAAGACAGTCAAAATTAAATAAATTATTGTCTATCGGTTGAGTCTAGATTAGCTAAGATTTTTAATGGAATAATTTTGCTTTTATAAACCTTATTATTTTTATTAAAAATTTTTAAGTTGATTTTAAGTTCAACTAGTTCATTAATTTTTATATTTTCGATTCTTTTAAAGCTCTTCATTGCAATATTCCTTTTTAAAGGAATGATTCTGCATTTTATATGCCAAACTAATTTAAATCTGCAATTGATTTTAAACTGTTTCTACTTAATAGCTTTCTTCCAATTGAAAAGTAAATAGCAGGATTTTTTGATTTACCATTAACTGATATCTCATAATGCAAGTGGGCACCATCTACTCTTCCAGTTCTTCCCATTTTACCAATTACTTGGCCTTCAGAAACGATCTGTCCCTTCTTAACTAATATTTTTGCAAGATGCCCATAAGTAGTTTTTATTCCATAATTATGTCTAATTCTAATTACTTTTCCAAATGATCCATGATATCCAGCAAAAGTTACAACTCCATCAGCTGAAACTTTAATATTTTCTTGCCATGTTCCAGCTAGATCAATGCCATGATGAAAACGCCATTTTTTTGTTACAGGATGTTTTCTTTTTCCATACTTGCTTGTCACATAATAATGTTCCATGGGTGGTTTTAAAGGTATAAATTCTAATGCATTTTTATATATGGCTAGTAAATCTAGACGTTCTCTAAATACTTTTAAAAATTTTTCAGCGTCGTTATAGTAATCTATTTCTGAGTTGATTAAATTTTTTACTTTTTGAATTCTATTATCATTTAATTCTAAATCAAGTTTATCAAATACTTTTTCTAAGTTTGACAACTCATTATCTAAAGATGAGATAAATCTGATATTAGATGCTCGTTTATCAAGCTTTGGTGGTGAGATAAAAAAAGCATTATCATTATCTAAATCTTCATTATTTACAGCATCATTGGATACCTTGTTTTTTAACAATGCTTTGTCAGAATTATTTAAAATAATTTTTGAATTTGAAATTAATTTTGTTTTTTGATCTTCATTTTTTTTAAATTTTTTTATTCTATCTTCATAAATTTCATTTTTAATTAATTTTTCAGAATCATTGAATATATTAGCATTTAAGTTAATTTCATTAGTTTGTTCTGGCAAGCTAATATTTGATTCAAGGCCTATTTTGTTATCATGTGATTTTGTTTCATCTATATTTATTTCATTTAAAACTGAATTTGATTCTATTTTATCAGATTTTTCCTCATTAATATTAATTGTTAAGTTTGCTGATGCTTCGGTAATGATATCTTTTTGCGCGACATCAATCGCAGATGTAATACCAACAATAGAGTAGTAAATAATGCTTGATAAACCAACTGCAATTGTAAGTGCTAAAGATACATAGTGTGAGAGCTTAAAATGTATTTCTATAGGTCCACGTCTTGTAAATATTAAAAATCTTCGCTCTGATAACAGCCCGACCTTAGGCTTTGTAAATAGATCTCCAAATCTTATACCTTGTTTAACAGGAGGAAGTTTTCTACTAAGTTTTTTTATTGTTGAATTATTCAGTTTTCACTCCAATACATTCAGTAATAGCATGAATATACCTATATTCGAAAATACTTGTAATATCATTAGAAATACTAAAACTTTAGAAGAAATTGGGTTTTTAACTGACAATTGAACTGAAGGAAATTCTTTACTGTTTTGAGATGTAGTTTCTGATTTTGGTAAATTATTGTTTTTATTAGATTTAATCTCTTCTGTTTGATATTTATTAATTTCATTTGGTAAATTATTCATTTCTTTTTTTTCTTTATAAACAACTTTTTTTTGATTGTTAGATGGATCATACACATCGCTTTTATGATCTTCTTCAAATTTGATTCGCATTTTTTCTATTCTCTCACGAATATCAATTATTTGTTCTGCCATACTAAAATCCTATAATCACTGATACTTGGCGTGTATATTGCACTATTTATACCAAAATTGTTTGTATTATAATAAAAACAATTATAGTTTATTGTTAAACCAATTTTTTATATATAATATAAACATTTATTTAGATTAGGAAAAGTAAAATGGCAAATAAAACAGATGGTGAAGTAGAAAAATCAATTATATCGTCAGATATGAAGATAAAAGGAAAAATAACAGCTTCTGGAGGTCTTGTGTTACTTGGAAATGTTGTAGGTGATATAAAATGTAATAGTCTTTCTATCGAAGAATCAGGATTTCTTAAAGGTAATATTGATGCTGAGTTAGTTTCAATTGCTGGTAAATTTGATGGACAAGTTTTATCAGAGGTTGTTTCAATTCGTTCAACTGGTTCTGTAAATGGTGAGGTGTCGTATGATAATATATCCATAGAAGAAGGTGCAAAAGTTGAAGCTCAGTTGGGAAAAAAGAAACAATAAATAAAATAAAATATTAAAAGGTGTTATTATGGCAGACAAACAAGCAGTTCTAGGAAATGGAGCAAAATTTTCAGGAAAAATTACTAATGCTAAATCTATTGAAATAAATGGTGTTGTACAAGCAGATTTAGTTACTGAAAAAGTAACAATTGGTAATACTGGTAATTTTAAGGGTGCAGTTAAATCAGATTTAGTTGTAATTGCTGGTGAATATGAAGGGAAAATGAAAGCTGACAGTATTTGGCTCACAGAAAGTTCTAGAATAAGTGGTGAAATACATTATAAATCATTGCAAATGGATAGAGGAGCAGCCCTTAACTGTCGTGTAGTTCATAATTGGGACAAGAAAGAGCAGGCAAAAAAGCAAGAACAATCCGAAGAAACACAAAACGCTAAAGGATAGTAATACATTAATAAAAAATTAAACATAATTCAAAATAGGTGAAAAATGAGCGAAACAACATATATATCAGAAGAACTAATAATGGAAGGTACATTAGACTCCTCTGGCTCAGCAGTTGTAATTGCTGGCAGATTTAAAGGAGAATTGAAAGCTAAAGATGTAGTGTTAGAATCAAATAGTGTTTTTGATGGTAATTTAATAGCAGATAAAGTTACTTTAGGAGGACTTGTTAAAGGAGAAGTTGCAGCAAATACACTTAATGTGTCAAGTAGTGCAAGAGTTGAAGGTAACTTAAAAACAAATTCTTTATCAATTGATCTAGGCGCAGAAGTTGCTGGTAATATTAGTAGGATTTCATAAATTAAAATTTACTGGCAGTTTTAATACAATCTTTAAAAAATTGAATAGTTTCTTCTTTGCCGATTAACTTTGTTAATTTCATAGCAGAATATCGTCCTGAAGAAAGACATACTGCTAGCTCATTATTTTCATTTATGGAGTAATTATTAAGTTTTTTTTCTATGTCGTCTCTAATTCTACACAACTTAATTCTTTTTATTGAATTTTCATCATATTTATTTTTTATATGATCAGTTAAATTAATTACATTTTCCATTTTAAACTCCGATACTATATATTAAATACGACAAATTATCTAAAAATTAAATAAAAAATTAAGATGAAATTTAAGATCTATAGTAATGGAAAGCAATTAAGTAATGAATTATTATCTTTTAATGATCGTGAGATAAATTTCATTTTTCATGGTTTGTTTGGAAGAGCAAAAAATTGGCATTCAATCATTTTAAAATTAAGCTCGATAGTTGATGGCTTGTTTGTTGTTTTTGATTTAAGAAATCATGGGGAAAATGAGCCAGCAACTGAGATTTCTTATTCAATAATGGTAAAAGATGTATATGAGTTTATTCAAAGAAAAAATATTTCTAAAATATCCATCATAGGTCATTCAATGGGTGGAAAATTAGGCATGTTATTTTCACTTCTTTATCCAAAATTTGTAAAAAAGTTATTTATTTTGGATATAGCTCCAGTTGATTATCCGAGAGAAGAAATAGAAATTGTAGATTATCTTTTAATGATAGATGTTAAAAGCTGTAAAAGTAGAAAGGAAATAGACGAAAAATTATCTAATTATATTAACAATAAAGAATTAAGATCATTTTTATTACAAAATTTAAATTTTAATAATGGGATATATGCTTGGTCTTTAAATTTGCATACTATTAAAATGGGAATGAGAGATTTAAGAGGTTTCCCGTTTGAAATAATTTCAAACTCTTCTCAAATCGATACTTTATGTATTTATGGAGGAAATAGTCCTTATATAAATGCAAAATATAAAGATAAATTTAAAACTCTTTTTACAAATCTAAAATTTTTTAAAATCGAAGATGCTGGTCATTGGTTACATGTAGATAAACCAAAAGAATTTATTAAGATAATTTCAAAAAAATTAATTTAATTTTTTTATTAATTAAAATATAAGAATATACATGGACCAAAATAAAATTTATTTATTGCGTTTAAATTGTAAGGATCAAGTTGGCATAATATCGAAAATATCAACTCTGTTGGCTAATAAAAACTGTAACATCATTGAATCTAAGCAATTCACAGATCAGGATACAAATAGTTTTTTTATTAGACAAAGTTTTCAATTACCAAACGAATTAAACATAAAAACTATAGATAAAGATTTTGAAAATTTATCAGATATTTTAAATGCAAATTACGAAATTAGACATATACATAAAACACTTAAAGCTTGTATTTTGGTATCAAAGTTTGATCATTGTCTAATAGAACTTATAAACAAAACAAATAATAAAAACTTGAATTTATCTATCAAAGCAGTTATTTCAAATCATAATAATTTAAAAAAAATATCTTCATTAGAAAATATTCCTTTTTACCACTTTCCAATCAACAACGATAAATTAAATCAAGAGAAACGTATTATTCAATTTATAGATGAAAAAAAAATTGATATTATAATTTTAGCAAGGTACATGCAAATTTTGTCAAAAGATTTTGTCAATCGATTTTACGGGAAAATTATAAATATTCATCATAGTTTTTTACCAAGTTTTAAAGGAGCAAAACCTTACCATCAAGCTTTTGAACGAGGAGTTAAAATAATTGGAGCAACTGCGCATTTTGTTAACCAAAATTTAGATGAGGGGCCTATAATTGAGCAAGATATTGAAAAAGTCGATCATGAACTTGGACCAAGTGATTTAATCGCAATTGGAAAAGATATTGAGGCAAGAGTTTTGTATAAAGCTACAAAAAATTTTAGTGAGGGCAGAGTTTTTTTAAATGGGAAAAAAACTATTGTTTTTAAAGGAGATAAAATTTTATGAATGATGTAATAAGAGATATAGTTATTATTGGTACAGGCTCTGCTGGTCTGACTGCTGGTATTTATGCAGCTAGAGCAAATCTAAAACCTTTAATTTTAGAAGGTCTTCAACCAGGTGGACAATTAACTATTACAACTGATGTTGAAAATTATCCTGGGTTTTCTGACGTTATTCAAGGTCCTTGGCTTATGGATCAAATGAAAGAACAGGCTCTAAACGTAGGAGCAGAAATCATAAATGAATTAGTTACTAGTGTTGATTTCAGTAACAATTTAAAATTAATTAAATGTGATAGTGGTAAAATCATTAAAACTAAATCTGTTATAATTTGTACTGGAGCACAAGCTCGTTGGCTTGGTATTGAGAGCGAAAAAAAATTTAATGGCAAAGGTGTTTCAGCTTGTGCGACTTGTGACGGTTTTTTTTATAGAAATAAGAATGTTGCTGTAATTGGTGGTGGAAACACAGCTGTTGAAGAAGCATTATATCTATCTAAAATATGTGCCAATGTAATTTTAATTCACAGAAGAGATAATTTAAGAGCTGAAAAAATATTACAAGATAGAGTTTTTTCTAAAGAAAATATTGATTTTTTGTGGAATTATGTAGTTGATGATTTTGTAGGAGATAACAAAGGATTAAGTAGCTTGAATTTAATATCAACCAAAGATACATCAAAAAAAGTCATAAGTGTAGATGGGGCATTTGTAGCTATAGGTCATGTTCCTTCTACTGCATGTTTTTCAAATCAAATTTTTTTGGATAATGAAGGGTATATTCAAGTTAGAGAAAAGGGATCTACTTTAACAAATATTGATGGTGTGTTTGCTGCTGGCGATTGTGTTGACAAAATATATAGACAAGCCATCACAGCTGCTGGTATGGGTTGTATGGCAGCTTTAGATGCTGAAAAATGGTTGCAAGAATCTTAGTTTATTTTAAACAAAGCTTCATCAGATCATATATGATATTCGCTGATAAATAATCATAAGCATGAAAATTTTGTATTGGTGAATATTCAACATAATCAATTCCAATAATTTTTCTATTTTTTAATAACTTTTTTAAAATTAAAAAAGTTTCATTATAATATAATCCGTTTGGAACTGGAGTTCCTGTTGCAGGCATAATAGATGGATCTAGGCAATCAGAATCAAATGTAATGTATACATTATTTGGAAATTTTTTTGGTAATTTAATGTTTGGATTTTTTCTGTAATCATCTATTGTTATGAGATTAATATTTAATTCATCTCTTAATTTAATCTCTTCATCAGATTGTGCTCTAACACCAAATTGAAATATTGGAATATTTTCTTTATGAATTTTGTACATTACAGTTGCATGAGAATTCATGCTTCCATTATATGTTTTTCTTAAATCAGCATGAGCATCAAATTGTATTATTCCAAAGTCCTCATTAGAAATATTATACTTTTTTTTGAATCCTTTAATAACCCCAAATGTCAAACTGTGTTCGCCGCCTATGCATACAGGAATTTTATTTTTTTTTAAAATTTCAAAAATTAAATTTTCTATATTTTGAAATATTGAGTTGAAATTTAAGGAGCAATCAAGTGCATCATGCGTATATATACCGAAATCACACGGGCTATTATGATTTCTTTCAAGTTGATTACTAGCATTTATTATTATTTCTGGAGCTTTAGATGTCCCTTTAGCGTATGATACAGTTTTTTCTAAAGGTATAGGTAAAATATGAAATTTAGAAAAGCTAAAACTTTTTTCTTTTTTAGACAATTCTTCTTCTAAAAATTTTTTTTTTTTTATATTCAACATTTTAATTTCTTGCTTCAAAATCTTCAAAATTAAAAGATTTAATTACTTTCAAATCATTATTATGACTATCCCATAATACTACTTCAGGATGGTTAATCCCATTAAAAAAATTAGTTTTTACTAATGTGTAATGTGCTTGATCTAAGAAAACAACTTTATCTCCTATATTAGGATTTTTTATGAAATTATACTCACCAATAATATCTCCAGCTAAACAACTTGGGCCACCCAAAACAACTTTTTTTCCTTTGACTGGTTCATTCATTAATAATGGTCTGTATGGGGCTTCAATAACGTCTGGCATATGACAAACAGGACTTATATCAGTAATACCAATATTTGGAATTTTGTCATTATCTCCATGAATATAATCTAAAATTTCACCAACAAGAATACCTGATTGAAAAACAATAGCCTCACCAGGTTCTAATATGATTTGACAATTTGTTTTTGATTTTAATTCTAAAAGAAACTTAGTTAATTTATTTAAATTATAATCTGACCTTGTTATATGGTGTCCTCCACCCAAATTTATCCATTTTAATTTTTTAACTATATTTTTTAAATTAGGCCAAATCTTATTCCATGTATTTTCTAAGGCATCAAAATTTTGTTCACATAAAGAATGAAAATGTACTCCTTTAATATCAGTAAAGTCAAGTTTGTCTAATTGATTTATATGAATGCCTAGTCTAGAGTTTAAATTTGAAGAGTTATATTTTGTAACCTCTACCTCGGAATATAAAGGGTTTATTCTAACACCAATATCAATATTTTTATTAGCACATAATTTTTTATACTTATTAATTTGTGAAATAGAATTAAAAGTTATGTGTTGTGAATATTTCATAATATCAGTAAATTCAGAATTCTTAAAGGCAGGTGAATAAGTGCTAATTAAACCTCCAAAGTATTTTTTGCCAAGCTTTGCTTCATTTAAACCAGATGCACAAACACCGTCTAAAACGTTTGAAATAATAGGAAATAAATGTTTCAAAGAAAATGCTTTTAATGCTAGTAGGATTTTTACATTGGTATCAGTTTTTAACTTATTAAATATTTTTAAATTATCTTCAAGAACCTTAGTGTCAATAACATAACATGGAGAAGGTATTTTTGATAAATCAAGCTTCGTAAAATATTTTTTATTAACTTTAACAGTCTGAAGCATTTTAGAAGTTTATAGGTTTGTCTAATTTGACAATTTTGTTAGGCAGTCCAAATAGATTTAGATATTTCATAAAAGGGTCAGGATCAAATTGCTCTAAATTCCAAACACCAGGTTTAAACCAAGTTTTTGTTATTATCAATAATGATCCAATCATTGCTGGTACTCCGGTAGTATAAGATACGGCTTGACTTTCCACTTCTTCAAAACATTTCTTATGATCACAAACATTATAGCAGTAAATTGTTTTAATTTTATTGTTTTTTAGACCGCTGATTATTGTACCTATGCAGGTTTTACCTTTTGTATTTTCTCCTAACGATTTTGGGTCAGGTAAAATCTCTTTAAGAAACTCAAGTGGTACAATATTAATATTCTTAAAACTTATAGGCTTTATTGAAGTTAGTCCAACGTTTTGTAATACATTAAGATAGTTTAAGTACTGATCTCCAAATGTCATCCAAAATCTAGCTTGTTTTAAATCATTAAAATTTTTAACTAAACTTTCAAGTTCTTCATGGTACATAAGGTACATATTTCTTTTACCAATATCTGGAAAATCAAATTCAATTTTTTTAGATAATGGATCTCCAGTTATCCATTTCCCATTTTTATAAAATTTACTTTTTTGAGTAATTTCTCTTATATTTATTTCTGGGTTAAAATTAGTTGCAAAATGTTGTCCATGATCACCACCATTGCAATCTAAAATGTCTAAATAATGAATTTCATCTAAATAATGTTTTTTGATATAAGCTGTATAAACATTTGTTACACCTGGGTCAAAACCGGAACCAAGCAATCCCATCAGATTTTTTTCTTTAAATCTATCATTTAATTCCCATTGCCATTTGTATTCAAATTTTGCTACATCTCGGGGTTCATAATTAGCAGTGTCTAAATAATGAACGTTTTGATCTAGACAAGCTTCCATTATATTTAGATCTTGATATGGTAAAGCTAGATTTATAACTAATTCAGGATTATATTTTGATATAATTTTCGATGTTTCTGAGATGTTGTCTGCATCTAATTCCTCTATATTAATATTAAAATTATATTTATCTTTAACTTGTTTTTGAATTTTTTTACAATTATTAATTGTTCTACTTGCAAGAGCTATTTCTTTAAATTTACTAGATAATTGAGCCATTTTGTGAATGGCTACTGACGAAACGCCACCAGCACCTATGACAAGAACTTTACTCAAAATTACCTCATTTAATTTTCAAAATAAGTATATCCATCTATAGACGCTTTAAAATTTTTTAACAATTGATTTTTTTCTTTGCTACTAATTGATTTTTTATTGTGAAATTTACGTGTTTTTTCTGAAAATGTTTTCAAAATATCATCTGATGAATATTCAACATAATTTAAAACTTGAGATATTTTGTCTCCAATTTGCTCATGTACAATTTTAAATTTACCGTTTTCTTCTAATTTTACTGTGGATATATTTGTATCACCAAATAGATTGTGAAGATCACCTAAAGTTTCTTGATATGCTCCAACGAAGAAAACACCTAAGTAATATTCCTCATTTTTTTTTAATGCATGTATTGGTAATGTATGTTTTATTCCATCATTTAAGACAAACTTTGAAATCATACCGTCACTATCACAAGTGATATCATTAAGAATGACATGTTTATTAGGTTTATGATTCAGTTTTTGAATCGGTGCTATTGGATGTAATTGATCTATAGCCCACATATCGGGTAAACTTTGAAATAATGAAAAATTTCCATGATATATATCTGCTAAATTATTCAGTTTACTAGCTATTGGATTAGCATTTAATTTTTTTTCTTCTACAAACGTTTTAATACGATTTAAGACGTATAAATATGTTTTTTCAATTTTAGATATATCTAATAAATTAATTTGCCCATTTCTAAATAAGATTCTCAATTCATCTCTATAATAGTTTAAGTCATTAAAACATTCTTGTATTCTATCGATACTTATATAACTTAAAATTTGTATCATATAAGATAAATAAATGTGGTCTTTTTTATTTAATACTGGGCATGATTTTACATCAAAAATGGTTGTATCTAGAATATTGAATACTAAAATAGAACTTGGAGCTACAGTTGCTCTTCCAGATTCTGTAATTATAATAGGATGCTTTATTTTTGCTTTGTCAAATTCAAGTTTAAGAGTTTCAACTATGTTACTACAATATTCCTCCAAAGAATAATTTATAGAATGAAATTTGGATTTATTTTCACCAGTATAGTCTACACCTAGACCTCCTCCCAAATCTATATATTTTAAAGGTGCTCCGTAATTAGAAATTTCAATAAAAAATCTACAAGCTTCTTGGGTATACTTTCTTATTTCTATGATGTCTGGGACTTGACTTCCCAAATGAGAGTGTTGAAGAATTAAACAATCTAATAAATTATTTTTTTTTAAATCAGTCAGAGCTTCAGTGACTTTATCAACGGGAAGACCAAAAGCACTCCTGTCACCACTTGATTGAGACCATTTGCCACTTATTAAATTAGTCAATTTTATTCTTATGCCCAATAAAGGTTTTATATCAAGTGACTTTGATATTTTAATAATCAAGTTTAGCTCTTTAAGACTTTCAATAACAAGAATGGTTTTCATATCAATTTTGTTTGAAAGTAATGATAACTTTATAAATTCTTCATCCTTTGTTCCATTACAAATAATTAATGCATTTTTAGTTAATTTTTGACTTAAAGCTATTAGCAATTCAGCTTTTGAACCAACTTCTAAACCTGAATTAAATTTTTTACTATATTTAACTACTTTTTTTATAACTTGTGATTGTTGATTGACTTTTATGGGATAAACACTGTTAAATTTATTTTTGTAACCTATTGTATTAATTGATTTATAAAATTTCTCGTTAATTTCATTAATCATAAACTCTAAATAATTAGAAACACGAATAATATAAGGAGGAGATAATTTTTGGTTTAGTTTTTTTACTATTTTGGTAAGATCAACAGGTTTGCTTTTAATTTTAAGAGGATTTAATAAGCCTAAATTTCCATTACTTAGTATTTTAAAGAAATCTTTCCCCCATTTTTCTATACCATAAATATCATTTGTCATAATCGACTTATTAGAGGTAAATATAATTTATTCAAGTAAATTTTGTTAATTATTGAAACATCTAATTCATCGTTATATATTTCAAATATGAATATACTTAATAACGTATATAAAAAGTCAATTGATTATGAACCATTTGGAGCAGAAGTAATATATTTTGGCATGGGGTGTTTTTGGGGGGCTGAAAGACTTTTTTGGAGCAGAGACGGAATTCATGTTACAGCAGTTGGATATTCTGCTGGCAATACAAAAGACCCAACATATAAAGAGATTTGTCATGGAGATACTTATCATGCTGAAGTTGTCAAAGTTGTTTTTAATCCAAAAAAAATAGATGCTTTTGGACTTATAAAAATTTTTTGGGAAGGACATAATCCAACTCAAGGAATGAGACAAGGAAATGATGTTGGAACACAATATAGATCCATAATAATTACAACAAATGGAAATCAATTTGAATTAGCTGAATTAACAAAAAAAAAATATGAAGAATTATTAATAAATAATGGATTTTCAAAAATAACAACAGAGATACAGAAGTTTAAAAATTTTTACTATGCAGAGGAATATCATCAACAATATCTTTTGAAAAATCCAAATGGATATTGTGGTATTGGTGGATGTAATGTTAGTTACAATAATTGATCTTGACCTAAACCAATTAATATTATATTGAAACGAATGAGGTTATTATGAAAGTAGTTAGTTCACTTAAAACTCTTAAGGTTAGAGATAGAAATTGTCAAGTTGTAAGGCGTAGAGGTAGACTTTATGTGATAAATAAAAAAAACCCTAGGTTTAAAGCAAGACAGGGTTAATTCAACTAAATGAATTATAAAAAGTGCTACAATTTTCACGATTTTAGAAAACTTGCTAAATCTAAGCTCCCTTCACCTATATTTAAT
The DNA here is from genome assembly GCA_902590245.1 of uncultured SAR116 cluster alpha proteobacterium. Taxonomy (GTDB): domain Bacteria; phylum Pseudomonadota; class Alphaproteobacteria; order Puniceispirillales; family Marisalimonadaceae; genus TMED54. The sequence goes on along the minus strand of CACIWG010000018.1, from coordinate 9,169 downwards.
TATATAGACGGAGCTGCTGATGATGAGGTTACTTACCGTCGAAATACATCTTCATTTGATGATGTAAGTTTAATTCCTAGTGTCTTGCGTGGTGTTAAAGATGTTGATATTTCAACAACTGTCTTTGGAAAAAAACTTGAGATGCCCGTCTATTGCTCACCAACAGCAGTTCAGAGATTATTTCATTATGAAGGTGAAAGGGCTGTAGCAAAAGCGGCACATAAATTTGGTACGATGTTTGGTGTATCTTCGCTTGGAACAGTAAGTGTAGAAGAAGTATCAAAAATTTCATCATCACCTAAAATGTTTCAGTTTTATTTTCATAAAGATAGGGGCCTGAATACAAGTATGTTACAAAGAGCAAAAGCGGCCAAATTCGATGTTCTTGCTTTAACAGTCGATACTATTACAGGTGGAAATAGGGAAAGAGATTTAAGGACAGGGTTTGTAATACCACCACGTTTCACCCTAAATAGTTTAATTGAATTTGTGTTAAAGCCTTATTGGGGAATCAATTATGTGACAAGTCCAAAATTTGAACTTCCTCACTTGCAAGATTATGTAGGTGCAGGCACGTCTGCGATGACTTCAATTGGTGACTATTTCACAAACATGCTTGATCAATCAATGAATTGGAAGGATGCTGAGGATCTTGGAAAAAAATGGGGTGGACATTTTGCACTTAAAGGAGTCGCTAGTGTTGAAGATGCTAAAAGAGCCATTGATATAGGTTGCACTGGAGTAATTGTATCAAATCATGGTGGAAGACAACTTGATGGTTCTGTTTCACCTTTTGATCAATTGGCAAGAATTGTAGATGCAGTTGGAGATAAAATCGATGTTATTTGTGAGGGTGGCATCCAAAGAGGAACGCATGTTCTTAAAGCTCTATCAGTTGGTGCAAAAGCCTGTGCAGGTGGAAGACTTTATTTATATGCTTTGGCTTCCGCAGGTGAAAAAGGTGTTGAAAGAGCACTCAATTTGATAAGAGAAGAAATTATCAGGGATATGAAATTAATGGGATGTACTTCAATTGATCAATTGAATAGATCAAATTTACATTATTCTTAAAATTATTTATTTAAAAAAATCATTTCCTTTATTATCAATGACCATGAACGCAGGGAAATCTTCAACTTCTATTTTCCAGACTGCTTCCATACCTAATTCAGGGTACTCTAATACAGACACCTTTTTAATTGAATTTTGAGCAACGTTTGCTGCAACCCCACCAATTGAACCTAAATAAAAACCTCCAAATTCTTTGCACGAATCAACAACTACTTGTGATCTATTTCCCTTTGCAAGCATTACCATTGAACCACCAAATTTTTGAAATTTAGGTACATAACTATCCATTCTTCCAGCTGTTGTGGGTCCAAAGGAGCCAGAAGGCAACCCTTCTGGTTTTTTTGCGGGTCCTGCGTAATATACGGGATATTCTTTAAAATAATCTGGTAGATCGTTGTTTTTATCTAAGTATTCCAAAATTTTAGCATGAGCAATATCCCTAGCCACAATTAATGGTCCCGTTAGACTAAGTCTTGTTTTAACCTTACATTCATCTAATTGCTTTAAAATCTTATCCATACCGCTTGTTAAATCAATTTGAACAATTTCTTGATCTAAATTTTCTTCAACTTCAGGAAGATATTGAGCAGGGTTAGTTTCGAGTTTTTCTAAAAAAATTCCATTTGAGTTAATTTTCCCAAATACTTGACGGTCCGCTGAACAAGAAACGCCTATACCAACTGGCATTGATGCCCCATGCCTAGGTAATCTAATAACTCTGACATCGTGACAATAATATTTACCACCAAATTGTGCACCAATACCCATCTCTTGAGTCATTTTTAAAATAATTTTCTCCCATTCTTTATCCCTAAAAGCATGACCAGTTCTTTCACTTCCTTTTATTGGTAGTTCATCTAAATATTTAGTTGAAGCTAATTTAACAGTTTTTAAATTTAATTCAGCTGATGTCCCTCCGATAACAATTGCTAAATGATAAGGTGGACAAGCAGCAGTTCCAAGGGAAATGATTATATCATGTAAAAATTTCTTTAGATCTTTTGGATTTAAAATTGCTTTTGTTTGTTGGTATAAAAAGCTTTTATTTGCTGATCCACCTCCTTTTTGAATAAAAGTAAATTTATATTCATTGCCTTCAGCAGCATATAAATTTATTTCTCCAGGTAGATTATTATTAGTATTTTTTTCTTCAAACATTGAAATTGGAGCAAGTTGAGAAAATCTCAGATTATTATTTTGATAGCTATTATATATACCTCTGGATAATTCTTGTTCTTCATTAAAATCAGTAATGATATTTTTTCCCCTATATCCATTTATTATTGCTGTTCCAGTATCTTGACACATAGGCAAAACTCCAGATGCAGAAATATTAGCATTTTTCAACATTGTTAGTGCAACAAAACAGTCATTTTTAGATGCATTTTTATCATCAAGGATTTTTCTTAAAAGTTTAAGATGAGAACTTCTATAAAAATGAGAAATTTTATAAAAAGCCTTCTCAGTTATAATTTTTAACGCTTCTGGTTGTATTAATAAAAATTTTTTATTTTGGAAAGTTTCTGAACTTACATAATCTTTTTCTATCAATTCATACTCCGTATTATCAACCGTTATAGGAAACAATGTTGAATATGCAAAACTCATAATAAATTCCTTTTTATTTTAATCTTCTTTTTTAGATCTAAATGCATCCAATGAAAATATTTCAGCGTTAAACTTTTTCTTATTATCTTCATTGATATTTTTTGGTAAGATTTTTTTTTCTTTGTTTGTATTTTCAGTAAATAAATCTTTTTTAAATTGTAAACTAAATCCAACGGAGGGATCTGAAAAGGATATTATAGAGTTAAATGGAACAAAAATAATTTTTTTCTTACCATTAAAAGAAAGAACGACTGAAAATTTATAATCATCTATAGTTAAATCCCAAAATTGATGTTGTAAAATAATTTTGATTTCATTATCGTCTCCAATCTTTAATTCAGATGGAACCTTTACTCCTTTATATGTCGAATCAAATGAAATATAAAAATGATGATCACCAGGTAGCCCTTCTTCTTTTATTAATTCCAATGATTTCTTGACGACTAATCTTAGTGTATCCTCAACTATTTGATCATAATCAATATTCTTGTTATCCATTTTAAACTCAATAAAAATTCAATATTCATTATATTTTATGAAAAATAATTTTTACAGTTAAATTTAAAAAAAAAAGGCAAGACCTAGATCTTGCCCTTGATTTTCTGTTGCCAGGTAGTTCAACCCCGCCAATCCTTGCTAGAGGATAGGACTTTAATTTCGGTTACTTTAGCCGCTAAGCAGCTGCAGCAACCGGAGCGTAGTTGTCGTTTGCAACTATAAATTAGCCCGATATCGGTGGTACAATGCCGAGTAAAAATTTTATTTTTATTACACACGTCGATCCTATTTCACCCCCATGTTTATATTGGTGGAGGTGCCGGGTACTGCCCCCGGGTCCGTAGAGCTTATTTTATAAAATGTTTATTACTATAGTCATTTAAGACAACATAAATATATATTATTTTCAAAAATTGTTAAAGACCAATGACAATTAAAATAGATTTTGTTATTAATATTTAGAGGTTATAGATGATACAATACATAGATTTACTAAAAAATGTCTTTGATTATGGAATAATTAAAAAAGATAGAACCGGTGTTGGAACAAAATCAATCTTTGGGTGGCAAATGAGATTTGATTTAAGCAAAGGTTTTCCTCTTTTAACAACAAAAAAACTTCATATTAAATCTATAGTTCACGAACTTTTATGGTTTGTAAAAGGAGATACAAATATAAAATATTTAAATGATAATGATGTTCACATTTGGGACGATTGGGCAGACGATAAAGGTAATTTAGGTCCAGTTTATGGAAAACAGTGGCGTTCATGGGAAAATAATGGTGTTAAAATTGACCAGTTAAAAAATGCGATCGAAACAATTAAAAATGAACCAAGTTCAAGAAGAATTATTATTTCTTCATGGAATCCAGTAGACGTTTCAAGAATGGCTTTGCCTCCTTGCCATTGTTTGTTTCAATTTAATGTAATTGATAATAAACTTTCTTGCCAGCTATACCAAAGAAGCGCAGATATTTTTTTAGGAGTCCCATTCAACATAGCTTCATATGCTCTTCTCACACATATGATAGCTAATTTAACAAACTTGAATGTGGGATTTTTTATACATACACTTGGTGATGCACACTTATATCTTAATCATCAAGATCAAGCTAAAGAGCAATTAACTAGAAAACCTAAAGACTTGTCTAAATTAATTATTAATAAAAAAAGAAATAATATTGATGAGTTTGAATTTGACGATTTTACATTTCAAAATTATACACCTTACCCACATATTAAAGCTCCAGTAGCAGTTTAATAACGTGAAAACAATTGAAAAAAATAAATTTCCTCTGGTAACAATTGTTGCTGTTTCTAGAGATTTTATAATTGGTGATGGTAATAAAATGTTGTGGCATTTACCAGATGACTTAAAAAGACTAAAATCTATTACTCTGGGCAACCCATTAATAATGGGAAGGAAAACATTCGATAGTATTGGCAAACCTTTGCCAGGAAGAGCTAACATTATATTAACAAATAAAAGAAATCTTAAAGATGACCTTCAATTTCAAAAATATTTTGTGCAGAGTTTTGAAGATGGGGTAATTAAAGCGAATGATTGGATTATTCAAAATTTTAAAAAAAATGAATACAGTAAAAAAAGCATTTTTATATTTGGGGGAGGTGAAATATATAAATTAGCATTAAGTTTTTGCAATAAAATTGAACTTACTCTAGTCGATATTAATTTAAAAAATGGAGTTTCATTTCCTAGTATTGATGCAAAAAAGTGGGGAAAAAAATTAATTCAAAAAGTTGAAGGAAATGAAAGTTACCCATCTCATTCTTTTTGGGTATATCATAGAAAAAAAGTTAAACATTGACTTTATTTAGTACTTTTTGGCAGATGTTAAAAAAAGATTCAAAAATAATGTCACCTTGTTTTTGTTTTATAATAGGATGTAAAGTATCATATTTTTTAATTAAATTTTCACTAATTGGTAATTCTCCTAGTACTTCTAAGTCATATTTTTTAGCGAGTTTAAGGCTTGATTTTTTTCCAAAAATGTAATGTTTTTTTCTACATTCATCACATACATAGTAACTCATATTTTCAACTAAACCTAGAATAGGCAGATTAACTTTTCTAAACATATTTATACCTCTTTTAACGTCTATTAGTGATAATTCTTGAGGAGTTGTGATTATTAAAGCACCAGTAACATCAATTTTTTGAGAAATTGTTAATTGTACGTCTCCTGTTCCTGGAGGAGTATCGATGATTAATAAATCTAATTCTCCCCATGCCACATCTCTTAAAAGTTGTGTGACTGCTTTGATAACCATAGGTCCTCTCCATATATTTGCTGTTCCATCCGGTATTAAATAGCCAATGGACATCGTTTTAAGACCATTTACATCAATTGGTAAAAAGTTTTTATTTTCAACTTTAGGTTCTTTATTTGTATTTAGTAATTTCGGTAAGCTAGGGCCATAAATATCAGCATCAAGTAAACCTACTTTAAATTTTAAATGCTGAAAAGTTAATGCTAAGTTAAGAGCAAATGTAGATTTACCAACGCCACCTTTGCAACTCGCTATTAATATTACATGTTTAGCAAATTTTGGTACTTTTAAAAATTTTTTAATTTCATTATTTTCCATAATTGCATCATATAGATAATATAATTTAAAAATACATTTATATTAAAAAAAAAAAAGATTAAGGTTGAAATTTTTGTATTGAAACAAATATCTACTTCATAGATTTATTTCAGGTGTAAAAATGAACAGTAATAACTCAGGCCCTTGGGGCAATAATGATAATAATCAAAGTCCATGGGGAAGAAGACCAAACAATCAAACACCTCCAGACGTTGACGAAATCTTAAAAAATAGCAAAGACAAATTCAAAAAATTTATGCCATCTAATTTTGGTGGTGGAAAAGGTTTTTCAATTATTTTTTTAATATTAATTGGAATTTGGTTGGCAACTGGCATCTACAGAGTTAACCCACAAGAACAAGGTGTTGTTTTAAGATTTGGTGAATGGGTAAGGACTACAGAACCAGGACTACATTATCATTTACCATCTCCGATCGAAAAGGTTATTACACCAGATGTTACAAGGGAAAATAAAATAGAGATTGGTTATAGAGCTTTTGGTGGAGGAAATTCAAATAGAAGAGATGTTCCTGACGAATCAAAAATGATTACTGGTGACGAAAATAATATTGATATTGATTTTGTAGTATTTTGGAAAATATCAGATGCGGGTAAATATTTGTTTAATCTTCAAGATCCACCAGAAACCGTTAAAGTTGCTGCTCAATCAATTATGAGAGATATAATAGGGCAAACCAAGATTCAAACTGCCTTAACTGAAGGTAGACAAAATATCCAGTTAAAAGCAAAATCTTTACTTCAAGATCTCTTAAACTTATACGAAGCTGGTGTTGAGATTAGAGATGTTCAATTGCTATCTGTTGATCCACCTCAGGAAGTTATTGATGCTTTTAATGATGTGCAAAGAGCAAGACAAGATAGAGACACCCTAATAAACGAGGCTCAAGCTTTTAGAAATGATATTGTACCTAGAGCACGAGGTGAAGCAGCTCAAATGTTAAATCAAGCACAAGCTTATGAAAGTGAAGTTGTAAATAGAGCTAAAGGTGATACTGATAGATTTTTGTCAATATATAATAGTTATAAAGTTGATCCTGACGTAACAAGGTCAAGAATTTATTTGGAAACCATGGAGAAAGTTTTATCCAATGTAAATAAGGTCATTATGGATAAATCATCAAGTTCATCCGGCATTGTGCCTTATTTGCCTATAGATAAATTACAAGGAAAAGGATCAAAGTAATGAGTAATATTAAAATATATACATATACTATTGGAGTTATAGTTTTATTTATAATATATAGTTCTTTTTTTACAGTTGATCAAACTAAACAAGCCATAGTTCTTCAGTTTGGAGAACCAAAAAGGGTTGTCAATAAACCAGGTTTAAATTTTAAGATACCATTTATTCAAGACGTAACATATTTTGAAAAAAGAGTTTTATCACTTGTTTCTAGTGATTCTGAAGAGGTAATTTTATCTGACCAAAAAAGATTAGAAGTTGATACTTATTCAAGATTTAAAATTATTGATCCATTATTGTTTTACCAAACAGTTAGGAATGAAACTGGAGCAAGACAAAGATTAGAATCAATTATTGATTCATCAGTTAGACGCGTATTAGGTAAATTAGAGTTAGTGTCTATTTTATCAGATGCAAGACAAAATATTGTTGATGATATTGGAACTGAAGTTAATCAAATAGTTAAAAGACTTGGCATGCAAATTATTGATGTAAGAATTAGAAGAGCTGATTACCCTGAAGCTACGAGTCAAAACATTTTTAATAGGATGAGGTCAGAAAGAGAACAAGAAGCTAAAGAATTTAGAGCTCAAGGAGCTGAAGAAGCTCAAAAAATTAGATCTGATGCAGAAAAACAAAAAACGATTTTAATCGCTGAAGCTAAACGAGAAGCTGAGGCAATTAGAGGTAATGGAGATGGCCAGGCTATTAAAATATATGCAGATGCTTTCGGAAAAGATGCAAAGTTTTTTAAGTTTTATAGATCAATGTTGGCTTATGAAAAAACATTTGTTGATAAAGATACTACAATGATTTTATCTCCAGAGAGTGAGTTTTTTGACTTCTTTTCGGATAAAAAAGGAAACTAAATCTTCTTTTTTTAAACATAATTGTGACATCTTTAAACTGTCTAAATTAGATATAATTATTTGAGGGATATATGTTTTTAAATTATAAATTAAAAATCTTATTACTTACATTTACGTTAATATTTATGCCTTTGAGCGTTAATGCTAAGAAAGCACCAGAAAGTTTCGCAAACTTAGCCGAAATGTTGAGTCCGTCAGTTGTAAATATTTCTACTACAACTATTATAGAAGATAGAAAAAATAATTTACCAGCTTTCCCTCCAGGATCACCATTTGAAGAATTTTTTAAACAATTTAAAGAGCCTAATCAAGGTAAAAGGCGAGCACAATCATTGGGCTCTGGTTTTATAATAGACAAAACCGGATATATTATTACAAACAATCATGTAATAGAAAATGCTGAAAAAATCATGGTTATACTTCATGATGATAAATCCTTTGAGGCTGAGGTTGTAGGTAAGGATCCTAAGACAGATGTTGCATTACTAAAAATTAATCCAAAAAAGACAAAACTCAAAGCTGTTAAATTTGGAGATTCCAATGATTTAAGAGTAGGTGATTGGGTTATGGCTATTGGTAACCCGTTTGGTTTTGGCGGAACTGTGACGGCAGGTATTGTCTCTGCAAGAGGAAGAAATATAGGTGGGTCTTATGACGATTACATACAGACAGATGCATCAATAAATAGAGGTAATTCTGGCGGTCCATTATTTGATATGAAAGGTAATGTAGTAGGTATCAATACAGCGATATTTTCTCAGTCTGGTGGGTCTGTGGGTATAGGTTTTGCTGTATCATCAAATTTAGCAAAACAAGTTTCAGATCAACTTAGAAAATATGGGCGCACAAAGCGTGGTTGGTTAGGTGTGTTAATTCAACAAATTACAAAAGAGATAGCCGACTCTTTAGGTTTAAAAAATACTGACGGTGCTTTGGTATCTTCAGCAACAGAGAATGGTCCAGCATATAAAGCTGGCATAAAGACTGGTGATATAATTTTAAAATTTAATGATATAGAAATTAAAAACATGAATGAATTGCCTAAAGTTGTCGCAGGAACACCTGTTGGAAAGTCAGTTAAGGTTGAAATTTGGAGAGAAGGAAAATTAAAAACTTTAATTGTAAAGCTAGGTGAATTAGAGTTGGCAGAAAATAATAACTTATTGAATGATAATCAAAATAAGGGCCAAACTAAATCTTTTCCAAAGATTGGTTTTGAAATAAAACAATTAGATGATCAAGATATTAAAAAGTATAAAATAAAAGGAATTACTAAAGGAATAATAATTTCAAATGTTAAGAATAAT
>CACIWG010000017.1 GCA_902590245.1 uncultured SAR116 cluster alpha proteobacterium | reverse complement strand
AATTTTATTTCAATGGCTGAAAAAAATGGAGGTGGACTTGTATATGAAAATGGATGGGTAAAAAAAAATGGTTGGAACTGGAAAAAACCATATGGCTTGTCAGCTTTAGACAATGAACCAGTAGTTCATATCAATTTTAATGAAGCAGAAAATTATTGTAAATGGAATAAAAAAAGAATCCCTACACTTAAAGAATGGGAATTAGCCGCGTACACTGAATTTAGACCTAATAATAGAGATGGTTATAAATTTAAAAAATCTTATCCATATCCGACTGGCGAAAACACATTAGGCCTCAATTGTTTGAATGATTGTAACTTTAATTATCCTTCAAAATATTCAAAATTATTGTTACGTGGTTATGGCCATGTATCAACTTTTTCAACAAAAAATGGGGTTAATGGATTGTACGATATGGGCGGAAATGTTTGGGAATGGGTTGATATTAAAGATAACTCTTACAAAGGCACTAAGGGAGGATCTTGGTGGTATGGAAAAAATCAAATGATTAAAGGTTATACTGCAACAAAACCAAAAAATATGTCAGCTGTCTATATTGGTTTTAGATGTGTAAAAGATTTTAAAAATTAAAATTGGATATATTTAATTTTATCTATATCATTTTATTAAGGTTAGGTATGAGTTTAGATTTTTTAATAAGTAAATTTATCATTAATGAACACGATTTTAAAACTCCAATTATAGTAACAGGTGCTGGTGGATGTATTGGAAGTTGGGTTTTATCAATTTTAACCAAATCTAAGATCCCATGTGTAGGTTTTGATCTGTCTGAATCAAAAAGAAGATTAAATTTGATATTGGGAGATGATGCAAAAAATGTGGCTTGGGAAAAAAATGATGTAACTAATTATCCTAAGTTACTTAATTTAGTTAAAAAATATAATCCTTCTGCAATAATTCACTTAGCAGGTTTACAAGTGCCTTTTTGCGCAGCAGATCCTGCTTTAGGTGCAAGAGTAAATGTTGAGGGTACAATTAATGTATTTGAAGCTTGTAGAGAGATTGGGTTAAGAAGAATAGTTTATGCTTCCTCGGTAGCCTCTTTAGGCATGCCCCCTGGCGGGAAGTGGAAAGAAACATTTTATGGTGTTTATAAACAAGCTAATGAACATACAGCTTATGTTTATAATGCGGATCTTCAAATACCTTCAATTGGCATTAGACCAAATATTGTTTATGGATTAACAAGAGATCAAGGTGTTAGTTCAAAAAATACAATAGCGATTCAATCAGCGGTATTAGATGAAGAATATAACATTCCTTATAAGGGCAAATATAGTTGGTTGTATGCAGGTGAAGCTGCTTCAGCATTTATTTATTCTATAATGAATGAATTCACTAAAGCTTATGTTTTTAATTTAAATGGCCAATGTGAAACTATTGAAAATGGTCTCACTATATTAAAATCTCTTAAACCTGAAGCTAAAATAACTTGTTCAGGTCAAGACTTTCCTTTTCCTACTGACTTAAGTGATGAGCCACTCAGAAAATTAATAGGAAATTACCCCACGTGTTCTGTTGAAGAAGGAATTAGTGATACTTACAATTCTTTTAATAAACTTAAAGAATTAGGTCGTTGTCCAGAAATAAATAAGGTTAATTAAGTGAATATTTTGAATAATCAGATTAAATCTTATAAAGAAGATGGAGCAATCCTTTTAAAAGGAGTTTTTATTGATTGGGTTGAAACTTTAGAAACTGGCATTGAAAAATTAATAAAAAATCCAAGTCCAAGAGAAAGATCATACTTGCCTGAAGATGGTACTGCAAAATTTTTTCAAGATTTATGTAATTGGAATAGAATTGATGAATTTAAAGATTTTATTTTTAATTCCGATATTGGAAAAATATCTTCGGCTTTAATGACTTCAAATTTTACTCGTTTTTTTCATGATCATGTTTTAGTAAAAGAACCTGGATCATCTTTAGCTACTCCTTGGCATCAAGATCTTCCATACTATTGTGTTGATGGTGTTCAAAATGTAAGTTTTTGGATACCATTAGATCCAATATCAAAAGAAATATGTTTAAAATGTGTATCTAAATCCCATTTAACTGGTAAAATTCATAGACCTAAAAGATTTAATGGAATTGATCTATATGAAAATGATCATACTGAAGAGATACCAGATATAGAGAGTAATTTAGATTCTTATAATATTCTTGCTTGGGATATGGAGCCAGGTGACGCAATAGCTTTTGATTTTAGGATAATTCATAGTGCAAGTGCCAATTTTAATGAAAGTTTAAGAAGACGGGTTTTTTCAGCAAGGTGCGTTGGTGAGAAGACACGTTTTGTAAATAGAAAAGGCAAAGGTTCACCACCTTTTGATCATATTAAGTTACATACAGGAGATGAATTAGATATTGAGGATTTTCCTGTTGTATATAAAAATTAAAACATGACATTAATTAAACAAGTTGAACTTCACGAATTTAAATTTCCTGTTTATAATTTAGGCAATTTAACTGGTGCAAACAGTGTAGGTGCTTTTGGGTATTCAAAAGGTGAGGTAAGTGCATTAAAAAAGTTTGCTATTAAAATAATTACAGATGATGGAACTGTTGGTGAATATGTCACTCACTGGTGTTCAACAGCCTCAACTTTTGCACAATCATGTATGCTTGCTCCAAAATTACTTGGAAGACATGCTGAAGAAAGAGAGGGCATTTACGATGATTTTAAGCGTGAATTAAGACAGTTTGATCATATGGGGCATGGACCAATTGATATAGCTTTATGGGATTGGTTTGGCAAAAAATATAAATGTTCAGTAAAAAATATGTTGGGTGGTTTTAAAAATAAACTTCCAGCATATGCGAGTACATATCATGGTGATAGGAATGGTGGATTGGACTGCAAAGAAGCGTATGCAGATTTTGCTGAAAAATGTTTTGATATTGGATATAAAGCCTTCAAAATTCATGGATGGAATGAAGGAAATGTCAAAGAAGAAATTGATAATATTTTACATGTTGCCAAAAAAGTTGGTCACAAAATGACATTAATGCTAGATCCTGCTTGTGAATTAAAAACTTTTGCGGATGCTTTGGCAGTTGGCAGAGCGTGTGATGAAGCAAATTACTTTTGGCTTGAGGATCCATATAGAGATTCCGGTGTGTCAGCTTTTGGTCATAAAAAGCTTAGAAGCTTTATTAAAACCCCAATACTTCAAACTGAACATGTTAGAGGTGTAGAGCCTAAAGCAGATTTTATTTTAGCAGGAGGAACAGATTTTTTAAGAATGGATCCTGAATACGATATGGGGATTACTGGAGGAATGAAGATTGCACATTTAGCAGAATCTTTAGGTGTTGATGTTGAGATACATGCTTGTGGACCAGCTCATAGAATTATGATGTCTGCAATTAGAAATACAAATTACTACGAGGTAGCTTTAGTTGGTCCAGACTGTGATAATGCTATACCGCCTGTATATTTATGTGGATATAGTGATATGCTTGATTGTGTAGATGATAAAGGGTTTGTAGATGTTCCGGACGGTGAGGGGCTTGGTGTAGTCTACGATTGGAATTATATCAATAAAAATAAAACTCATTTTGAAAATTTTGAAATATAAGTGATTATTTAATGATCTTTTAATAACTTAAACACAAAAATTTGGAAATAAATCTTACATTTTGATAATATCCTTACTTTTTGGTTACATGAAATTCATTATTAGAATATGATACTTATAAGGAAATTAACTTAAGAAGAGTTAGCTTTTTTGACTCTAGGAAGTTATTTTTAATGTATTATATAGCTTATGGATCAAATTTAAATTTTAAATTAATGAACTCTCGTTGTCCTCGAGCACAACCTATATTTTATCTGAATGAACTTAGAGTAAATAAACTTTTTGGATGGAGGTTATCTTTTAATAGATATGCTAATATTATAAAAGATAAGAATAGCTTTGTACCAATCGGATTATGGAAAATTACAAAACATTGTGAAAAGGAATTAGATATTTATGAAAATTTTCCAATGTTATACTCAAAAATTTATTTAAAATATAAATCAATTAAAACAATGACTTATATAATGAATTCAAATAAATTATTAAAACCATCCAATTCTTATTTGAAATTAATTTATCAAGGATATAAAGATTTTAATTTAGATATTAATTATTTAAAAAATATTTAATTTTTATTTACAAATATATTGTTTAAATTAAATTCTGTGTGTGGAGGAAAATCATGATTAAAATTATCATAGGAATTATAATTGGAATTGGACTATCTACTTATTATCCTGAAATTTCTAGCACATTAAAAGACCTTTTTTTAGATAGTGGTGCAAGAGATAGTATTGTTGAAACTTTAAAAGAAGTGAAATAATTGATCTTAATTTGAATTTAAAGGAGAATATTATGTACGTACCTCCAAAAAAGTGGGAATGGAACAAAGAAAATGGTGGTAAGTTTTCCAAAATAAATAAACCTACATCAGGTTCTACTTTTAATGGAGATTTACCAATCGGAAAACATAAACTTCAATTATATTCTCAAGGAACTCCTAATGGTGTAAAAATTACAATTTTACTTGAAGAGCTGTTAGAGCTAAATATTCAAGAAGCAGATTATGATGCGTGGTTAATTGAAATTAGTAAAGGTGATCAATTTTCTTCCGGCTTTGTAAAAGTTAATCCTAATTCAAAAATACCTGCATTAGTAGATTACAGTAATGATAAACCAATACATGTCTTTGAGTCAGGTTCAATTCTTTTATATTTGGCTGAAAAATTTAATCATTTTATTCCAAAAGAACCAAAAGTTAAAGTTGAATGCATGAACTGGTTGTTTTGGCAAATGAGCAGTTCACCTTATTTAGGTGGAGGATTTGGTCATTTTTATAGTTATGCTCCTGAAAAGCTTGAGTATCCAATTGATAGATTTGCAATGGAAACTAAAAGACAATTGGATTTATTAAATAAACATTTGGCAAATAAAAATTTTATATGTGGAGACCAATATACAATTTCAGATATTGCAATTTGGTCTTGGTATGGTCAATTAACTCTAGGTAAATTATATTCTGCTGCAGAATTTTTAGATGTATCATCATATAAGAATGTATTAAAATGGGCAGAAAAAATTAATCTACGACCCGCTGTAAGAAGAGGTAAAATAGTTAATAAAGTTAGTGGTGATCCAAATTATCAATTAAGAGAAAGACATTCATCAGATGATTTTAAAAAAATTAAGGTATAGTTTTAATTCATTACCTCTAAAGTTTTAATAATATCGTTAATTTCATTATATTTATTAATTTGATACAAAATGTCAGATACATTCTTTTTATTAGGCTTTAATATAAGAGAATTGTCATCATTAAAAGAGTCAATAATTGTATTTAAAAGTTTGTCTATATTTTGATTAAGTGAATTAAAGAAGTTTTTATCAATATTTTTATTTTGAACAATTAAATTATTAACATCGTATAATTTATCATTTATTTTACTACTAAAGTTAGAGTTATATTGTTTTGATGAATTGTAGATAATATTATTAAGATCGAAATTTAATTTTGCAATTTTAGAATTTAATATAGATTTTTCATTTATTTTTTTTAAATAACTTGATGGCTTTGCAATGTGGTCATCTGGTAAACCATCGTCACTTTCGTAACTATCATAACCTGATGATGTATTCTGTTCGGATGTTTCTGTAATCGCTTGAGATGCATTTTTTTTAGATTTTTCTTTATTCGCTTGATTTGTATTTTTGTTAGAACCTTTATTGTATGCATCTGTACTTGGAACACAATCACCATCACCGCTTGACGGACATGATGTGACATGATTAGAAAAATTAAATAAAAGCAATATTAATAGTAATAGAATTCTCATACAAAAAAAACGACATTTCATCATAATCTTTAAGTAAATAAACATTTAAATTAATACTTTATATCTTTTAAAACTAATAAATAAATATACTAAAATAATAACATTAAGTAGGTTCCAAAGTATACTATTTAAAAAACCTAATGTATAAGAATTGGTGTAATCATAAATTTTACCTGCCATCCACCCTCCAATTGACATGCCTATGATAGTAAAAAAAATTATCAATCCAATTCTTTCTGCAGCATCTTTATCAGGCAAATACTTTTTAACTATTAAAGCATAACTTGGAACAATACCTCCTTGTGATAGGCCAAATAAAATAGAAACTACATATAACCCAGTCAAAGTATTGAATGGAATAAATAGAATTAAGGTTATCATTTGCAATGTTGATCCAATTAATAAAGTTTTTAATGGTCCTATTATATCTGAAATATAGCCAAATATTATTCTGCTAAAAACTGCACAAAATAGCATTATTGATAAAATTTTTCCTCCAGTAATGATGCTTAAACCTTGATCAATACATAATGGAATTATATGAACCTGTGGTGTTGACATGCCAACACAACAGCCGATTGAAGCAATCATTAACAATCTTTGGAAGCTGTTATCTGAAAAAGGTATTCGTACCTTATTTTTTAATTTATCAAAGTTATTTATTAAAGATTTTTTATCATAATTTATTTTAAATATGACAAAACATAAAATTGGGACAGTTGTTGTGCATACGAATGCTATCAATATATGAACTTCTCTCCATTTTTGTTCTGACAGTAAAAATGTTAAAAAAAATGGCCATATAGCACCTGCAAAATGTTGTGCACTTGCAGTTATTGAAACAGCTAAACCCTTATTTTTTTTGAAAAAATAACTAATATCATTCATCATAGGTCCAAAAAAAACTGCAGATGAAAAGCCTAATCCTAATTGTATTATTGATAGAATATAAAAATTTGGTGAAAGCACTGAAACAAAATAAAGAGCAATTAATATTATGAAACCAAATATAATAGGTTTTTTTATTCCATATTTATCAGAAAATTTTCCAACTATAATATTTCCAATGCCAAATCCAAACATTGTAAGAACATAGGGTATAGTTACCGAAGATCTTGTTATTTGGAATTCTGTTTCAATGCTTGGTAAAATCATTACAACAGACCACATTCCTATAAAGCCTAACGCGCATAATATAAATACTAATAATAATCTTATCCAAGCAAGGCCAGAATCTTCTTTAACAATTATACTTTTCATAAATATCTTTTTTTATATGTTGAAGTATCCTAATATATTTAAATGTTAACTAAACATCAAATACAAGATTATGATAAGAATGGTTTTATTGTTATTGAAGAGCTTTTAACTAAAGATGAAATCATCAAAACACGTGGTTTAATCGATCAATTTATAGAAGAGTCTAGAGAGATTAATGAAAGTGATAACATATTTGATTTAGAGGACGATCACACAAAAGACAATCCTAGATTAACTAGAGTTAAACAACCACATCTAATAAATATCCATTTTTTAAACTTGATTAAAAATTCATTAATTACCAAAGTCTTAAAAGATTTATTAGGTGATAATATTCTTTTGAAATCTAGTAAATTAAATACAAAGTTTGAAAAAGGTGGATCTGCAGTTGAATGGCATCAAGATTGGGCATTTTATCCGCATACAAACGACGATGTGCTTGCTGTAGGAGTTATGTTGGATGACGTAAATTTATCTAATGGTCCGTTGATGGTAATTCCTGAAACTCATAAAGGCCCTGTTCTTAATCATAATAATACAGATGGTATATTTTGTGGAGCAATTGATCCAAAAGATAAAGATTTTAATCTAAATGATGCAATTCCACTTACTGGAAAAGCAGGTTCAATATCAATTCATCATGCAAGATTACTTCATGGCTCTGCTATCAATAAAAGTCCATCCAGAAGAATGATGTTATTTTATGAATTAAGTGCTGCTGATTCCTGGCCGTTAGTGGGTGCACCATCTTATATGAAGTTTACTTCACCTAATGACCTATGGAAACAAATGAAATCTCAATTAATTTCAGGAGAAATTTCTACTTGTCCTAGAATGGAAAATATACCTGTAAGAATACCTTTACCTCCACCTAGTGATCATGGCTCAATATTCAAGATACAAAAAACAGGTAACTCAAAATCTGCTTTCATGTAGTTTTAATTTCGATTCTTTTTGGTTTAATTATGTCAGGTTCTTTTTTGAAAAGTTTAATATTCAACATTCCTTGTGAAAGTATTGCTTCCGTAACTTCCATTAAAGGATCTAAATTAAATTTTTTCTCAAAAGGTCTGAGTGCTATGCCTTTATGGATTATATTTTGACTATTATTTTGAACTTTTTTTCCTTTAATATATAAAATATTTTGAAGTGAAATTATCTCAATTTCATTTTCACTAAACCCAGCCACTGCTAAATTAATTTCATAGTTTTTTTCATCGGTTTTTATAACATCAAATGCGGGGTAGTTCGAGTTCTTGTTAGGGTTTATTTTAGATATTTCCTCAAATAATTCGTCAAAGCCAATAAATGATTTAATGACTAAAGGTGGTAAAGAGTTTAAAGACATATAAGAAAACCTATTGTTAAAAAAGATTAAATATACTATCTCTTTAGAATGACAAATACAAGACTGTTAGAAAATAAAATTTATTTATGTATTTTTTCTTTCTTATTTATAATCTTAAAAAGTAATTCAATTTTTTCTCATGAATGTATTTTAAAAGATACAACTCCTAAAGAAATTACTATATATAACTCATGTTTATCTCAAAAAAATAGTAAGTACAATCTAGATACTAAAAAGGTTCAAAAAATGGAACAAAAAATTAAAAAACTTGAAAATGAAAACTTATTATTAAAAAATAAGTTGTTGGTTTTTAAGAAAAAAATTTATAACTTTTTGAACAGTCTTTAGCATTCAATAAGTTTTATGATGAGGTAAATTATGGATCTTTTTAATTTAGATAAAAAAGTTGCTCTTATTACTGGTGGCAATGGAGGGATTGGTTATGCTATGGCAAAAGCTTTAGGAGATGCTGGGGCAAACATAATTATTGCTGGAAGAAATGTAGATAAAAATACTTTTTCTGTTAACAAATTAAAAAATAGTAATATTGAAGCAATGGGTATTGAGGTTGATGTTGACGAAGAACTGTCTTGTCAAAATATGGTTAATGAAGTTGTAGATAAATTTCAAAAAATAGATATTTTAGTAAATAATGCTGGAACAAATATTAGAAAAAGGCCTGAGGAATATTCATTAAAAGAGTGGACATCAATTATTAATACAAATCTTATAAGCATGTTTATATGTTCAAAAGCGTGTTACGAGCATTTTATTAAAAACAAATCTGGAAAAATTATTAATATTGGATCAATGCATTCTTTATTTGGAGCTCCATTAGGAAGTGCATACTCGGCAAGTAAAGGTGGGGTAGTTCAACTTACTAAAAGTTTAGCTAATACATGGGCGTTAAATAATATTCAAGTTAATGCAGTATTACCTGGTTATATTGACACAGAATTAACAAAACAAGCACGTATAGATATCCCTGAATTAGAGAAAAGAGTTACAGAGCGTACACCTGCAGGAAGATGGGGAGATCCAGATGATTTAGGGGGTATTGCTGTATTTTTAGCATCAGAAGCATCTAATTACATTACAGGAACTGCAATTCCAGTTGATGGTGGTTATTCTATAAATGGTTAATCTTTACTTGAAATTTAAATTTTTTTTTATATGTTTTTATTATGTCAGATAATATAGATGTAATAATTTATAAACCAACTAAGTCTGCAATGCAGTCAGGTTTGGCAACAAATAAATTTTGGATTTTAAAATATATTAGTTATTCTAAAACTAACTTAGATCCTTTGATGGGTTGGTCTGGTAGTGATGATACTTCAAAACAAATTGTTTTAAAATTTAATTCAAAAGAAGAAGCAATAGATTATGCTGAGCTTCATTCATTAAAATATAGAATTTTAAATAATAATTCTAAAACTATTAAGCCAAAATCTTATGCAGATAACTTTAGTTTTAAAAGAAAAGGTTTGTGGTCTCATTAAGAACTATACATTATGGTGAGCCAGAGAGGATTCGAACCCCTGACCTATTGCTTAGAAGGCAATTGCTCTATCCAGCTGAGCTACTGGCCCACAATTAGTTTTTAATTCAAAGCTAAATTAAATACAAGACATATTGTTTGATTTAAAACTTTAATAATAGATACTTCTACTATTGCATGTCATTTTAATAGGGATTTTACTTTTATCTTCAATGTCTAATCCAACGCTAAGTATTATAGGTGACAAAGTTGAAGTTACTTTATCTAAATTCCATGCAAAATCCGTAGTTTTGTAAAAAATTTTATCTTCCCATAAAACATATGATCCACTCTTTTGCGCAAGGACATTTCCAATATATCTAAACTTACCATTTATTCTTCGAAAAACTATATCTGAGGTGTCATTGTCATTTCGTGAAAAAATAAACTCGAATTTTTCATTATTTATTTTATTGATGCAAATGAATCCAAAGTTTGGAAGTGTAACTTCATAAGATTTTGCAGAATTAACTGAAAATATAAATAAAGTTGTAATTATGATTATTATTTTATTTTTTATCTTCATCTTTTATTACTTCATAATCACCTTCAATTATGTCTTCATTTTTAACATTTGTCTTCATTGTGTTTTTAAAATTTGAATTATCATTACTTTTAAAATTAAATTTATTACCTGATTTTAAGGTACTGATATTAAATACTTTTTTGAATAAGTTTGGAGTAATGAAAAGCAATCCTGGCAAACAAATCAATGTTGCTATTAACCAGTGCCATTCTAGAACATGTATCATTCCAAAAAATGAGCCTATATATAATGGGAGTACAACTTTAAAGTAAATTGAAATTATAGTTATTAAAAGAGCAACAATGGTACCATAAAAAAACTGTATACCTATAAAGCCCATTATTATATTAAATAAAATAGACAAAAAGCTTATGAGAATAAAAAGTAGTCCAAATTTTATTATATTAAACAAGTTCATGATTATTCTTTAATATTAACTAATCCATTATACTTTTTTAAATAAAAATGTTTTTTACCAGTCCAAAAACATTTTTTTTTATCAGGCATTGCTTCAATGAAATTTATATAATTTTTAAGTTTGAATCTTTGACTGCAACCTAAAAAAGTTAAAATTAAATGTGAATCTTGGAACTTGACTTGATCTGATCTGCCAACTGTAACATTAATTGATTTTGTGTTTGATTTAAAACATTGTCCAATTTTATTTTTTTTACATTTAGTTTCTTTGCTTGAAATATTTTTTATATTTATAGCAACATCTTCTCTAAAATTAAAACCATCGTCATCAAGCATTTCACATTGATCCTTTGGTGGAGCTGTTTTTTCAGAAAATTCACATTCAAACCAATAACCATTAAGTACCAGGCTCTCTTTCGCATTAGCAAATTGTAGTAAAAGCATTAAAACCAAAAATACAATTAAATTTTTCATTTTTTTCCTTTTAAGTAATTTAACAAAAACATAAGATAACTTATATGAAAATTAAACCTTTTAAAAAAAATAGTGAATTTGTTGCTTTTGTAAGTGATATCAATTTAAAGGAAAAATTAAATAATAGAGAAATTGAAATACTTCAAAAAAGTATTGATAAATTTGGGGTACTTGTATTTAGAAATCAGTCATTAACTGATGATGAACAAGTCAATTTTTCAGAATACTTTGGAAATATTGAGCATTCTGGAAAAAAATCCAATATAACTAAAGTAAATGATCGTAGGTTGTCTACAAAATTAGCTGATGTTTCAAATATTGATAAGAAATCAAATGTATTCAAAAAAAATGATCCTAGGAGAATATTTAATTTAGGTAATCGTTTATGGCACTCTGATAGTTCATTTAAAAAAATCCCTGCGAAATATTCATTATTATCCTCAAAAACAATTGTTAAGAAAGGTGGAAACACTGAATTCTCTGATATGAGACTAGCTTATGAAAATCTTGAAGATGATATCAGAAATAAAATTGAAACTTTATATTGTGAACATTCTTTAATTTATTCAAGGCAAAGACTTGGTTTTGACATGGAAAAAGAATTGTCAAAAAGTGAAATTAAAAATTTTAAACCTGTGCTGCAGCCAATGGTTAGAGAAATAAGAGAAAATAATAGAAAAACAATATATTTATCAAGTCACATTGGAAAAATTAAAGGATGGCTGAGACCCGACACAATGTGTTTTGTGGATGATCTAATTGAATATGCAACTCAAAAACAATTTAAATATGTGCATAAATGGAAAATCAATGATTTGGTTATGTGGGATAACCGTCAAACAATGCATCGTGTAAGATCTTTTGATGACGTTAATGAAACAAGGGATATGAGAAGAACTACGATAGAAGGAGAAGGTGCTCTTATTTAAATTTGTTTCTCATTTTTGTAAAAGAGATATTTACATCATCTATAATATCTTCTATATTTTCAATTCCAACGTAAATTCTTAGATATTCTCCACTAGGTATATAGCTTTTTTTGACTGTCCTGTTTGACTTTATATCGGTCATCGTCATCAAGCTTTCGTAACCACCCCACGAGGCTCCTTTCCCGAATAAAAGACAATTATCCGCAAAAAATTCTGCCATTTTAGTTGTTATATAATCTTTGAATTCAATTCCAAATATTCCACATGCTCCATTAAAATCTTTTTTCCATAATTTATGATCAGGATGTTCTTTTAAAGCAGGATGGTAAACTTTTTTAACTTCCTTTTGATTACTTAAAAATTTTGCCAGTTTAATAGAGTTTTTTTGAGATTTTTCTAGTCTTAATGGAAGAGTTCTTAATCCTCTTAAGGCTAAAAAAATATCATCTGGACCAACACATTGCCCAGAGTTCCTTTTCCATCTAATTATTGAGTTCAGATATTTTTTATTACATACGGTTACACCCATCATAACATCTGAGTGACCTCCAATATATTTTGTTATTGCTTCAACAACAATATCTACACCAAATTTAATTGCATTAAAGTACAGCGCAGTTCCCCACGTGTTGTCAATAATCGTAATTATTTTATATTTTTTTGCTATTTTTACCGTTTTATTGATATCTATTATTTCGAATGTATAACTTCCTGGGCTTTCTAAATATATTACTTTAGTATTTTTTTTAATTTTACTTTCTAAATTTGATAAGTCTCTTGGATTGTAATAATCATGCTCAATTTGAAACCTTTTAAATTCTTCTTCTGCAAATCTTCTCGCAGAACCATATACACAATCGGGTATTAAAACGTGATCAAATGTCTTTAAAACACCCATAAAGCTATTTGTGATAGCTGACATGCCTGAAGGGGCTAAAACGCACCCATCTGTTTCATATAATTCAGAAATAGCTTTTTCTAACGCTTCAGATGTTGGTGTACCATTTCTTCCATATGTATATTTTTTTTTACTTCTATCTTTATAATTTTTCATGGAAGGTGAAAGAATCGTACTTGCATGATAAACTGGTGGATTGACTATACCATGATTTTCTTCAGGTTTTAATCCAGCATGTGCAGCAATTGTTTCAATATTTAGTAATTTTTTCTTTTTCATACGGGTATAGCTTTTTATTTACGATTTTCCTTGAATAATAAATAACATCATGTACAAAATTAACCATTAATTCATGAAATGTCATGACAATTTTTATGGAGGACTTAAAATGAAAATAAAAGCACTTTTAGCGGCTTCTGTCGCTGGAGTTATGTTTGCAGGATCTGTTCTTGCAGGCACACTTGACGATGTCAGGGCTAGAGGTAAGTTAAATTGTATAATTAATACCGGTTTAGCTGGCTTTGCTGCTCCTGATGATAAAGGAAATTGGCAAGGATTTGATGTTGATTTTTGTAAAGCCGTTGCAGCTGCAGTATTAGGCGATGCTAATAAAGTTTCTTATACTACTGCTACAGGTAAAACAAGATTTACAAAATTAGCAGCTGGTGAAGGCGAAATCCTTTCTAGAAACACAACTTGGACTTTTTCAAGAGATGTTGATTTAGCCCAAACTTTCATTGGTGTTAATTACTATGATGGCCAAGGTTTTATGGTACCAAAAAAATTAGGAGTTAAATCTGCTAAAGAATTAGATGGTGCATCTGTATGTATTCAAACAGGTACAACTACAGAATTAAACCTAGCTGAATTTTTTGCTGGTAATAAAATGAAATATAACCCAGTTCCAATTGAGACTAACGCTGAAGCTCAAGAGTTATATAAAGCTGGTAGATGTGATGTTTACACAACAGATGCCTCAGGACTTTATGCAACAAAAATGAGTTTTGATAATCCTGATGCACACATTGTTTTACCAGAAATAGTTTCAAAAGAGCCTTTAGGACCTGTTGTAAGACATGGTGACGACCAGTGGGCTGATATTGTATCTTGGGTCTTAAGAGCAATGATGTCCGCTGAAGAAAAAGGCATCACATCAAAAAATGTTAAGAAATTAGCAGCGCAGGATAATAAAGACAAAGAAATAAATAGACTTCTTGGAAAGGATCCTTTGCAAGGTTTATCTAAGCTTGGTCTATCTGCTGATTGGGCAGTAAATGTAATTAGCCAAGTTGGTAATTATGCTGAAAGTTTTGAAAGAAACTTATATCCTCTAACAATTGTAAGAGGAATGAATGCACTTTACAGAGACGGTGGATTACATTATATCCCACCAATTAAGTAATTTAAAAAATCTTCAACTAAAAAACGCCTCATTACGAGGCGTTTTTTTTATTTATTTTAATGTAAAATTACAAGTTTTGTATTAATGTGATTTAATTGTATGATCTAAATTATGTCTTTTAATCTTTTGAAAATTTGGAGAAATGAAAAGTCTCGTGAAATAATTGTTCAGATAATTGTATTGATTATCTTTGGCTGGTTTATTTCTTGGCTTGTTGGAAATGTGTCTGGTAACTTTGAAAAATTGGGAAAAGATCTCAGTTTTGAATTTCTTTTTATCCCTGCTGGATATGACATAAATCAATATTTAATTTCATATAATAACAGAGATTCTCATTTAAGAGCTGCTGTAGTTGGATTGCTTAATACTGGGTTAGTTGCTTTTTTTGGTATAATTATAGCAACAATTTTTGGTCTTTTTCTAGGGGTCTTAAGATTATCTAAAAATTGGTTAGCAAATAGGATTGCTTATTGGTATGTTGAGTTTACTAGAAACGTACCAATCTTACTTCATATTTTATTGTGGCATGGAATAATTATCAATACCCTGCCTCATCCTAAACAAGCAATTGATATACTAGATGTTTCTTACTTAACAAATCGAGGTTTCTATATACCTAAACCAATTGCTGAAGCTGGAATAGAATTATTTTATCTATTCACGATAATTGCAATAATATTCGCAATTTTGTTTAATAAATTTTCTAAAAAAAGACAAGAAAATACAGGTAAACAATTGCCAGTTTTTTGGATAAACTTAATGGTTATAATTCTATTTCCTTTCATAGCACTTTTACTTAACAATTTTCCAATTTCTTTTAGCATTCCAGAATTAAAAGGGTTTAATTTTAGAGGTGGGTTACACTTAAGTCCTGAGTTAATTGCATTAACATTTGCTCTAGCAATTTATACTGCAGCCTTTATTGCAGAAATTGTAAGAGCGGGAATTTTGGCCATTCATAAAGGACAAAGAGAAGCTGCTGAATCTATTGGATTAAAGCCTGACAAAGTAATGAATTTAGTGATTTTACCTCAAGCTAGACGAGTTATTATTCCACCTTTGACTAGTCAGTATTTAAATTTAACAAAAAATTCATCATTAGCTATAGCTATTGGTTATATGGATTTAGTTGCAACTTTGGGTGGTATCTCTCTAAACCAAACTGGAAGAGAAATGGAAACTATGGTTTTAGTTTTACTTATTTATTTATGTATTTCTTTAAGCATATCGTCATTAATGAATTGGTATAATTATAGAGTTAAATTGGTGGATAGATAATGGTTTTTGATAAAAAAAATTATGCTCCTGGAACTCATCCTGATTTACCTCCACCACCAGGTACAGTTGGAGTAGTTGGCTGGTTAAAAAATAATCTTTTTTCTTCATTAAGTAATTCCATTTTAACATTGTTATCATTGTATCTTTTGTATCTCTTAATTGAGGGGGGGTTAAGTTGGTTTGTAGTAGATGCAGTTGTTAATGCGAATGATAAACCAGGTTGTAGAAAAATTGGTGATGGAGCTTGTTGGGCAGTGATTGTCAAAAGGTTTGATCAATTTATTTATGGCTTTTATCCATTGGCCGAAAGATGGAGAATAGATACTTCCTTTTTTTTATTATTTATTGCTGCTGCACCATTACTTTATCCCGATATAAAATTTAGAAAATCTATGCTTATATTTAGTTGCTTATATCCATTTATCGCTTTTATTTTAATTAAAGGTGGTGTTTTTAATTTATTAACAATTGAAACTAATCTTTTTGGTGGAGCAATGCTAACAGTAATTATTGGAGTTACTAGTATTGCGTGCTCTTTACCTTTGGGAATTCTTTTGGCTTTAGGCAGGCAATCTCGATTGAAATTAGTAAAATTATTAAGTGTTTGTTTTATAGAATTCATGAGAGGAGTTCCATTAATAACTTTATTATTTGTTGCATCGACCATGTTAAATTATTTTTTGCCACCTGGCACTAACTTCAATTTACTTATAAGAGTAATAATAATGATGACCTTCTTTTCAGCAGCTTATATTGCTGAAGTTATTAGAGGTGGTATTCAAGCTATTCCTAAAGGACAATATGAAGCCGCTGATGCGATCGGTTTAACATATTGGCAAACAACAAGATTTATTACTCTTCCACAAGCATTAAAAATTTCAATACCAGGTATTGTTAATACATTTATTGGTCTTTATAAGGATACAACTTTAGTTGTAATCATAGGTCTTTTAGATCCTCTTGGAATAGGGAGGGCGGCTCTTGCAGATACTAAATGGAACGGGTTATCAACAGAAACTTATTTGTTTGTTGCCGTAATATTTTTTATTAGTTGCTTTGCAATGTCAAGATACTCATTGTGGCTTGAGAAGAAATTAAGTACAGACCATAACTAATTGATTTAAAGGTGAGAATATGAACAGTAAAAATAAAAAAAATGTTATAAAAATTAATGAAATGCATAAATGGTTTGGTTCATTTCATGTACTTAAAAACATAAATCTTGAAGTCAGTTTAGGTGAAAGAATTGTTATTTGTGGCCCATCAGGTTCTGGAAAATCAACTCTAATAAGATGTATAAATAGATTAGAAGTCCACCAAAAAGGTCATATTTCTGTTAATGGTGTTGAGCTATCTGGTGATTTAAAAAATCTTGAATCTATAAGAAGTGATGTAGGAATGGTGTTCCAATCTTTTAATTTATTTCCCCATTTATCTGTTTTAGAAAATTGTACACTTGCACCAATTTGGGTAAGAAAAATGCCTAAGAAAGATGCTGAAGAATTGGCAATGGAATATCTAGAAAGAGTCAAAATACCTGAGCAAGCAAAAAAATTTCCTGGACAGCTTTCTGGAGGTCAACAACAGAGAGTTGCTATTGCGCGTGCATTATGTATGAAACCAAAAATAATGTTATTTGATGAACCTACTTCAGCTTTAGATCCTGAAATGATTAAAGAAGTATTAGATACAATGATTGAATTAGCTGAAACTGGCATGACTATGTTAGTTGTAACGCATGAAATGGGTTTCGCGAAGAAAGTAGCTGATAGAGTAATATTTATGGATGAAGGTGAAATAATAGAGCAAAATACTCCAAAATTATTCTTCACTAAACCAACGAATGATAGAACTAAACTATTTTTGAGTCAGATTTTAAATCACTAAAGCTTATTGATTTTCATTTTTTTTGAAGCCCATTCAGACCATGATCCGTCGTAAATAGGGATATCCTGGTTACCTATTCTGTAATAAGATAATGCTATTACACATGCAGATACTCCAGATCCACAGGTTGTAATAACCTTTTCATTTTCATTTAAATTTAAATTATTAATTAAATTTTTAAATTTAGCTTTAGAAATTAAATTATTATTTTTATCTAATAACTTCGATGCTGGAAGATTTAAAGAATTTGGTATATGTCCAGATTCTAAATTCGGTCTTGGTTCTTTCCCATTACCAGAAAATCTTTCAAATGATCTTGCATCAAGTATTGGAAAGGATTTATTATCAGAAATATTTTTCATTTCTTCAAGCTTAATTAGTAAGTTTTTATTTTCTTCTGTTGCTTCAAAGTTTCCAAGAGACATATTTGAAACATCATTAGTTGTTTTAAAACCATTTTCTTTCCATGATTTAATGCCACCAGATAAAATAAAAATTTCTTTATGTCCAAAATATCTTAATAAAAACCAACATCTAGCTGATGATAATAGGGGAGAATTATCATATATAATTACAATATCATTATTATTTAATCCAAGTTTTTGCATATGTGTTTCAAAAACATTTTTAGATGGAAACATATGTGGAAGGTCATTATTTGGATCCGAAATGTTATCAATATCAAAAAATATTGCATTTTCAATATGTTCATTGTTATATTCATCAATTGCATTAATACCTGTATTTGGCAAAAAATATGATGAATCAAATATAATAATATTTTGTTTGGTTTGTTTTAATTCATTAACTTCTTTAGCTGATAAAAAAATATCTTTCATTTTACTTCATCCAACTTGGAAAAGGTAAGTCTTTTGATTTTAAAAAACTTTTATTCCATATTTTTGATTGATACCTTTGACCTGAGTCACATAAAATCGTAACAATATTATGACCAGGGCCAAGTTTTTCTGCCATTTTTATAGCACCACATACATTAATGCCACTTGATCCACCTAAAAACAAACCTTCTTCTTTAAGCAGTTTAAAAATCATTTCTAGCGCTTCTTTATCGTTAATTCTAACAGCGTTATCAATAACAAGGTCTTTTAAATTTTCTGTAATTCTACCTTGACCAATTCCTTCAGTAATAGAATTACCTTCTGCTTTGAGTTCATCTTTTTTGTAATAGTTATATAGTGCAGAACCATACGGATCTGATAAAAATATTTTAACATCTTCTTTTTTTTCTTTTAAGTATTTACTTACTCCAGCTAAAGTGCCACCAGTTCCCACTGCACATGTAAAACCATCAACTTTTCCATCTAGTTGTGCCCAAATTTCTGGCCCAGTAGTGTCAAAATGTCCATTCATATTTGATATATTATCAAATTGGTTTGCCCATAAAACACCATTTCGATCAGATTTATTAAGTTCATTAGCTAAAGTTTCTGATTGACGGATATAATTGCCAGGGTTTGAGTATGGTAGTGCAGGGACTAGTTTTAATTCGCAACCAATTAGATTTAATGCATCTTTTTTTTCTTGGCTTTGAGTCTCTGGCATTACAATAATTGTTTTAAAACCCATTGAATTCCCAACTAAACCAAGACCAATGCCAGTGTTTCCTGCTGTTCCTTCTACAATTATACCACCATCTTTGAGTTTACCATCTTTAATTGCATCTAGAATTATGGCTTTAGCTGCTCTATCTTTTATAGACCCTCCAGGATTAAGGAACTCTGCTTTTCCATAAATATTACATCCCGTAATTTTACTTGGATAATTAAGCTTTATAAGTGGTGTGTTACCAATAGCTTCTACAAAATTATTATTAATATTCATTTAAAATAAAATAAAATTTATGGCTCCCCGGGAGGGATTCGAACCCCCGACCGATCGGTTAACAGCCGATTGCTCTACCACTGAGCTACCGAGGAACTGTTTTTTTAAAATACACAAAAATATAAATATGTATATAAAAAATTTATAGATTTAAAATTTTATTAGCTAACAAATTTAATTCACTTTTAGTTACTTTATTAAAAGTAAAGTTTTTAATAATTTTTTGATTTTTCTTCTCATAATTTGATTTGTATGCTGGGTCATAATGGTTGGTTAATAAACTTTCAGTTAATTGTTTCCAATCTTTATTTTTTATATGTTGCTTCCAGTCAGCAATTATTTTTTTTGATAATCGTCTTTTTAATCCATTTATCAAAGGCTTAAAAAAATTATTATCTAACTGAGCATATTTATAATCATTTAATAAAAATTTAACTCTACTATCAAAAGTAGTCTCAATATTTATTTTTTTTGAACTTAACATTTTTTTCCATAAAGGTTGAGGTATGTGCAAATTTCCAATTTTGCTACTTTCAGCTTCTAAGAATATATTTTTTCTTAAATTTATATTTTTTAAATTATGATATAATAGACTTTCAAAAAGTTTTTGAGAAGGTTGGTTATTATTTAAATCTTTACCTAATAAAGAGCCTTTATGACAAGCAATCCCTTCTAAGTCTAAGATTTGACCATTGTTTAATTTTATTTCATTTAATAATTTAGTTTTACCTGTTCCGGTTTTTCCTGATATTAATATAATATTTAACTTTGGAGATAAATTTTGCAATTTTTTTGTAATATCATTTCTATAGTATTTATATCCACCTTCTAGTTGACTTACACGCCATCCTATTTCTTGCATGATTAGGCAAAATGCTTTGGATCTTTGTCCACCACGCCAACAATACACTAGTGGTCTCCATGCACCACTTTTATTATTTAAGTGTTTTATTAAATATTCTGAGATATTTTTTGCAATTACTGATGATCCTAAAACTTTTGCCTCAAATGGTGATTTTTTTTTATAGATCGTTCCAATTTTTTTTCTTTCTTTATCATTTAAAACTGGAAGATTTATAGCTCCAGGGATGTGATCTTCATCAAATTCTAACGGTGATCGAACATCAATTATAGTATCATATTTTTGATTGTCCCAATTTTTGGTAGTTGAAATTATATTCATCACATTACTCTTAAATGACTATGCGTATTATCTATATAACCAATTTTACTAAATATAATCTCATTTTTTTCTAAAATGTTTTTTATTTTTAAATAACTTTTTTGGGAAATGACTAATGCTATCCCACCCACAGTTTGTGGATCAAAAAATATTTTATTTATCAAATCATTTTTATTAAAGATAACTTTATTTTTTCCATAATTAGCATTTTGTTCATAAAATGAAGAATTTACATTTTTTTGTAGACACTCATTTACTCCTTCAAATAATTTAATTTTATCTTTTAAAATGGTAATACCTTTAATATCTTTATTTCTGTTAATTAAGTTAATTAAATGATTCCCTAAACCATAACCAGTAATATCAGTAGCTTCTAACGGATTGATTTGATTTAATAATTTTCCCAATTTAATATTTCCATTTTCTAATTGTTTGCTAACATCTTTTATATATTTACTACTAATTACGTTTGAGTTTACACCGGCAAAAATTATTCCTGTTCCTAATTTCTCTGTTAATATCACCAAATCATTATTTTTTATTTTTCTATTTGATCTTTTCAATTTCTTGCCAACTATTGAAAATCCTATTACTGGATTTTCATCTTGACCGACCATTGTATGTCCTCCTGACAATATACAAGAATTTTGATGTAAAACTAATTTTGCTCCTTCTTGAATTTGTTTTAAATCTCCAGAATGAATACTTTGTGAGGATTTTGGAAGTTGTAAAATCATTAATGCTGACAAAGGTCTTGCAAAACTGGCATAAATATCACTTAATGCATGATTAGCTGATATTTTACCAAGAAGGAAAGGATCTGATACAATAGATGTTATCATGTCTATTGAATTAACATATGGACTTCCTTTAGTTATTTGACTGGCATCTTCAGATGGCTTGGTAATATTTTTAGGAAGTGAAGATTTTAAAGTTGTTAAATTTACTTTCGATGCACAACCCTTACAATCCATGATATTATTATTGTAATTTATTTTATCATATAATTTAAATTTATTTATAAATTTTAAATCAATATATTTCTTTAAATTTAAAATTAGTTTTGATGTAAAATGCAAGTTATATTTGTAAGCTAAAGCTTTTCCGTTTGATAAACCAATTATTGATAAATAATATTTTTGAGGGCGGTAATTAATTAATGGTTTGTTAAGGATGAAATTCCTGATATTTTTTGATAACACTGATCCAGATTTTACGGCATAAACACCTGATTTCGTTAAACTTTTATCTGAAAAATTAATAATATCTCCAGATGCAAATATGTGATTAAAATTTGTTTGAAGTTTATTATTTGTTTGTATGAAGCCTTCAGAAGATAATACCAAGTTAGTTTTTTTTAACCATTTTGGAGCAACTCCATTTGTTGACAAAATTGCCTTATCAATTAAATAAACCTTAGATGATTTAGTAACAATTTTATTTTTACTTACCTCTGATACATCATCTTTGAATATTACATTAATATTAGCTTCCTGAAGGTTCTTTAAAATTGAATTTTTGCTAGAATTTGAATAATTGCTTAGCAATCCACTTTTTCCAGTAAATAAAAATATATCAATTTCATTATATCTTTTTTTTAAAGCTAAACTAATTTCTACTCCAGCAGGTCCAGATCCAATTATACCTACCTTCTTGCCTTCTAAATTAGCAATGATTTCATTATAGTTTATTTTAGAAATAGGCTTTAATCTTAGCGCATATTTATCAGCATTTTTTATTTTTTTTGTATCATTGTTAATGCCAATATTTATTGACAAGTAGTCAAAATTTAAAGGTGGTCTATTTTTAAAATATATTAGATTTTTATTGCCATCAATTTTATTAACTTTACAGTTAATAAATCTAAAATTTCCATGATAACAAATTTTGTATAAATCAATTTGAATTTCATCTAAGGAATAATGATTTTCAATAAAGCCAGGCAACATTCCAGAATAAGGAGTTTCATATACATCTGAAATTAAAGTAATTCTTAATCCATCAATTTTATCCATTGAAAATGATTTCAAAACATTTAGATGAGAATGGCCACCACCAATAAGAACTAAGTCTTTTTCAATTTGTTTTTTTGAACTGTTATTCATTTTACATTTGGAGGCCCGAAGCGGAATCGAACCGCTGTTAACGGCTTTGCAGGCCGCTGCATCACCACTCTGCCATCGGGCCATACAATCTTATAAAACAATTCCTTATAATTAACAAGAATGTCTTTTTAATAAAAAAGTATTTATAAATAAAAACTTTAAATCATTATATTTTTGTTATAAAGATTAATAATATTTGGATTTATTATGGATTTAAGTTTTTTAAGAAAAAACATGGTTGATTGTCAATTAAAACCAAACAAGATTATCAATCTTGATTTAATTGATGCTTTTTTAAAAGTTCCTAGAGAAATTTTTGTTAATAAAAAAAATATTAATCAATGTTATTTGGATGTTAACATTGATTTAACAAAAAATAGATTTTTACTTAATCCTATGATTTGTGCTCGTTTGATACAAAGTCTAAATATTAATAAGAATGACACTGTTTTAACAATAGGTAGTGGAGTTGGTTATACTTCTATCATTTTATCTTATTTATGTAATACTGTTATTGGAATTGAATCAATTAAAAGTTTTTACGATTTTTCTGTAGATGTTTTAATAAAACTTGAAGTCAATAATGTAGTATTTATTAAAAGTAAAATTGAAAATGGATATTCTGATCAACAGCCATACGATTGTATTATTATTGAAGGTGGAGTAAATCATGTTCCTATTGAAATTTTAAATCAACTTTCTGAAAATGGAAGATTAGTTGCTGTTGAAATTAAAGAAGGTAATGTTGGGAAAGCCACTATGTATCAAAGATATAACAAAGAATTCATAAAAAACTATTTATTTGATGCTTATGTACCAATTTTTGACGGCTTCAAAAAAATTCAAAAATTTAATTTTTAATTTATATGCAAAAAAATATAACAACTTCATTTTCATTTCTCATCATTACTATATTAATACTAATATGTTTTAGCTTTAATATAAAAGCCGATGAAGATTTTACATTTCTAAATGTTTATAAAAAAGCACTTTTAAATAGTAACATTATAAAAAAAAATGAATTTTTATTAAAATCTAAAACTAATTTGATAAGTAATGCTTATTCAAATAAAGATTGGAATTTAGATTTTACAAGTTCCCTAACGCTAGATAATAAAAAGTCAGATAATATTGGTGATTATGTAGATCAGAAAACAACTGTAAATACTATAAGTTTAGATAAAACTTTAATTGATTTTGGCTTTACCGATAAAGGTGTAGAAATTGCTTTAAATAATAAAAAAATTGCTTCTAATGATCTTATTTTGGCTAAACAAAATTTATTCATTAATACATTAACGAGTTATCTTAATGTTTATAACTCAAATAAAATTTTAGATTTAAGAGTATCAAATGTTAATAGATTTAAGACTGCAGTTAAAGCATCAAAATTAAAACTCTCTGCAGGAACAATTACACCAACAATAGTATCTGAAGCTGAGGCAAGGCTTGCAAGAGCTGAATATGAGTTGGCGACAAGCAAAACTGAACAACTTAATTATATGAATGATTTTAAAAGTCTAATTGGAGAAGATTTCAATATAAAAAAAATGAAATTTCCCGAATTCAAATATTCACTTCCTAAATCAATTGAAGAGGCTGAAAGTTTATCCCTTAATTCTAACTTAAGGATATTAAATATTAGATCAACTAAGAAAAACGCTCAACTTTTAAAAGATAAACAATTAGCTAATAGTTACCCATCTTTAGATTTAGATTTATATATGAAAAGTAGCGAATCTGATTCTAATTCCTCAGTTAACGATTATTCAAGTTATGGAACAACGATTACTTTCAAATCTTCACTATTTAGGAATAAATCTGAAACATCGTTAATCTTAAGTTTAGATGATGATTATAATAGTGTTTTAGAAGAAGAAAAAGAATTAATCAGAGTAAGTAAATTAAAAACTCTTTCTTTATTTAACAATTATATAAATTCTGATTTTAGCGTCATTGCTGCTAATAAAGAATATAATGCATCTAAATTAGCTTTGGATGGTGTTAAAAAAGAAGAAGAGTTTGGATTAAGAACTTTATTAGATGTTTTAGATATAGAAGTTGATGTTATGAATTCAGAAGTACGATTATTAAAAAGTAAATCTGATCAATTGCTTAATAAGTACAAACTTTTGATAGATATTGGAAAATATAACTTTTAGGCAATATTTAATGGATATATTTAATCATAAAGATTATGAAAAATTTTGGTATAATCGCTGGGTTGAAAAAGGTTGTTTTAAAGCTGAGGTAAGTAGTAAAAAAGAACCATATACAATAATGATGCCTCCACCAAATGTTACGGGTTCACTACATATTGGGCATGCATTAACTTTTACTCTTCAAGATATTTTAATTAGGTATTTTCGTATGAAAGGTCGTGATGTTCTTTGGCAACCAGGAACAGATCATGCTGGTATTGCGACTCAAATGGTTGTTGAAAGGCAATTAAATGAAAAAGGCATTGATAGAAGAGATATTGGTAGAGATAAGTTTTTAAATAAAGTATGGGAATGGAAAGAGCATTCTGGAGGTCAAATTACTAATCAACTTAGGGCACTTGGAGCTTCTCCAGATTGGGATAAAGAAAGATTTACTATGGATAATGGTTTATCATCTGCAGTTAAAAAAGTTTTTGTAAAACTATTTAATGAAGGTTTAATTTATAAAGATAAAAGGTTAGTAAATTGGGATACTAAATTGTTGACAGCTATTTCTGATTTGGAAGTAGAACAAAGAGAAATGGAAAGTAAATTTTGGTATCTAAAATATCCATTAGAAAATACAAAAAATTTTATTATTGTTGCAACTACAAGGCCTGAGACAATGTTAGGGGATGTAGCTGTTGCTATTAACCCTAAAGACGAAAGATATAATCAATTTATTGGAAAAAATTTAATTTTGCCAATTTCAAATAGAAAAATACCTATAATTTTAGATGATTATACTGAAATTGAAAAAGGTACTGGTGCAGTAAAAATTACTCCTGCACATGATTTTAATGACTTTGAGGTTGGGAAGAGGCATGGTTTAAAAAATATAAATATATTTGACCAAAATGGATGTTTAAATGAAAATGTACCACCTGAATTTGTAGGATTAGACAGATTTGTTGCAAGAGAAAAAATTATTGAATTATTGAAACAATATAATTTAATCGAAAAGATAGAGACAATTAATAACGTTGTTCCACATGGTGATAGATCTGGAACAATTATTGAGCCTTGGCTTATGGATCAATGGTATGTTAATGCAGAAGCATTGGCAAAACCTGCTTTAAATTCTGTTAAATCTGGTGAAACTAAATTTGTGCCGAAGAGTTGGGAAAATACTTTTTTTGATTGGATGGAAAACATTCAGCCCTGGTGTATATCTAGGCAACTTTGGTGGGGGCATAGGATACCAGCTTGGTATGGGCCAGACAATAAAGTGTTTGTTGCTGAAAACTCTAAAGACGCACAAAACTCTGCTGATTTATTTTATGGAAAAAAAGTTTTTCTAAAACAAGATGAAGATGTTTTAGATACATGGTTTTCTTCTGCTTTATGGCCGTTTTCTACACTTAATTGGCCTGAAAAAAGTGATTTATTGAAAAAATATTACCCATCAGACGTCTTGGTAACAGGATTTGATATAATATTTTTCTGGGTAGCTAGAATGATGATGATGGGTATTCATTTTATGAAAGGAGTATCTCCATTTAAAGAAGTTTACATTCATGCTTTGGTTAGAGATGAAAAAGGGCAAAAAATGTCCAAGTCAAAGGGTAATGTAATGGATCCTTTAGATTTATTAGAAAAGTATAGCGCTGATTCTTTAAGGTTTACACTTTGTGCAATGGCTGCACAAGGTAGGGATATCAAATTATCTGAAGAAAGAATTATTGGCTACAGAAATTTTTCAACAAAAGTAATTAATGCATGTAAATTTTTGAAACTAAATGATTGCTATAATTTTCAGGATATAGATCTTAGTGATATTAAATTACCAATTAATATTTGGATATTAAACAAACTTTTTGATGTATATGATAATGTAGAGAAAGCCATGATCAATTACAAATTTAATGAGTTTTCTGATAGCATTTATAAATTTGTTTGGGGAGATTATTGCGATTGGTATTTAGAATTCTTAAAACCAGTATTTAAATCGAAAGTTTCAGAAGATATAAATGAAGTTAAATATGTATCTTCATTTATAATGAAATCAATTTTGAAGTTATTGCATCCCATAAAACCATATTTAACAGAAGAGTTAAATTTAAAGTTTTTTGATGATAGTGAAATGCTCATAACTTCAAGTTGGCCAAAAAAGTTTAAATTAGATGTTATAGATTTATCAATTGAACAGTTAATTGATATAATATCTGCATTAAGAGCTTACAGAGTTAAAAATAAAGTTTCATTTAAAAATACTTTAAATATTCATATCAAATCAAAGAACCTGAAATATATTGAATTAGTCAAAAAAAATGAATTTTTACTTCAATATATCGGAAAATTAAATGATATTATTTATATAAATGATAATAAGTTTCTCGCAGATAATTTAGATTATATTCAAACAGAAAAATTTATTTTAGGGATCGAAAAACAATCTAATAATTTAGATGAAAATCAAATAAAACTGCTTATTGAACAGAGAAGTAAAGCTGAAGAAGATTTAACTAAAATTGAAAGGCTGCTATCTAATGCGTCATTTTTAGATAAAGCACCTAAAGAAGTTATCATAAAAAATGAAAATTTAAAAAAGCAATTTTTAACTAAAATTAAAGAAATAAATGAGATAATATCAAATTAAATTGGAGTGAATCATGAAAAAAAATAAATCAGTTTTAATAGATAAAAATCCTGGAAGAAACGCTCAAACATATGGAATCGCAAGAGAATTAGGAACTAACCTTGATTATATTCATAATCCATCTGTTGGAGTAATTGGAAATGGTGGAGACTCACAATGTTATTTAGGAGTAAAACTAAAAGTTGATACAATTCATGATGCCCTTAAAAATAAAATTGATGAAATAAATAGTGACTTCAAAATGCGGCTTGTTTCTCCAGAGTTTACAATCGCAACATCAGACGGAATGAGAAATGGAACACGTGAAATGCGTTATTCTCTTATTGGTCGAGAAGTTACTAATGATGCTATTTGTGAACATTTAAGTGCTAGTGGATTAGAAGGAACAATTGCTGTGGTCGCATGTGACAAACCTCCTGTTGGCACTTTGTCAGCTTTGTTAGAGCATAACAGGCCTGCAATTATAATGTCAGATGGAACTATTAGACCAGGAACTGATTCTATAACAAAAGAACCTTTAGATATTATATCAAGTTTTCAATTAGCAGGAAGTGATGATGAAGACTTAAAATGTAGGATTGCTAAAGAATCTTGTCCTGGTTATGGTAGTTGTGGAGGTATGTTTACCTACAATACTATGCAGACATTTATAGCTGTTGTTGGTATGCAACCTCTCCATATGGTTTCACCACCATCTGATGACCCTAGAAGGTTAAAAATCTTTCCAAATGAATTAGTAAATTTTCTTGTAAATATGATTAAAAAAGATATTAAACCACGTGATTTAGTAACCAGAGAATCAATAAGAAATGCAATGATTGTTTCTATGGCAGTAGGTGGTTCAACAAATGTTTTACTTCATGCACCTGAAATTGCAAGATCAGCAGGATATTCTGATTTTGAAAGAGACATTATGAATATGAAAGAGTTTAATGATTTATCTCAAAATATTGTTCCAGTAGTTATTGATGCAAGGCCGTTTGGTAAATACTCTATGGTTGATATTGATGAAAAAGGTGGAATACAGGTAATAATTAAAAACTTATTGGATTCTGGCTTGTTAAATGGCAATACTTTAACTTGTACTGGTGAAACACTAAATGAACAAGTATTAAGATTAAATCCAGATATTCCTGACAATGAAGTAATATATCATGTTAAGAGCCCATTCAAAAAAACTGGTGGATTAAGACTTCTTGGTGGAAATTTGTCACCCGAAAATACAGCTATACTTAAATTAGCTGGTGTTGAAAGAGGGCTCGAAAATAATATCTTCAAAGGGAAAGCAAGAATATTTAATGGCGAGAAAAAACTGCTAGAAAAATTAGATAATAATCCAGATTTTTTTAATGACTTAGATATGATTATTGTAAGATATGAAGGACCTGTGGGTGCGCCTGGTATGCCAGAAATGTTGGATCCAACTTCTAGAATTACTACCTTATGTAGAGAAAGAGATATAACATTAGCTTTAATGACAGATGCTAGATTTTCTGGTGGTTCTGTTGGTTTAGTTATTGGTCATGTTGGTCCAGAAGCTGCTTTAGGTGGACCAATTGCTTTAGTTGAAGAGGGTGATACAATTGAAGCAAATTTGAATACCAATGAACTCAATTGTGTTGAACTTCAAGATAAAGAAACGTTTTTATCTAGAGAAAAAAAATGGAAAGATGAAGTAGAAAATAATGGTGGAATTCATCCTTTAGTCGGAGAAGTAGATACTCGTTTATTAGCTAGAATGAGAAATTTAGCAGTTTCAGCTGTTTACGGAGCTGGAATGCACCCTAATGGTAAAGTTTGGGTTCATAATCCAAGGAAAAGTTATTCTGATAACTTCAAACCAAAAAATAAATATTTGTAAGTATTAATATCATAATTCGATCCATACTGGTGTGTGGTCACTTGGTCTAGTTTGTCCTCTGAT
This sequence comes from uncultured SAR116 cluster alpha proteobacterium, assembly GCA_902590245.1. Lineage (GTDB taxonomy): Bacteria > Pseudomonadota > Alphaproteobacteria > Puniceispirillales > Marisalimonadaceae > TMED54. The sequence continues at coordinate 1,945 of CACIWG010000017.1, read as the reverse complement.
TTCTTTGTGTATACCTGAATTTTTTAATTCGTCCATGACATGTGATGTTAATAATATTAGATCAATTCTAATACCGTTATTATTCTGCCAAGCACCACTTTGATAGTCCCAATAACTAAATGCTTTTATTGAACTATTTTTTGCTCTAAAGGAATCATGAAAGCCAAGGTGTAAAATCTGTCTCAATTTTTTTTTAACTTCTATCGTAAATAAAGCATCATCAATCCAATCATCCTCATTATAACAATCAAGGTTTGATTGAATTATATTGAAATCCCCTCCAATGACGATTTTTTTATTGGTTTTGACTAGTGATTTGCAATAGGAATAAAAGTTTTCTAACCAATTTAACTTGTAAGTGTATTTTTCAGTATTTAATGGATTTCCATTAGGTACATAAACACAAATTATCTTATAATCTAGTATATCTACTTCTAAAAATCTAGCCTGAGTATCTTCAAAAAAACTAAATTTTGGATTAGTCATTTCAAATTTACTAAGGATAGCAACTCCATTATAAGATTTTTGACAATTTGCATAGATATTATATCCAAGATCTTCAAAAGTTTTATACGGAAAATTTTCTTCAATTGATTTTATTTCCTGTAATAGAATTACATCTATTGGCTGATTATTGAGATAATCAATCAAGTTATTTAATCTTGCATTGATAGAATTAACATTAAAACTTGATATATACATTTCAAATTAAATAGAAAAACTAGTACCACATCCACAATTTGCAGTTGAATTAGGGTTTTCAATTTTGAAAAAAGAACCACCTAATTCTTGAACGAAATCTAAACTACCCTCTTTAATAAATTCAATTGATGTTTTATCAATTAAATAATTTACCTCAAAATCACAAAAGGTAATGTCGTCGTTTTTTATTTCTTTTGTGAAAGAAAAATCATATTGAAATCCTGAACATCCACCGCCAAGAACTGAAATACGAAATAAAGAACCTTTCTCTTCGTTTTTTTGAAGCTCTTTGATTCTTGTAGCTGCATTATTTGTTAGTTTAAAATTCTTCATAATATATTATATTTAATGAATGTTTATTTTTAAACAACTTTACACCATATTTACTGTATGAACAAGAAATATGAAAATCGACAACTTTCTAATATTGCTTCTCATGGGAATTCTAGCAAAGGCAGAAAATATAAAGACAGTAAACTTCAATTTAATAGGACTGAATATCAAAGAGATAGAGATAGAATTCTATATAGTGATGCATTTAAAAGACTTAAACACAAAACTCAAGTTTTTTTTAATACCAAAAATGATCATGTCAGAACTAGATTGACACATACTCTAGAGGTTGCACAATTAGCAAGGTCTGTTGCACGTTATTTAAATTTGAATGATGATTTAGCAGAGGCAATTTCCTTAGCCCATGACCTTGGTCACCCACCATTTGGTCACGTAGGAGAGAATGTGTTACATGATTTAATGAAAAATTATGGAGGATTTAATCATAATTTACATACATTAAAAATTGTTACTAAAATTGAAAAAAAGTATTTAAACTTTGATGGCTTAAATTTAACTTATGAAACTTTGGATGGTATTATCAAGCATAATGGTCCGTTTAAATCAATGAGTACTCTTCCAAAGTTAATTAAATCTTTAAAAAAAGATTTTAATTTTGAAATTGATAAATACCCCTCATTAGAAGGTCAAATTGCCAATATTTGCGATGATATTGCTTATGTTTCCCATGATTTAGAAGATGGTTTAAGATCAAAAATTATTAAAATGAAAGATTTAATAAATTTACCAATAATAGATATTTTTTTACAAAAATTTAAAAACAATAAAATTAATGATGATAAACTTTTAATCTATTATTTAACAAATAATTTATCCAACTATTTTATTAATGATTTGGTTAAGAATTCAAAGTTTAATATTATTAAAAATGAAATTAAAACTATTGATG
>CACIWG010000016.1 GCA_902590245.1 uncultured SAR116 cluster alpha proteobacterium | reverse complement strand
CTGCCATTAAAACTTCTGGTGCAGTACCAATTATTGTTGGATGATTGTGATGTTCAGATATCCAAAATCTATAATATCCTAATTCTTCTGCTACTTCGCTAAGTTTTAGAGTGTCATTGATGACTTGGTCCTGACACTTATTTTCTGTTGCAACGGATTGATCTAAGATAGAGAGTTTCATATATTATAATTTAATTTTATATGTTTTTAATGCATTTTGGTAAAAAAGTTTTTTCTTTTCATCATTTGAAAAATTAGCGCTGATTTTTTTAAAGGCGTTCCATAATACTCCGTAGCTACAACTACCTTTATCAACCGGAAAGTTGCTTTCGAACATGCATCTGTCAGTTCCAAACAAATCAATAGTTTCAAAAAACCATGATTTCCATAGTTCTGACAATTGATCTGATGAAGGTGGCTTTGGATTAAAATTAAATTTAGAACCACATACTTTCATTCCAAGGCCGCCTAACTTAACTTTTATGTTTGGAAAAACTGCAAGTCTCATCATTGAACGTCTCCATTCACGATGAGTAATTCCTTGTTTTCCTTCATAAGGTCCAACTTGTATAGGGCCTCCAATATGATTTAATATAATAGATAAATTAGGTAAAGTTTTTGCAACACATTCTAACTCATTTAATTGAGTGTGATAAATCCAAAAATCTAAAGATAATTCATTTTTCTCTAAAATTTTTGCACCCTGAATAAAGTTGGGGTCCAGCATAATGCCCGTTTTTGTTTTTACAGCACCCGAACTAATTCTTTGGTCGTTATGGGCCGCTAATAGCATACGTATTCCTTTTAACTTCCCATTACTAATTTCAAGTCCCTTTTCTATAACTGGAGTTAATTTATTTCCGTACCTTAAATCTAATGCACCAACAATTGAGTTATTTATTGAACATTGATTTAATTTATTATTTTTAGAATCTAAATATTGTTCGTGTGCGAAATTTATTTCTGGAAGAGTTGAGAATTCATCAGAATTTTGATCATAAATTTTTGTGTTTGCTGATGACATAATATAGACACTAGCTTTAATATTATGTCCAGATTTATTAATATCCTCTATTAAATCATCATTTAAATATTTTCCAAACTCTAGATCCCAAAGATGATGATGTGGATCTATTATTTCTAAATCAGGAAGTAATGCTTCTTCTTTATGAAGATCTAGCCATTCTTTATTTATAGGTAAATATGGATTTTTTTTATTCATTTGATAATAATATACTCTATAAATAAAAAATAAAATTTCTAATTAGGGTAGTATGAATAAAAAAGAATATGAATTTATAAAAATTAAAAAAGTATCTGGTTCAATTGGAGCAGTCATTGAAAATGTACAATTGAATAATGATTTAAATGAAGAAGTGTTTGATGAAATTTACGATGCTTTTTTGAAGTATCAAGTTATTTTTTTTAGAGATCAAAAATTTTCTCCTGAAAGTCAAAAGTCTTTTGCAAATAAAATTGGAACCCCAATAATATATCCTTTCGTCAAAGGTTTAGAAAATTTTCCTGAAATTACGCCAATTCTTAAAAAGGAAACAGATACTAATAATTTTGGTGGTATCTGGCATAGTGACACTACTTATCAAGATGAACCGCCAAAAGGGACAATGTTATACGCTTTAGAGGTTCCTGATTTTGGTGGTGATACTGAGTTTTCAAATCAATACCTAGCTTATGATACTTTATCTGAAGGGATGAAAAATTTTTTAAATAATCAAAAAGCTGTAAATATATCTGGCAAAGGTAGAGTAGCCAAAACAAGATCTGATATCATGAAACATTCATCAGTTGGTTTAAAAGGTGATGAGTTAGAAGCGATACATCCTGTTGTAAGAACACATCCTGAAACAAAAAGAAAATCATTATATGTTAATGAAGCTCATACAACTCATTTTGTAGGAATGAGTGTTGAAGAAAGCACCCCAATTTTAGAATATTTATATAAACATCAAATCAAGTCAGAATTTACTTGTCGGTTTAAATGGGAAAAGGGCTCTGTTGCAATTTGGGATAACAGATGCACAATGCATTATCCAGTTAATGATTATCATGGATATAGAAGATTAATGCATCGAATTACTTTTCAAGGTGATAAACCATTTTAAAAGGAAAATATTATGAGTCAGAAAAACAATTTTTACAATATAAATAATTTGGATGAGGGTATAAAAAGAAAGCTTGGTGAAGGTCTAGAAACAAGTATATTTTGTGGAGATCAAGCAATGATTTCTGTAGTCACAATTGAACCCAATTGTGTTGGGCAAATCCATTCACATCCTGAAGAACAATGGGGTGTCATGTTGGAAGGATCTGGTATAAGAATTCAAGGTGGTGAAAGAATAGAAATCAAAAAAGGTGATTTTTGGTTAACACCAGCTAATGTTGATCATGGTATAGAAGCTGGTGAAAATGGAGCAAAAGTTATGGATATATTTAGCCCTCCAAGAGATCAGTATAAAAAATCTGGATCTGGGTTTGGAGTATAAATTAGGAAACCTCAATGAAAATTAAATATTTTATGAGTCATGGAAGTCCTTGGACTTTTCTTGGGCACAAAAAAGTAAATGAAATTTCAAAAAAAAATAATTGTGAATTGGATATAATGCCTGTTAATTATGGAGAGATATTTCCAGTATCTGGAGGACTTCCTGTACATAAAAGGCCATTACAAAGACAAAAATATAGATTACAAGAATTAAAACGATGGTCAGAATTTTTAAAGGTTAAGCTTAATCCTGAACCAAAACATTTTCCTTCAAGGTCTCTTTTGCCATCCAAAGTTATTATTTCTGTTAAGATATTAAATTTTGAAAATGTGAATGATATAGCCTATGCAATTATGGAAGGTCTGTGGATTAAAGAATTGAATATAGATGATCCAAAAAATTTAAAGAAAATATTAACAAGATTTATTAAAACTGCTGATGAAGTTATTGACTTTTCTGATAGTAAACAAGTTGAAAAAGAAATGAATAAATATACGAAAGAGGCAATAGACCTTGCTGTTTTTGGTGCGCCTACCTATATAATAGATGATCAAATTTATTGGGGTCAGGATAGATTAGATTTTTTAGAAAGATATATTAAAAGGAAAAATAAATAGATTTTATTATTGATAATTAATAGAGTAAACTTCAAAAAGAGACAACATTATGGATGATATAAAAAAAACAGTTACAAATTTAAATGTAGTTAAGTCTGAAAAAAAAGAATTTAATTGGAAAGATCCTTTAGATTTAGATGGGCAGTTGTCTGAAGAGGAAAAACTTATTAGAGATACAGCTTATGATTATGCTCAAGGTAGTTTATTGCCAAGAGTTGAGGAAGCCTTTTTGGAAGAGAATACAGATATAAAAATTTTTAAAGAGATGGGAGAACTTGGTCTTTTGGGTGTAACCATATCTGAGAAATATGGTTGTGCAGGTGCATCTTATGTTTCTTATGGTTTAGTTGCTAGAGAAATTGAAAGAATAGACAGTGGATATAGATCAATGATGTCAGTTCAATCATCTTTAGTTATGCATCCAATAAATGCTTTTGGAAGTGAAGAACAAAAGCAAAAATTTTTACCAAAACTTGCAAGTGGTGATTTTATAGGTTGTTTTGGATTAACTGAACCAGATGCAGGATCTGATCCTGGTGGAATGAAAACGACAGCTAAAAAAGTTGATGGTGGGTATCAATTATCTGGATCAAAAATGTGGATTTCCAACTCGCCAATTGCTGATGTTTTTATAGTTTGGGCAAAGTCAGATAAACATGAAAAAAAGATAAGAGGGTTTATTCTTGAAAAAGGTATGAAAGGCTTAAGTGCCCCAAAAATAAATAAAAAGCTTTCATTACGTGCTTCTATTACAGGAGAAATTGTAATGGATAAAGTTTTTGTTCCTGAAGAAAATATGTTGCCAAATGTTGAAGGTTTAAAAGGACCTTTTAGTTGTTTAAATAGAGCAAGGTATGGAATATCTTGGGGTGTTATGGGCGCCGCTGAGGATTGCTGGCATAGAGCCTTACAGTATACATTGGATAGAAAACAGTTTGGTAAACCATTGGCTTCTACACAACTTATTCAAAAAAAACTTGCTGACATGCAAACTGAAATAACCTTAGGTCTTCATGCATCACTAAGAGTTGGAAGACTTTTTGATGAAGGAAAACTAGCTCCAGAAGCAATTTCAATTGTAAAAAGAAATAATTGTGGAAAGGCACTTGACATAGCAAGGTTATCAAGAGATATGCATGGAGGTAATGGCATACACGCTGAGTATCAAGTGATGAGACATTTAATGAATCTAGAAACTGTCAACACTTATGAAGGCACACATGACGTTCATGCGCTAATTTTAGGTAGAGCTCAAACAGGAATCCAAGCTTTTTTTTAAATAAAGATTATTTATTTAAATCATCTTCGATATAGACTTTAATTATTTCTTCAAAATTATTTTCAGCTTTAAAGCCTAAACTTATTGCTCTTGTAGTGTCTAAATCTCTTGCCCATCCTTGAACAATATTATCTATTTTAGGATCAATTTCATGTTTTATTAACTTAACTGTATCCTCACCAGCGACCTTTCTTAGTGCTTCAATTTGTTCTTCAACAGTTGCTGACAAACCTGGCATACTTAAATTTATTCTATTATTTAATTTCTTTGTATCAATTTCAGCGGCATGCAAGAGAAAGCCGGCAGCAGATCTTGGAGAAGCATGCCAATGTTTTACATTTATACTAACAGGTAATCTCGCTTCTATTCCGTTTAAAGGTTCTCTGATAATACCAGAAAAAAATCCAGAAGCAGCCAAATTTGGTTTCCCTGGTCTAACGCAAATCGTAGGCAATCGAATAGATATACCGTCAACCATACCTTTTCTAGAGTAATCTGCTAGAAGTAATTCTGAAATTGCTTTTTGTGCTCCATACGATGTTAATGGAGTTGTAAAAAAATCATCAGGAATTTTTTCAGGGAAAGGTGCACCAAAGACAGCTATTGAGCTTGTAAAAACTAATCTTGGTTTATATTCATCTCCTAACTCTCTAATTGCTTCAAATAATCCCCAACTTCCTTTGGTATTAATATTCCAACCTAAATCAAACTCTTCTTCAGCTTGTCCTGAAACTATGGCTGCTAGATGAAAAATAATTTCTGGTTTAGAAGAAACTAATTTTTCACTTATTTCTTTTTTAGAAATATCTCCTGTGATTATTTCAGCTTCAAAATTTACATCATTTGGAAATGGAGCCTTAACTATATCAAAAAGTTTAAATTTTTTAATTTCCTTACCATTTATTGATTTTTTTATAATTAATTTATTTAAAAGTTTTTGCCCCACCATTCCAGCAGCGCCTAAAATTAAAACTTCCATTATTTCTCCTTAATTAAACATTGAATAATATGTAATAAAAAGCATAATTCAATTTTGAATAAAAGATAATTGAAAAATAAAAAAATGAAAAATTTAAACTTTGAAAATATAAATGTTTTACCTATTTTAGACATAAAAAAAAATGTTGATCCAGAAAAACTTATAGATGCTTTAATTGATGGAAAAATAAATACAGTAGAAATTACACTCAGAAATGATGAGGCTTTTGATAATATAAAATTTATTCGGAAAAAATTCCCTGATTTGATTCTTGGAGTTGGTACTATTGTTAACGTTGATCAACTTAAACGTACTATAGATATAGGGGCAGATTTTGGAATAAGTCCTGGCTTCGAAACTGAAATTATTAAATATGCAAAAGAGAATAATTTTTCATATATACCAGGTGTTTCAACTGCATCAGAAATCATATCTTGTCTAAAATTTGATTGTAAATTTCTAAAACTTTTTCCTGCTGAGCCACTTGGTGGTATATCATATTTGAATTCTTTAAGTGGTCCATTTCCTGATGTTTCATTTTGTCCTACAGGAGGAATTAATAGCGATAATTATTTCTCATGGTTATCTCAAAAAAATGTTTTGTGTGTTGGTGGAAGTTGGATAGCACCAAAAAATGACAATAATTATGATAAAATTAAGAAAAGAGCATTAAAGGTTTTAAAAAATTAATGAGGTTCTGATGATAGATTTAAAAAATAAAGTTATAATGATATCAGGCGCGAATAGGGGAATTGGTTATGCAACTGCTAAACTTCTTAAAGAAAAAGGCTGTATTTTAAGTTTAGCTGCAAGAAATCCAGACGAAATTAAAGCAGGTGGAGATAATGTTTTAAAATGCATGTGGGATGCAAAAGAAAAAAAACTATCTAATTATTGGGTGTCTGAAACTATTTCACATTTTGGAAAAATTGATGGCTTGGTTATGAATGCTGGTGTTGAACTTGGAGGTGATTTAGAGGGTGACAGTGAAGAAGAATTTGATGAAATGTTTGAAGTTAATTTCAAGGGGCCATTAAGACTTGTCAGAGAAGCTCTGCCTGAGTTAAGAAAAACAGGGTCAGGTAGAATAATCAACGTTGTATCTCTTGCTGGTAAAAGACCAAGAAATCCAAAAATATTAGGTTATTCAGCATCTAAATTTGCTGCAATGTCTTTAACTAATGCGATAAGAATTTCAGGATGGGACGATGGTGTTAGAGCAACATCAGTTTGTCCTGGAATGGTTAGAACAAGAATGACAGATGAAGTGACTGTTCCTGACGGAGAATTCAAAATGGAACCCGAAGCTATTGCAGAAACTATATCTTATGCATTGACTTTACCAAATAGTGCTGCAGTTGCAGAAATACTTGTAAATAGTAGATTAGAATCAATGTTTTAATATTGTTTATTATGAAAAAATCTAAAAGAGGAAATGTTGATCCATTTATCGTAATGGACGTTATGGAAAATGCAAGGAAAGCTGAAGAAAGAGGTGAAGATATTGTCCATATGGAAGTTGGTCAACCTGGTACACCAGCACCAATAGATGCACAAAAAGAACTTATAAAAATAATGAAGAATGATAGTTTGGGCTATACTGTTGCATTAGGTATACCTGAATTAAGACTAAGAATTTCTCAATTATATGGTGATTGGTATAATCTGGATTTAAATCCTAACAGAATTATTATTACCTCTGGATCATCAGCTGGTTTTATTTTATCTTTCTCATCATTATTTGATACTAAAGACAGAGTTGGAATTTGTTCTCCAGGTTATCCAAGTTATAGACAAATTTTAAAAGCACAAGATTTAGAGCCTGTATTAATAGAGACAAAATTTGAAAATAATTTTCAGCCTTTTGCTTCAGATTTAAAAGGCTTAAATCTTTCTGGAGTTTTAATTGCCTCTCCAGCAAATCCAACTGGATCTATGCTAAATTATAATCAATTGGAAAGTTTAATTAAAAGTTCATTAGAGCAAAATATTTCTTTTATTAGCGATGAAATATATCATGGAATAGAGTATGAAAAAAAAGCAACAACAGCACTTCAAATAACTAATCAATGCTATGTAATTAATTCATTTTCTAAATATTTCTCTATGACAGGGTGGAGAGTTGGCTGGATGGTTGTTCCAGAAGATCATATAAGACAAGTTGAAAGATTAGTTCAAAATATGTTTATTTGCGCACCTCATGCAAGTCAAATAGCGGCACTTCATGCATTAGATTGTGAAGATGAATTAAAAAATAATTTAGATATTTATAAAGAAAATAGAAAGTTAATGATAAAAGGTTTGAAAGATTCAGGTTTCTCTAAAATATCCTCGCCCGATGGAGCTTTTTATATATATGCGGATGTAAGTAAATTTTGTAATAATAGTTTAGAGTTCGCTAATAAAGTTTTAAAAGAAGCTAAAGTAGCTATAACTCCTGGATTAGATTTTGATACAAAGCGTGGCAATTCTACAATTAGATTTTCTTATGCAAGAAGCACCAAAGACATTATAAGAGGTTTAGAAAAACTAAATATTTTTATGAAAAGTAATAAATATATTTAGGGTACTAAAACTGTAGCCCCCATAGTTTCTCTTGCTTCAATTGCTCTATGTGCCTCGCTAACTTCTGAGAGAGGATAAATATGATTAACATTTGATTTAATTTTTCCAGTTTTAAGAGTTTCAAACAAATCATCAGCGCTTTTTACCAAATCCTCTCTTTTTTCCATATAATGCATTATTGCTGGTCTAGTTAGAAAAAGAGATCCTCTCGTACCTAGTTCAATTACATCGACTGGCTCTGGTGCTCCAGATGCATGTCCATATGACGCAAGAATTCCCATAGGTCTCAAACAATCCATTGATCGTTTAAAAGTGTCTTTGCCTATTGATTCATAAACAATTGGGCATCCTTTTCCTTCAGTTACCTCTTGAACTGTTTTTACAAAATCACTTTTTGAATGAATAACTATATAATCAGCACCAGCATCTTTGGCTTTTTGAGCTTTTTCTTCTGAGCTTACTGTTCCTATTATTATTGCACCTAAGTGCTTAGCCCATTGACATAAAATTAATCCCATACCACCAGCAGCCGCATGTACTAAAATCACATCACCTTTTTTTACCTCATATGTTCTTTTTAGTAAAAATTGTGCCGTTAGACCTTTAAGCATTAGAGCTGCTAAATCATTATCAGATAAATTTGTTAGATCATTAGGCACTTTTATTAATTTTTTAGCAGGATAAACTCTTTTTTGACTATATGCTCCATGGGGTGGAAGGGCATAAGCTACTCGATCACCTTTTTTAAAATCACTAATATCTGATCCAATATCTTCAACAATTCCTACACCTTCTATTCCAAGAACTATAGGGAGATCTGGAACGGGCCAAGGATGTGGCATTCCTCTTCTATGATAGGTATCTATATAATTGACACCTACAGCTGTGTTTTTAATTAATACTTCATTATTTCGTGGATCTGGAACATCAATATCTTCCCATTTAAATACATCGGGCTTGCCTTTTTCGTATATAACAGCACCTTTAGTCATGAATTATCCAGCAACACATGTTTGTTTTTGTTCACCTAACCCTTCAATTCCAAGCTTCATGACATCCCCAGGTTTCAAAAAAACTGGAGGTTTCATACCAAGACCAACCCCAGGAGGAGTCCCAGTTGCAATTACATCACCGGGAAATAAAGTCATAAATTGAGATAAATAATAGACAATATGATCTCCTGAAAAAATCATTGTTTTTGTAGAGCCATTTTGCATTCTTTGACCATTTACATCTAAAAACATAGAAAGATTTTGCACATCATCAATCTCATCAGTTGTAACAAGATATGGGCCAATTGGTCCAAATGTGTCACATGATTTACCTTTAGTCCATTGCCCTGATCTTTTAATTTGGAAATCTCTCTCAGAAACATCATTGACAACACAATATCCAGCAATGTGATTTTTAGCTTCAGATTCAGAAATATACTTTGTTTTTTTGCCAATTATTATTCCAAGTTCGACTTCCCAATCTGTTGCAGTAGAAGTTCTTGGTATTTCGACATTATCATTGGGGCCAATTATCGCAGAGGTCGCTTTTGAAAATAAAATTGGTTCTTCAGGAGCTTCTGCACCAGTTTCAGCTGCATGATCAGAAAAGTTAAGCCCTATACATAAAAATTTACCAACATTGTTTACACAAGGACCAATTCTTGGATTACCGTTAACTTCCGGCAAAGAAGAAGGATCTAACTTTTTTAATTTATCTAAACTTTCTGGTGATATAGTATCACCATTTATATCATCAATTACGCTTGATAAATCTCTTATTTTCCCACTTTGGTCAATTAATCCAGGTTTTTCCTCTCCAGCGTTTCCAAATCTTAGTAACTTCATTTTAATCTCCTAATTTTAATTTAATTATTTTTAATTTATTTAACTACATTGTTGCTCCAATTTGCCATGGTACAAATTCTAAATCACCTAGACCTTGTTTTTCAGACTTTGATTTTTCCCCAGAAGCTACCCTAACTAACAGGTCAAATATTTCACTTCCAACTGTTTCAATACTTTCATTATTTGTGACAACTTTTCCTGCATTAACGTCCATATCTTCTTTCATATGTTCATACATTTCAGTATTAGTAGCTATTTTTATAGATGGTGAAGGTTTTGAACCAAAAGCAGAACCTCTTCCAGTTGTGAAACTTACAAGATTACAGCCTGTAGCTATTTGCCCAGTAACTGATGCCGGATCGTAGCCAGGACTATCCATGAATAAAAAACCTTTAGATTTTGCTTTTTCGGCATAAAGAAGTACATCATTTAATGGCGTAGTGCCTCCTTTTGCAGCAGCACCTAAAGATTTTTCTAATATAGTTGTAAGTCCACCTGCCTTATTCCCAGGAGAAGGATTATTGTTAAGACTTCCTTTATTTCTACTGACATAATCTTCCCACCAGAGAATTCTATCTACTAATTTATCACCAACAGTTTTGTTTATCGCTCTTCTAGTTAGCAAGTGTTCAGCTCCATAAATTTCAGGCGTTTCTGCTAAAACTGCAGTACCTCCATTTTTAACTAAAAGATCTGCTGCATGACCAAGGGCAGGATTTGAAGTAATGCCTGACCATGCGTCTGAACCACCACACTGAAGTGCTAGTGAGAGATGTTCAACTGATTGAGGAGATCTTTTTAATTGATTGATTTCTGGTAACATTGAATGTGTGCGCTTAATACCTTCTTCAATTGTTTTTCTTAACCCTCCCATTTCTTGTATGGTCATTGTTTGAAAAAAAGGATTTTCATTTAAGTTATAAGCGTCAAGTAAAAACTTAATTTGGTTGGCTTCACAACCTAATCCTATTAAAAGAACCCCAGCTAAGTTAGGATGTTGGATGTAGCCTAATAAGACTCTTTGTAAAGCTTCAAAGCCATCTCCAGAGTCTGCCATTCCACAACCTGTACCATGTGTAAAAGATACAACTCCGTCAACGTTAGGATATTGTGAGAGTACATTATCATCAAAAGCATTTGCAATATTCCTAGCTGCAGTTGCAGAACAATTGACGGAAGTTAAAATGCCAATATAATTTCGTGTTCCTACTTGACCATTAGGTCTTTTAAAACCGTCAAAGGTAGGTCTTTGACTTTCTGGAACAAAATTTGGTAATCTTATTGATGTTGAAAACTCATAATCATGTTCTGTTGACTTGAACTCAGTATTTTCTACATGAACATGTTCGCCTATATTTATATCATTTCTGGCTAGACCAATAATTTGGTCATATTTAATAATCTTTTCACCTTTTAAAATTTTCTTTAAAGCAATTTTATGGCCTTTTGGTATATCATTTTCAGCTTTAATATTTTGCGTGATTTCTCCTTTAGTAATGTTATTAAATGCTGTTGCGACATTGTCATTAGAATTAAGTTTTATAGTTAGTATATCATCAACACTCATTGTTGTTATTCCTTAGATAAATAAATATTAAATTTTAATTTTTTATTATATGATTTTAAATTTATTTAACAATTAAATTAGATTAAAATATAAATTTTAAGTGGAGTACGATTATGCCAGAAGCTATAGTACAAAGGACGTATGGTCAATCAGATGTATTAAATATTGAAAAAATAACTGTAAATGACCCAGCTGATGATGAAATTTTAATAAAACAAACCGCAATTGGAATTCATTTTCACGATATTTACGTAAGAACAGGACTATATAAAACATTAAATCTACCTGGAATACCAGGAGTTGAAGCTTCTGGAATTATTGAAAAATTAGGAAAAAGTGTAAATAATTTAAAAGTTGGTGATAGAGTTGTTTATATTACGGGATCTTATGGGGCCTACTCATCCCATAGAGTAATTAATCACAAAATTGTGGCCAAGATACCTGATGAACTTGATGATGCAACTATGGCTACAAATTTTTCAAGAGCTCTTACGGTTAATATGTTAACTGAGCAAGTTTTCAATTTAAAAGATAAAAAAATAATTCTAGTTACAGCAGCTGCAGGTGGTGTTGGAAGATTACTTTGTCAGTATTTAAATTCTATTGGTAAAATTGTAATAGGGACAGTTGGTTCTCAAGAAAAAATAAAATTGGCAAAATCATACGGATGTAAAAATGCATTTATTTACAACGATGATAATATAATTGAATATTCTAAAGAAATAACTAAAGGTAGCGGATTTGATCTGGTTTATGACTCAGTAGGTTTGGATACTTTTGAACAATCTTATAATTTAGCTTCTAATTGTGGTTATTTGATCAACTTTGGTCAATCATCAGGTCCAATTCCTCCTATTGAAATGTCAAAACTTGCTCAAAAATCTTTATCTATTTCTCGACCTATATTATTTCACTACACAAATCAAAGAAGCTTGTTTGAAAAAATGAGTAGGTCAGTATTTGATCAATTTAAAAATAACGTTTATTCACTCGAAGATAAAATGTGTTTTGATCTTAAAAATGTTTCTCAAGCACACGATATTTTAGAGTCAAGAAAGGGTGGAGGAAGTTTATATTTGAAACCTTAATTGATTTTAAATAATATTTAAGTATGAACGAAATATATTGGAAATTTCCAGAATATATATCATCTTTTGAATGGTTAAAAAATAACTTGGATGATGATAAAGTTAGAATTTATGATTGTACTACATACTTACACTATCAAGATCAGAACCCTTCATTACCTTACATTGTAGAGAGTGGGTTTAAACAATATAAAATTTCACATATAAAAAATTCTGCTTATTTAGATCTTCAAAATGATTTGTCAGATAATTCGAGTAAGTATAGGTTTACACTTCCTGATTATTCCACTCTCGCAGAGAAATTTTCAGATTTAGGCATAGGTGATAAATTCCACATAGTATTATATTCAAGGAATGGACTTCAATGGGCCACTAGAATTTGGTGGATGTTATACGCTTTAGGATTTAAAAATCTAAGCATTTTAAATGGTAGTTTTTATGAATGGGAAAAAAATAATTTTCCTACCGAAAGTAAAATAAATAAATTTGAAAAATCTGATTTTAAGAAAGAAATTGATGATACAATTTTTGTTGATAAAAATAGAGTGTTAGAATCTATGAATAAAAAGCACTGCGTGATTTTAAACTCATTAACAGAAGATTTACATAATGGAGAAAATCCAAGGTATGGTAGACCTGGAAGAATTCCAGGAAGTTTAAATATTCCTTTTCATGAGTTAACTGATATAACAAAAGGATGTTTTAAAACTCCAAGTGAATGTTTAGAAGTATTTAAAAAAAAAGGTGTTTCTATTAACTCACGTGTTTTAAATTATTGTGGTGGTGGTATAGCAGCGTCATTAGATGCATTTGTTTTACTTCAATTGGGTTATGATGATATTGAAATTTATGATAATTCTATGAGTGAATGGGCAAATGATGATAGCTTACCAATAGAAATTTGATGATATAAAGTTTAAGGAGAAGATATGTCAAAAAAATTTAATTCAAAACTAAGAAGTCAACAGTGGTTTGACAATCCCGAAAACCCAGGTATGACCGCTTTATATATTGAAAGGTCTTTAAATTTTGGGCTAACACCTGAAGAGTTACGTTCTGGGAAACCTATTATAGGAATTGCTCAGACTGGCTCTGATATTTCTCCTTGCAATAGAATTCATGTAAAATTGGCAGAAAGAGTAAGAGAGGGAATAAGAAGTGCAGGAGGAATTGCTCTTGAATTCCCAGTGCATCCAATACAAGAAACATTAAAAAGACCTACTGCATCATTAGATAGAAATCTTGCTTATTTAGGGTTAGTTGAAATTTTACATGGATATCCAATTGACGGCGTTGTTTTAACAACTGGTTGTGATAAAACTACCCCAGCATGTTTAATGGCGGCTGGTACAGTTGATATTCCAGCAATAGTATTATCTGGTGGTCCTATGCTTGATGGATGGCATGATGGAAAATTAGCTGGATCTGGTATGGCTGTATGGGATAGTCGAGTTGAGTTGTCTGCTGGACGAATTAATTATGATGAGTTTATGGATATAGTTACATCCTCTGCACCATCCGATGGACATTGTAATACAATGGGAACAGCATCTACAATGAATTCTTTAGCTGAGGCTCTAGGTATGAGTTTGACAGGTAACGCTAATATTCCAGCACCTTATAGAGAAAGAGGTCAAATGGCTTATAGAACAGGTTTGAGGATTGTTGAAATGGTTAATGAAGACTTAACTCCCTCTAAAATTATGACACGAAAAGCTTTCGAAAATGCTATAGTTGTTAATTCTGCTATCGGAGGGTCAACTAATGCTCAAATTCATATAACTGCAATAGCAAGACATGTTGGTATTGATTTAGAAACAGATGCTTGGCAGAATGTCGGATATGATATTCCATTGATGGTTAATGTACAACCTGCAGGAAAATATCTTTGTGAGAGTTATCATAGAGCTGGTGGAACCGCTGCTGTTATGAGTGAGCTTTTATCAAATAATAAAATACATGGAGACGTAATTACAGTTTCAGGAAAGAAAATGTCTGAGTGTCTTAATGGACTTAAAATTAAAGATAAAGATGTAATTTCAGAGTTTAAAAATCCATTAAAAACAAGAGCAGGCTTTATTGTTTTAAAAGGAAATTTATTTGAATCAGCAATAATGAAAACTTCTGTTATTTCTGATGAGTTTCGAAAAAAGTTTTTATCTAAACCAGGCAAAGAGGGAGTTTTAGAAGGCAGAGCTATAGTTTTTGAAGGATCTGAAGATTATCATGATCGTGTAAATGATGTTTCACTAAATATGGATGAGAATTGCATTCTTGTAATTAGAGGAGCTGGCCCAATAGGTTGGCCTGGTTCAGCTGAAGTAGTAAATATGCAACCATCAGATAAATTAATTAAACAAGGCATCACAGAACTACCATGCATTGGTGATGGAAGACAATCAGGAACTTCAGGGAGTCCTTCAATTTTAAATGCATCTCCTGAAAGTGCAGTTGGTGGAGGATTAGCTTGGCTAAGAACTGGTGATACGATACAAATTGATTTAAATAAATTTACAGCCAATATGTTGGTTGATGATGATGAGATACAAAAAAGGAAAAAAAGTGGTCCACCAAAATTCCCTTGTCATCAAACACCGTGGCAAGAGATTTATAGAAATCACGTTGGGCATATGGCAGATGGAGGAATTTTAGAAAATGCTGTTGGTTATCAAAAAGTTAAAAAATCTTTACCAAGAGATAATCATTAATTAACTGGACTGATTGTAGTATTTGTTGTCAACATTTGTACAATGTTATCATAAACAAGTTTTCCCATATCGTATCTAGTTTCAACAGTTGCTGATCCAATGTGAGGAGTTAGAATAACATTTTTTAAATTTATTAAATCGTCAGGTACATTTGGTTCGTTTTCGAAAACATCTAAACCAGCACCACGAATGATATTATTTTGCAACGCATAAATAAGTGCCTTTTGATCAATAACTGTACCTCTTGCAATGTTAATTAAAAATCCATTTTTACCAAGTTTTTGAAGAACATTGGCATTAACTAAATGCTTTGTTTCTTCACCTCCTGGAGTAATTACACATAGTGTATCAACATATTCAGCCAAATCTTCTAATTTTGAAAAATATTTGTATTTAACATCTTTTTGATTTCTTGAGTGATAACAAATTTCACAATTAAAAGATTCAATTCTTTTTGCAATTGTTTTTCCAATTCTTCCCATTCCTAAGATCCCAAACTTAGTTCCTGAAAATTTTTTTGATAATGGGTATTCAGATTTAAGCCATTTTTTTTCTAATAAAAATTGATTTGCTAAGGCAATGTTTTTATATACACATAATGTTAAGGCAATTGCTGTGTCTGCAACTTCGTCATTTAGTACATCAGGGGTATTTGTTACTTTCACATTAGATAAAGTTGCTTGTTTTACATCAACAGCATCATAACCCACACCATAATTCGCGATTATTTTTAAATTTGGTAGTTTTTTTATGAGTTGGCTTGAAACAGTAGTTCCCCCCATAACTGCTATGGCTTCAATTTTATCACTCAAGCTTTCAATGAATTTTTCTGCATTTTCTTGTTTATATGATTTAAACGTATTAAACGTTTCATCAAAAAGTTTAGTAATTTTATTTGGAAATAATGACATGATTAATACATTTTTTTCAATTTTCATTTATACCTCTGATTATATTTTCATTTTTGTCTTTGGAATGATTGCGCCTCTATATTTGAGTACATTTTTTGTTATAACATGTGAGCTTAAAATTTTTTCTTCAATTGATAAATGTTTATTTTTTAGATGATATGCTAAAAAAGATCCATTAAAAGAATCTCCTGCCGCAGTTGTATCAATTGCTTTAATAATTGGTATATTTATTGAACCAATTTTATTGAATTCAGAATAAAATATTTTTTCAAAATGCTTTAAAATAATTATGTTATCTTTTCTTTTAAAAGTATTTATGAATTGAAATGGATCAGATTTTCCAAATATTTCAATTATATCATCAAATGATATGAAATTTATTTTAGAAAAAAGACTACTTCTTTTAAATAAACTTTGAGATTTAATTTTGTTACCATGGAAACTATTTCGATAATTAAAATCAAAAGCTGTAAGTTTAGATTTTTTTGATAATTCAATTAATTTATTTTGATCCTTAGGCTTTAAAATCCCAAGAGAAATGCCTGTGTAATAAAATAATTCAGTATTACTAATGAATTTTTCAATATAATCTAAATTACATTTTTTTATCATTTCTTTTGCAGCTGACTCATTTCTCCAATATGAAAAACTTCTATTCCCTTTTTTATCTGTTTGAATAGAATAAAGTCCAGGATACTTTCCCTTAATTCTTTGTATTAGGTCAGTTTTTAAATTTTCATATTTAAATCTTTCTATCATCATTTCAGATAAATGATCTTTACCCAACCCAGTAAAATAAAAAGTGTTAAATAATTTATTTGTCAATCTAGAAAAATAAACAGCTGCATTAAACGTATCACCACCAAAATTTAAATTCATTTTAATTTGCTTTTTATCTAAATTATCAGTATTACCACTGACTTCTATCATGCATTCACCAGCAAATATTGAATTTTTAATATTTTTTTTCATTTAAAATTATTATATTTAATGTAGTAATATCATAAGTATATTAATTTTAACAGGGATCAAAAGTGAGTGTATTAGAAAAAGAACTTGAAGTATCTGATTTAAATTTTGATTTTAATAAAAAAGATGCTGTTACTGAATTGATAAAAGAATTCGGCCAGCAATTTTCTATATCTAAAAGTGTAAGGGAACAACACACTGACACGACTACAATACATACCTCAAAGTTACCTGACGGAGTTGTTTTTGCAGAAAACGAAATAGATGTAAAAAAAACAGTTGAAATTTGTCAAAAATACAAATGTCCTATAATTCCTTTTGGAGTTGGATCGTCGCTAGAAGGGCATGTTAATGCTTTATATGGAGGCATATCAATTGATCTTAATAACATGAATAAAATTTTACATGTATCCCCCGAAGATGGTTATGCAGTAGTGCAACCAGGTGTTACAAGAGAGCAGTTGAATGTGTACCTAAGAGATACAGGACTTTTTTTCCCAATTGATCCAGGTGCAAATGCATCTCTAGGTGGTATGGCAAGCACAAATGCTTCTGGCACTAATGCAGTACGATATGGAACAATGAAAGATAATGTTATTTCTTTAAAATGTGTAATGCCAAATGGTGAAACAGTTAAAACATCCAATAGAGCAAAAAAAAGTTCAGCTGGTTATGATTTAACAAGACTAATTGTTGGATCTGAGGGCACCCTTGGTATTATTACAGAAATTACAATTAAATTATATGGTATTCCTGAAGTTATAGCAGGAGGTAGAGTAACTTTTCCATCAATCAAGGATGCTACTGAAGCAGTAATTATGGTAATTCAGGCTGGTATTCCTGTCGCAAGAATTGAATTATTAGATCAAGAACAGGTTAAGGCTTGTAATAACTACTCTAAACTAAATTTGCCAGAAGAACCACTATTACTTCTTGAATTTCATGGAAGTGAATCGTCTGTAAAGGAGCAATCTGAGTTCTTTTCAGAAATTGTAGCAGATTTTGGAGGAAACAATTTTGAATCAACTTCCAATAATGAAGAAAGAAATAAACTTTGGAAAGCAAGACATGACGCCTATTACGCGACTAAATCTTGTAAGCCTGATCATGAATATATTGCAACAGATGTTTGTGTACCAATTTCAAAGTTGTCAGAATGCATTGAAAAAACACAAAACGATTTAAGAAAATATGATTTATTTGGTCATATTGTTGGACATGTAGGGGACGGGAATTTTCATGTTCAATTAATGGTAGATCCTAAAAATGACATTGAAATTAATAACTTAAATAAATTTCTTGACGATTTGTCAAAAAGAGCAATCTTACTTGATGGAACATGCACCGGTGAACATGGAATAGGGCAAGGAAAAAAACAGTATCTAGTAGAAGAATTAGGTAGTTCAGTTGATTTTATGAAAAATATTAAAAAAGCTTTAGACCCATTTAATATTATGAATCCAGGAAAAATATTTTAAGGCTTATTATGTTAGATAATGAAACCCAATGGTTAGGAAAAACATATAATAAAAAAAATATTCAAGAATGTATCTCTAAAATAAAAGATAAATTTAGCCAGCAATTTTCCGATTCTAAAAGTATTAGAGAACAACATTCACATACAATGACTATTCACGAATCTGAATTACCAGATGGAGTTTTATTCGCATCAAATAAAAATGATGTATCAGATGCAGTAAAAATTTGTAATGATTTCAGATGTCCTATTATTCCTTTTGGTGTCGGGTCCTCTTTTGAAGGGCATGTTAATGCTCCATTTGGTGGTTTATCTATTGATTTGAATAATATGAATGAAATACTTAATGTATATCAGGATGATTTATTGGTTACGGTTCAACCAGGAGTTACAAGGGAACAACTTAATACTCATCTCAGAGATACAGGTCTATTTTTTCCAATTGATCCTGGTGCAAATGCATCAATTGGGGGCATGTCTTCAACGAGAGCATCTGGAACAAATGCGGTTAGATATGGAACAATGAAGGATAATGTTGTTTCGATAGAGGCAGTAATGCCAAATGGAGAAATAATTAAAACTTCAAATAAAGCAAAAAAAAGTTCTGCTGGTTATGATTTAACTAGACTTTTAGTTGGTTCTGAAGGAACTTTGGGCATAATTACAGAAATTACATTAAAGCTTTATGGCATACCAGAAGTTATAGCTGGCGGCCGAGTATCATTTAAATCTATAAAAGATGCAGCAGATACAGTTATAACTACAATTCAATCTGGAATTCCTGTAGCAAGAATTGAACTTTTAGATGCGATACAGGTTAAAGCTTGTAATTTGTATTCAAAATTAAGTTTGCCAGAAGAGCCATTGCTACTTTTGGAATTTCATGGAAGCAAAAAATCTGTTGATGAACAGTCAGAGCTTTTTGGTGAAATTGCACTTGAGTTTGGAGGCAATAATTATGAATGGACTTCAAATAATGAGGAAAGAAATAAATTATGGAAAGCTAGACATGATGCATATTGGGCTGCAAGATCTTATATGCCTGGTACAGAAATGTATTCTACTGATGTTTGTGTACCAATATCTAGACTATCAGAATGCATTGTTGAAACAGTAAAAGACTTAAATGATAATGATTTAATTGGTCCCATAGCAAGTCATGCTGGTGATGGAAATTTTCATGTTGCTGTAATGCTAGATACAAATAACGAAAATGAAGTTTCTAAATTAGGACCTTTCTTAGACAGGTTATCTCATAGAGCCATTAAAATGGATGGAACTTGTACAGGAGAACATGGAATTGGGCAAGGTAAAAGAAAATATATGTATAATGAATTAGGTAATTCAGTTGATGTCATGGAGGCAATAAAAAAATCTTTTGATCCAAATTTGATTATGAATCCTGGAAAACTGTTTATCTAAAATAATCAAAAAAAATGTTAGCTTTTACAATTGCAATCTTTTTAATGATAATAACGCCTGGTCCTGGGGTTTTGTCTTTAGCGGCAACAGGATCAGGTTTTGGATGGAAAACCGGTACATTATATTTAGCTGGATTATTTATTGGAACAAATACAGTTTTAGTTCTTGTCGTAACAGGTTTTAAAGGTTTCTTATTTGAAATCCCATGGGTTGAACCTGTGTTTTTAATAATATCTTTATCATATTTGACTTGGATAGCTTGGAGGATAGCCACTGCAGGAAACGAAATAAAATTTAAACAATCAAAAAAAAAACCTACCTTCTTTGAGGCAATATTTTTACAGGTAATCAATCCAAAAGCTTATTTGGTAAATGGTATTTTATTTACTGGGTTTCCATTGCAAGGTTTTAATTTGCAGCAAGAAATTTTAATAAAAACGTTAATAATAAATTTAGTCTGGGTTCCAGTTCATTTTATTTGGTTATGGCTTGGCGTAAAGCTAAGACAGTGGGGCTTAAGTAAAGGAAAACAATCAACAGTTAATAAGACTATGGCTTTCTGCTTGTTTATAGTTATATTGTTGGCAGGTCTTAGTGAATTTTGATTTGACCCATATTCAAAATATAATTATTACAAACTATTCTAATACATATGATGTCCACCATTTATAGAAATGGTAGATCCAGTTACAAATTGAGAGTCTTCTCTTGCTAAAAAAGCAACTGCTCTAGCAATTTCTTGTGGATGACCTAATCTCCCAACAGGAATTGTACTAATTATTTTATCTAAAACATTTTGTGGAACTGCTGCAACCATTTCTGTGTCAACATAACCTGGAGCAACGGTATTAGCTGTAATATTATAGCGTGCACCTTCTTGAGCTATAGCTTTTGTCATTCCAATTATACCCGCTTTTGCAGCGCAGTAATTAACTTGTCCGTATTGGCCTGCCTGTCCATTAACAGAAGAAATATTAATAATTCTACCAAAATGTTTAGATATCATTTCATCCCAACAAACTTTAGTCATATTAAAAACAGAATTGAGATTAACGTTTATAACGTCTTGCCACTGATCAATTGACATTTTTTTGATTGTACTATCTCTGGTTATGCCAGCGTTATTGACTAATATTGATAGTGTCCCGTACTCTGAAATAATTTCCTTAACAACATTGTCGCATTCCTGAAAATTAGAAACATCCCATTTAATTGATTTAATATTGGTTTCTCTTGTAAATTTTTTTGCTTGCTCATCATCTGAGGCATATCCCGCAATAACTGTAGCACCAGCTCTTTTTAAAATTTCACAAATACCTCTACCAATACCTCTTGTTCCACCAGATACAAGCGCTATTCTGTCTTCCGTAAAGACGACCTCATCTTTACTTTTTGAATTAAAATTAGAAAGTTTAATATCGTCCATTTGATCTCCTATCTATGTGTAAATAGGTTTTAAAGAATTATTTATCAACAGTTAATTTTTAAAAAGATTATTTCTAATTTAGAAATGATTAATATTTGGATAATTGATCAAAAAATAATCAATAATAAACTAAAATTTATTAATGAAATTTATGAACTCGGGACGGATATCTTCTCTCCAAGCCTTTCCACTAAAAATTCCATAATGTCCAGCATTTTCATGTAAATAACTAAATTTAAGGTTATCAGGAACCTTTTTTAAGATCTCTAAAGCTGCAAGACACTGACCAGGAGCTGAAATATCATCATTTTTACCTTCGATTATAAAAATTGGGATATCTTTAATATCATTTAGATCTAAAGCTTCATTTTCCAAAGAAAATATATTTTTTGCAATTTCTCTTTTTTTAAAAATTCTATTTACTGTTGTAAGATAAAATTCTGCAGTCATGTCCATCACGGCTAAATATTCATTGTAAAATTTATTATGACGATCATTTTCAGAGGCACTACCTTCAATTTCTTTAAAAACTTGATCAAAAAAAGAGTTAAGATGTGTTTTAAAGTTCATTGATATGAAGGATGATAATTGAATTATGCCAGGATATACAGATCTACCTACTCCTTTGTAATTTACACCAACTGGCATTGTCATGGTGTTTTTTAAATAATCTAGGCTCAGTTTATTTCCAAAGTCAGTTACAGATGTAGGGTTTGCTTCTGGATCAATTGGTCCTCCAATTAATGTTAAAGTACTTGGCTTCTTTTTATAATAATTTTTAGAAATAAATGATAAAGCCGCTAAAGCTAATGGTGCAGGTTGACATATTGCCATTACATTTAAATTTGGCGATAAAAACTTATAAAATTCAATTAAATATTTAGTGAAGTCTTCAATATCAAATTTACCTTTCGATAGAGATACGTCACGTGCATTCAACCAATCTGTTACAAAAACTTCACAATCCGGTAATAAAGATAAAACTGTGTTTCTTGTCAAAGTTGCGTAATGTCCTGACATAGGAGCAACAATAAGAACTTTTTTAATGCTTGCTTTTTTTCTATTAGTTTCAAATTTAATCAACTCACAAAACGGTTTTTTTAAGATTATTTTTTTTGAAACGCTATATTCATTTCCATTAGCTACAAAAGAATTTATTCCCCAATCTGGTTTTGAAGTTACTCTTGACAGATAATGCTCAGTCAATTTTCCATAAGTAAACATTACTTGAGGAATTGGACTAGGATTAAGACCAAAAATAGGGTTTCCCCAAAAAGTTTTTAAAGAGGAACTAATCCATTCATTATATTGTCTTGAAGTTTCAAAAAAATCATACGTTGATATTTGCATATACATTCCTAGAAATTAACTAAAATTCTATTATATAATTTACTAATCGGGAAACAAAAAATGAATAATAATAATAAAACAAGTGAATTTGATGAATTACAAGAAAATCTAAATAGGATTGATTTGCTGACAAAAAGACTTGTTTTATCACTAGCTAATAAAAATAATGATTCAGATTATGCAAAACCAAACCAAGAATTATATTATAAAGCAGCGTCTAAATATTTTTCTGAGATGCTTTCAAACCCATCAAGATTAATAGAAAATCAAGTTAAATTTTACAAATCTACTCTTCAAATATGGTCAGATGCTCAAAAAGATTTTTTAAATCAAACAGAAAATAAAGCTGATGTGTCAGACAGAAGGTTCAAAGAAAGCACTTGGGAGAATAACCCGTATTTCAAAATGATTAAAAATCAATATATCACCTCGTCTAATATTATTGAAGAAACTGTCAATAGTATAGAGGGTCTATCAAAACCCGATAAGAAACAAATAAGTTTTTTTACTAAACAAATGGTAGATTTTTTTTCTCCAACCAATTTCTTGGGAACTAACCCAGAAGCTATTAAAGAAGCAATTGATACTAAAGGTAAGTCGCTTGTTGATGGTCTTGAGAACTTAGTCGATGACTTAGAAAAAAATGATGGTGAGTTAAACGTAAGCTTAACTGATGATGATGCGTTTGAAGTTGGAAAAAATATTGCTCAATCAAAAGGATCAGTAATATTTCAGAATGAACTATTTCAACTTATTCATTATGAACCTTTATCAAAAAAATGTTATTCAGTACCATTGCTGATTATACCTCCATGGATTAATAAATTTTATATCTTAGATTTAAAGCGTGAAAATAGCTTCATTCAATTTTGTTTAAAGAAAAATTTATCAGTGTTTGTAATTTCTTGGGTAAATCCTGGAACTGAACATAAGAATGTATCATTTGAAGATTACATCGATAAAGGATTGTTAAAAGCATCTGATGTTGTTAAACGTTATTGTAAGCAAGATCAAATTAATACTATTGGTTATTGTATTGGAGGCACCTTGCTAGCTTCAACATTAGCATATCTAAGTAAGAAAAATATTAAATTTATTAAATCTAGTACATTTTTTACAACACTTACAGATTTTGAAGATCCAGGAGATTTGTCTATATTTGTAACAGATGAATATTTATCATCTATAAATAAACAAATTGAAAAGTATGGTTACATGGAAGGAAGTTTCCTAGCAAAAACTTTTAGTTTTTTAAGATCAAATGATCTAGTTTATGGACCCGCTATAAAATCATACCTTATGGGAAAAAAACCACTACCATTTGATCTATTATACTGGAATAGTGACTCCACTAATTTACCTGGAGTTATGGCTTTAGAATATTTAGAAAATTTTTATCAAAAAAATATGCTTTCAAAAGGAAAACTAAATGTTTTTGATGAAATTGTATCATTAGAAGATATTAAACTACCAATTTTTGCTGTTGCAACACATACTGATCATATTGCTCCATGGAAATCTTCCTTTTTTGGTTTGAATAAAACAACTGGAGAAAAAAAATTTATTTTAGCAGGAAGTGGTCATATTGCAGGTATAATAAATCCAGAAAACTCTGTTAAATATGGATATTGGACCAATGAGACAAAAATGGAAGATATTAATGAATGGTTTTACAAAGCAAAGAAAAATGAAGGGTCTTGGTGGGGCGAATGGGCATCTTGGATACAAAAGAAGAGTGGTTCTTTAGATGAAATGAATTTTAATCATAATAACGAATTTCAGGTAATTGAAAATGCTCCAGGGTCTTATGTAAAAAAGAAATTTAAATAATTTCGCATTTGCAGAAAAATATACTTGACATTTCTGCATTGCAGTATATATATATTGCAGTGCAGAAAAAAAGGAGTGTGCATATGTTTAGTTTTGATGATTATAAAAAGAACTTTGAAGAAATGTTTTCTAAAAGTCCAATTAACCTAGAAGATTTTTACAAAAGTGCTAATGAATATAATTCTAAGTTTTCAAAGATAGCGTTTGATACGTTCAAAAAAAATGTTGAAGTATCACAAGCTTGGACTAAAGAAACAATTGGTGGTATGGATAAACTTGTTAAGCCGCAATCAAAACCAGAAGATTACGTAAAAGTAGCTACTGATTTTGTGACTGAACAAGCTCAAACTTCACCAAAATTTATGTCTGAATTTGCTGAAATAGCAAAAAAGACTCAATTAGATACAATTGAATTATTTATGCAAGCTGGAAAAGAAGCTAAGGATGAGATGAACAAAGCTTCAAAAAAAGCAACCACACCTAAACAAACACCTACTGCTGAAACAGAAATATCTGAATAAGTTTTTGTAAAGATAAAAGGCGGTTAATTTACCGCCTTTTTATCAGTTGAAGATTAATTATTTATTATTTAATCTAAATTAATGACTGATAAAATAATAATAACAAAATATTCAAGTAGAAGACTTTATAATACTCAAACAAGTGAGTATGTAACACTTGACCAAATAGCTGAGTTTATTAGAGATGGTAAAGAAGTACAAATTATTGACAAAGAAACAAATGAAGATGTCACAAATCAATATCTTCTTCAAATAATATCAGATTACGAAATTAAAAAAGGCGCATCTATTCCTAAAGATATTTTAACGGAAATTATCAAAAGCTATAGTGATGCATCTAAAAATTTCATGCCTGAGATTTTGTCACAAACGTTTAATTTTATAAAGGAAAATCAAGAAAAGTTTTTAAAGAGCTTTAATTCTAATTTTGATGTTAATTCTAATAATGAAAAAAGCACTGAAACCTTGAAAAATTGGCAAGATTTTCAATCTCAAATGATGTCAAATATTATGTATCCATGGTATGATAATTCTAATACTGAAGACTCAAGTGAAACAAAAAAATCAGAAAAAGCACCTAAAGAAGAGCCGAAACAAGAAAATTACAAATCTGATATCGATCTAATGAAAGAACAAATTGCTACACTTCAAAAGCAATTGAATGAAAAAAATAAAGAATAATTTAAATTATCTAATAAGTAGCCCTTCCGCCAGAAATATCAAATACACCAGCTGTAGTAAAACTATTTTCTTTACTTACTAGAAACTTTATCAAAGATGCAATTTCTTCTACCTTAACAAATCTATTTCTAGGTATTTTAGACAACATGTAGTCTATATGTTCTTGACTAATTTGATCAAAAATTCTTGTTTTTGCAGCTGCAGGAGTAATACAATTTACAGCTATATCTTGATCAGCAGTTTCTTTTCCGAGAGACTTTGTTAATGCAATTACAGCCGCTTTTGATGCAGAATATGCTGCTGCATTTGGATTACCTTCTTTTCCAGCAATTGAAGCTATGTTTACAATTCTACCATATCCTTTTTCACGCATTGTTTTAATTACATGTCTGTTGCAATAATATACACCATTAACATTCACATTCATTACTTTTAACCACTCATTAACTGGATAATCCCATGTTGGCATGGTGGGGCCTGCAATACCTGCGCTACAAACAAGTATATCAATTTTACCGTGTAAACCTAATGTTTCAGACGTACATTTTTCTACAATTTTATCGTCTGTCATATCCATTTGAAGAAAATCACAATCTAATTTTTGAGCTGCAGTTTCTCCTAAGTTTTTATCCATATCCCAAATAACGATTTTGGCACCATCTTGTTTAAGTTTTTCTGCAGTTGCATAACCTATACCTTGGGCTGCACCAGTAATGACTGCAATCTGTCCATCGAATTCACTCATTTTATCCTCAAAATTTTATAATCTTATAGAATTTAACCTATTATTATTGTTAACTAATAATAGTCAAAAATGAAAGATTAAAAATTTCGAGGTAAAATTTTGGTTGTAGATATTATTTTTGCTGGAATATTATGTTGTATTGCTATGGATTTGTGGCAAAGACTTTTATTTGTTTTGTATAAAATACCTCCTACTAATTGGGCTCCTACTGGAAGATGGCTGCTAATGTTAATAAATAAAGGAATTATATTTAATATTAATTTAGAAAATGAAAAACCTATAAAGTATGAACTTCCTATTGGATGGATATTTCATTATATAGTTGGTATTGGATATGGATTTGCATACTGGATTTGCTTAACTTTTTTTGATTTTTTTAATACGTCACTTCTATCGGGATTTCTTTTTGGACTAATATCTGTTGTAGTACCCTGGTTCTTTTTTTTACCTGCAACTGGAAAAGGATTAATGGGAAATAAAACACCAAACCCCAAATTAACTAAAGTATTATCAACATGCAGTCATGTTGTTGTAGGTTTGTTTTTAGCAATTGGCTTTTCGTTAATGGAGTATTAATGTCAAATAATTTTTCCGAAAATTTTTTAAGAGATCAAATTTGTATCATTGGTAAATCTTTATTTGATAGGGGATTAACTCATGGATCAACTGGCAATATTTCAGCTATTACTGAAGATGGAGATCTTTTAATCACTCCTACTGGTTGTTCTTTGGGAAGATTGCAACCATATCATGTATGTAAAATAACTCCTAAGAATGAAGTTATTGGTACAATGAAGCCAACTAAAGAACTGTTTTTACATAAAGCCTTTTATGAAAAAAATTCTAATAGAGTTGGAGCTGTAGTTCATTTGCATTCAACTTATTCAGTTGCTTATTCCATGTTACCAAATTTAGATGTTGATAATATTTTTCAACCACTCACACCTTATTCGATTATGCTATTAGGTAAAGTTAAACTTTTGCCTTTTTATTTGCCTGGTGATCCCAAGTTAGGCGATGTTATAAGAGGAGTCGCTTCAAAAAGATCAGCAGTTTTACTCGCAAATCATGGGCCAGTAGTTTCTGGAAAGAGTCTTGAAAGTGCCACAAATGCCATTGAAGAGCTTGAAAATACTGCTAAACTTTCGTTGATTACAAGAGGTTTTAAACCAAACTTGTTAAACGAAAATCAAATAAAAGAAACTGTAAATAAATTTAATGTTAATTGGGATTAATAATGAAACTTTCTGCTAATCTTGGTCTTTTATGGTCTGAATTACCTCTTTTAGAAAGAGTTTATAAGGCTAAGGAAAAAAATTTTGATGCAGTTGAATTTCAATTTCCATATGAAGTTGACGCAAATGAATTAAAAAAAGCTATTGATAAAATTAATCTTCCAATTATTGGAATTAATACTATCAAAGGTAATGTAAGTAAGGGTGATAACGGTTTAAATGCTGTTCCCTCTAAAGTACAAGAGGCAAGAGCAGCGATTGATCAGGCAATTGAATATGCTAAGGTAATAGGTTCTAAAAATATCCACTTTATGTGTGGCATTACTGAACAAAATCATAACTCTTTAAAAACACTTGTTGAAAATTTACAATATGCTGTATCTCAACTAAACGACACAAATATAGGATTAGTAATTGAACCTAAAAACCAGAAGGATTTTCCTGGATATTTTTTAACAAATGTTGAACAGGCAAAAGAGATTTGTCAGTTAGTTGGTAATAACAATGTAAAAATAATGTTTGATTTTTATCATGTTCAAATAAGCCAAGGAAATGTTTTAACTAGATTTAAAGATAACTTCAATTTTATAGGCCATGTTCAAATGGCATCAGTTCCAGAAAGAAATGAACCAATTTTTGGAGAGTTAAATTATAGTAATATTTTATCAGAAATTTATAAATTTGGTTATCAAGGTTATGTTGGAGCCGAATATAATCCTTTAACAAATACTGATGATGGACTTTCATGGATGAAAGAAATTAATAGAGAGGATCAATAACATATGATAAAAACTTTTGGGCCAAATAATTTAACTCCATCTAAATTATGTTTTGGTACTATGCAGTTTGGTGATGGGGCTTCTGCAAAGGATTCGGAAGAAATGTACCTAAAATGTAGAGAAAATGAAGTGAATTTTTTTGACACAGCTTATGTATATACAAAAGGATTATCTGAAAAAATTTTAGGAAAATTAATCAAAGAAGAGAGAGAGAAGTTGTTAATAGTCACAAAAGCTGGTTCTCAAGGTGGCGCAGATCCCGAAAATTTAAGAAATCAACTAGAAGAAAGTTTAAAAAGACTGGATCAAGATTATGTTGATATTTTTTTTATACATCACTGGGATGACAATACTCCTTTAGAAGAAAGTTTAAACGCATTAAAAAAATTAAAAGATGAAAAAAAATTTTTTCATTTGGGCGTTTCAAATTTTGCTGCATGGCAGATAATGAAAGCACAATATATTTCAAAAATTAACCATTTTCCTTTAATTGAGTTTTTACAACCTATGTATAATCTTGTTAAGAGACAAGTTGAAGTTGAAATTTTGCCTATGGCACATTCTGAAAATTTAAATGTAATTAGTTATAGTCCACTTGGTGGTGGATTGTTAACAGGTAAATATGATCAAGATTTTAGAGAGACACAAAAAAATGAAATTGGAAGATTAGATCATAATGAAAAATACCAAAAAAGGTATGGCCAGAATTGGATGAATAAAGTTGTAAAAGATTTTATAAAATTATCTAAAGAATTAAATTATAATCCAATTTCTTTAGCGGTAGCTTGGGTAATATATAATCAAGATATTTTGTCACCAATAATCTCTGCTAGAAATTTAAAGCAGTTAATACCTTCTTTAGATTCAATGAAGATTAGTATTACAAAAGAAATTTATGAATCTATTAATAAAATTACTAGAACACCACCACCAGCAACAGATAGATTAGAAGATGTTGAGAGTTAAATATGGATTCGCTTGAAAAAAAATGGGAAGTTTATGCAATTAAATATGCTGAGAGAAATGATAGAACAAGAAATGATAGTTTTATTTTTGATGATCATGCACATGAACAGCACTCAATAGATTATTTTATTTGGGTTCTAAAAAATAATGATCAAATTGTTTTAGTTGATACTGGTTACGATCAAGAAGAAGCAAATAGAAGAAATAGACCAATTATTAGATCTCCTTCAAAAGCAATTAGAGATTTTGGTATTAATCCAGAAAAAATTTCAGATGTTATAATTACTCATCTTCATTATGACCATGCAGGAGGATTAAATGAATTTCCAAATGCTAAATTTCATTTACAAGAAATGGAAATGTCTTATGCAACAGGTCCTTGCATGTGTCATGAAACAATTAAGATGCCATTTACTGGAAAACACATTTCTCAAATGGTTGAAAATGTTTTTTCGGGAAGAGTAATTTTTTATAATGGCACAGGTCAAATTTTACCTGGTATTTCAACTCATATGATTGGAGGACATTCTAGAGGTCTCCAAGCAGTAAAAGTTAAAACTGAAAATGGTTATTTATGTTTAGCGTCAGATGCTACTCATTTTTATGAAAATTTTATTAAGAATAAACCATTCCCAATAGTTGTAGATCTAGAAGAAATGTTAAATGGTTTTAAAATAATTAAAACATTAGCCTCATCCCAAGAATTAATTATTCCAGGACATGACCCATTAATTACAAAATATTTTCCAAGATATAATCAATTTGATTTTGTTTGGAGGTTAGATAAAGGACCTATAAAAAAAATTAATTTCTAAATTTATTTTCCATTTGATGTCTGTAATTTATAATTTCATCATTTGAATCAAATTCAACATCATTCCAAGTTATAATCTTATCTTTATTTATGTCATTTTTTAAATACATGTCGTTTGCAAGACCTATTGGTAAAGCTTGTAAGTTTAGAGATGTACTTGCAGGTATTAATTTTCCCCATACCGTAAAACCACCTTCACCATCTAGCTTTTCACCCTTTTTCAGATTTCTTTTTGATACCGATACAACATCGCCTTTGAAATATTTTGTTTGTCCTGTTGGGAGTTTCAATAATGCAGCTGAAAAAATTGAAGTATTTAATTCCATTCCTATTAAGTGAAAAGGTTTATACATAGCTGAAAATTCACCAGATTGATCAGTATTCATTCCATATTGTTTGAAGCATGAAGCTGCATAATCATTGGGTGCTTGTAAAAC
The DNA here is from genome assembly GCA_902590245.1 of uncultured SAR116 cluster alpha proteobacterium. GTDB lineage: Bacteria > Pseudomonadota > Alphaproteobacteria > Puniceispirillales > Marisalimonadaceae > TMED54. The sequence goes on along the minus strand of CACIWG010000016.1, from coordinate 1,037 downwards.
TGCGTAAACACCCCACCTCAAGTCTTTAAACACAGGTCTACCATCTCGCTCTAAAGATGAAACAACTTCAACTTGTTCATTTTTTTCTAAGATGCCGCCTTTATTTTTTTCTTTTAATAGACTTGCCAGATCATCCATGCCGCAAGGAGGAAAAAGTAAACCAGTATTTGGCACATTAAGTCCAGATGCATTAGCTATTGCAGACATTTCTAAAGAAGATTTTGTTCCATCAAGAAAAGAATTAAACATTTTTGAATTCATTCCAGCTTTTTCTGCTTCATCTGATGTAAGGCCGTAGTGATCCCAAACTGTTTTTGGAGTAGAATAATGATATTCAGGCAAATATTTTGTACCTTTTCCAGCTGCGGTTACTTTGAAACCAGAAGCCCTTGCCCATTCAATAATTTCTAAAGTTAATGATGGTTGATCACCATATGCCATTGAAAACACTACTTCTGCAGAGTTGGCTTCTGCAGATAAACTTGGTCCAGCTAATACGTCAGCTTCAACGTTTACCATTATTACATGTTTGCCATATTTAAAACATGTCCTAGCATGTTTAATTCCTGATGAAGGATGGCCAGTTGCCTCAACAACAACATCTACTTCATCATCATTAATTGCTTTTTCAAAATCTTCAGTAAATATAGTATTATTAATTTGATCTTCGCTCCAGCCAACCTCAAGACAAGCTTTTTTAGCTTTATCAATGTTTAGGTCACATATTGTAAAAACATTTAAACCTTTAGTATAAGGAGCTTGGCTTAAAAACATTGAACCAAATTTTCCTGCACCTATTAACGTTACTTCGACAGTTTTTTTATTATCAATTAATTCATTAATTTTTTTTTCGAGGAACATTTTTTAACTATATATATGCTTAATATTTTTTTTAAATCTTTTTCACTAAAATTAAGTTTTTTTAGAAAATAATTTTCATTAGATCCATATTCTTTTTTAATATAAGTAATTGAATTTTTTAAATAATCTAATTTAACTTGTCCTATTACCTTAAGCATTAAATCCGTCATTTTTTT
>CACIWG010000015.1 GCA_902590245.1 uncultured SAR116 cluster alpha proteobacterium | reverse complement strand
CAATGGTTCCTGTTAGAGCTGGATCAAAGCGTGTTCCTAATAAAAACATACGACCTTTTGGGGATACAAATTTATTAGAGCTTAAATTAAAATTATTAAAAAAAATTAACGAAATTTCTACTATTGTTGTAAGTACTGACTGTAAAAACTCAGCTAAAATTGCTTGGCAGCAAGGAGTTGAAGTTCATTGGAGAAATAAGTATTATGCTGGATCTAACATTACGAATGATCAGCATTGGGAACATATTGCTCAATCAACCCCTGGAGATATTGTTTTTTTAGCTCAAGTCACTAGTCCTTTGCTTAGAATAAGCACAATGCAAAACTCCCTAAAAAAATTTATAACATCAAATAATCATGATAGTATCAATTCGGTAACATCTGAAAAAAAATTCTTATGGGAAAATGGAAATCCAATAAACTATGACATTAATCTTACACCCAAAAGTCAAGATTTGCCAAATATAGTATCTCTTAATTTTGCAATTACAGTAATTAGAAAAGAAGTTATGATTAAACGAAAGAATGTAATTGGTTATAAACCAGCTTTCTTTGAATTAAGTAAAACAGAGTCATTAGATATTGACGACTTAATTGATTTTAAAGTAGCTGAATTAATGTATAGAGAATTAGGATTTGATTGGCTAGCAAATTGATATAAAAAAAATATTATTCATGAAGTAAGGCTAACGCTGTTTGCTTACACGCATTAGTTTGGGCAAGCATAGAAGTTAATGCTTGACCTAAAATCTGAGCTTTTGTTTGTATAATATAGGTAATAATTGTCTGAATACTGTACATAACTAAACTTGCTTAACCTTCTTGTAAATATGTATAATTTTAAAAATCTAATATATATAAACCACCCCTGATAAATTGATTTTTATCTTTACGAAGATCCTGTGTTTCAAAATGGCGTAATTTATAGCCAAATTTTTTACATAAACTTTCGATGTACTTTTTTGAATGCGAGTAACGCCCAGATCGTTCTAGAAAAAAACCATCCCCATCATAATCTTCTGTCGAAAAAACTAACTTTCCACGTGTTTTGTTGCGAGATTTTATAAATTTAAATATATCAGACAAATCACCAATATAAATGAAGACGTCAGTTGAAACAAAATAATCAAAATTCAAACTTGATTTTGATAGATAGACTAGAATATCTTCTTTAATTAGTTTAGTGTAAATATCTTTTTTCTTCGCTTCGTCTAGCATTTTTTCTGATAGATCAATGCCCTCAAGATAATTACAAAATTGTTTAATTTCCATTCCAAACAAACCGGTGCCACATCCTAAATCCACTATAGAACCCAATAAATCAGATTTACTGTCTTTTATAATCATTTCTGCGATGGCTCTTGGAATTTTATATTTAAGTTTGTCAACCAAAGAACTTTCAAAATTAGCAGCATAATTATCAAAAAGCCCTTCAACGTAATCACGAGGTGCAGTTGCAGTTGTCTCCCCAGTTAGAGCCGCAAGCATATGTTGAGCTGACAAAAGTTTTGGATCCAATTCTATCGCCCACATATAGCTTGCTTTAGCCTCTTTTAATCTATTTAATTTTTGAAGCGTGTTACCCAAATTATTGTAGGCAAGGGCGTAGTCTGGCTTTAATGCTATCGCTTGTGTATAACTTGTTTCAGCCTCATCAAATCTACCTAATTCCTTTAGTGTGTTACCCAAGTTGTTGTGGGCTTCGGCGTAGCCAGGTTTCAATGATATCGCTTGTCTATAGCTTATCTCTGCCTCATCTAATCTGCCTAATTTTTCAAGCATGACACCTAAGTTGTAGTGAGCTTCGGCAAAGTCAGGCTTGAATGTTATTGATTGTGTGTAACTTGCTACAGCTTCATCTAATCTTCCTAGTTCTTTGAGTATGTTACCCAAATTGCTGTGGGCTTCGGCAAAATCAGGCTTAAATGCTATCGCTCGTTTATAACTAACTTCAGCCTCATCAAGTCTACCTAATTCCTTCAGCGTATTTCCCAAATTGCTGTGGGCTTCAGCATATTCTGGATTTAGACCTATAGCGTGTCTATAACTTACCTCTGCCTTTTCTAATCTTCCCAGATCCTGGAGTATGGCACCAAAGTTACTGTGGGCTTCGGCATCTTCAGGTGATAATTCCACAACCTTTTGACAGGCAGATAATGATTCAGTAACTCTACCTGTATGTTTGAGGATAGCACTAAGCACTTTCCATCCAAATGGATGTGCAGGATACTCATTGGTCATGGATAGGGCTAACCTCTCTGCTTCAACAAAACGACCGTTTTGATAATTTCCTAAAAGACTGTTTATTTGTTGCTGAGATGGATGAGAACTATATCCATTTTCCGTTTGAGGCAAAGAGATTATTTTAGCCTGCAAAGCCTGAAGTCTCTTACTATTAACACCCTGCGTTTTCGCCTGCTCAATGACTTGCTTTGCATTCTCAAACTTTTGTTCTTTTATGAGTGCGTCAATATAACTAAGCCAAAACTGTTCTATTTTTGGATTGGCTTCGAGAGCAGTTTTAAATAATGGTAGTGCCGCATCAGCTTTATTAGCTGATACTTCTAATACTCCTAGATTATGGTTAGCATCAGGGTTTTGAGGTTGGAATTGCAAGATTGCCCGGTATAAGCGTTTAGCATCTAGAAGCTTTCCCTCTTTATGTGCTGCAAGAGCTTGCTGCAATGCTTGTTCAATATTTAATTCCATTTAACACTCTTAATATTTATCTCGAACATGCTTTAAGCACCTGTTTTAATTCCTTATTACATGCATATTACATCTGTCTTTTAAATATAAGCATTGTATTGATTTTCATGGATACGTATACAACGTTTTTTTGACGTCTAACTGCAACTAATAACCTTTCGCCATCATCTCTTTGAATTGCTATCTACCCCAAGCCCCATTCGTAACTATAAACAGAATTAGTAAAGCAGAAAATAGTACATTAATAAGTTTTTTTCTAACGATTATTAGCTTATTACTTGGTTTAGTACAGGATTTAAGGAGTTTTGGGCTTATGGTGGTTCGAGCTGCGTTGATCAATGTGGATCTACTAGCTTGCTGAATAGGATATTTTATAAATTAATATATTTATAATGTCAGAATTAAAGTGAACAGATTTATAATCTGGTAGGTTAATAAGTTATATCTAGATATTAATAAAATAATATGAAGCTCATAAAAATGAGCTTCATATCATCAAATATTTTAAATATTATCCTTGAAGTAAGGCTAATACTGTCTGCTTAGATGCATTAGCTTGTGCGAGCATTGAAGTTGACGCTTGAGCTAAAATCTGAGCTTTTGTCAATTTAGATGATTCAGATGCAAAATCAGCATCAGTAATATGACTTTTTGAAGCTTCAGTATTAAGAACAACATTCGTTAAATTTGAAACAACATTGTCTAATCTATTTGAGATAGCTCCTTGCTCTGCTCTTGATAAATCAATCATACTTAATGCACCGTCAACGATTGAAATAGCCTTTTCTGAGTTAGCAACAGTGGACAAGTCAACAGTACCTACATTAAGTAAAGTTGAAATATCAGCTGCTGTTCCACCACCAGTAAAGTCATCAGTTATTGCAGTTCCAGAACTTGATGTTACACCAAATGATTTAACTGAGTCGAATTGAACTTGACCTTTGAAGAAACCTCCATCTGAGTTACTTGCATTCAAGTAACCCGCAGATATATCACCAGCAGATGAAGCAGTTATTGTAATGCTTGTCACTGTAGCAAACTGCTTAGTAGTTGTAACTGCAGCAGCTGCAGTTGCACCAATCATAGTTTCTGTTTGTGCCGCACCACTTAAATCTGTACCAGTAACAACAAGGGTAGCTCCAGAATCATCAGCACTTGACGAAACAGTAACAAAAGAACCAATATGTGCACTTGCATCAGCCATTGTTAAAGTATTAGTTTTAGCAACTGTACCTAAAATAGCTCCTGCACTAGCTGTACGAGCACCCAGAACTATACCTTGAGTAGTTGTTCCAGATGATAATGCTTGTGTAGTTGTTTCATCTGCACCTAAAGATCTCATTGTCATTGAAACACCAGTACTTAACATTCCAGTAATTACAATGTCTTCACCAGTTGCATGCGTTAACAAAATTCTACTTGCGTCACCATTTTTTAAATTTGCTGTAATGTTAGTAGTACCAGTTTTATCATTAATAGCATCTCTTAATGCTGTAAGATCTGATGTAGAAGATATTGATGTTGTGGATATTGTAGCAGAGTTAGTACCGTTACCAATAACAAAACCAATATTACCTGCACCACTTAAACCAACAATCTCAGCTTTAGTTACAGCTGAAGCTTCAACACCGGTAGATTCAGTTTTTCCGTTTACTGCAGTTGCAAATGTTTTAGCACTTGCACCACCTGCAACAGTAACTGTAGCTTGACCAATATGACCATCAATTGTATAAGTTTGTGCATCTATTGTTGCTGTTGAACCAGCCACGTGAAATGCAGTACCTTCAACTCTATTAGTACCTATAGATGTAGATTTAACATTTCTTATAGCTAAGTCGATATCTTCAGCTCTCTTATGACCAACTTGTATCTGTATGTCGTCAAATGTTCCATCAAGAAGCTTCATTCCATTCCATCTAGTTTGATCACCAATTCTATTGATCTCAGCTAAAATTTGATCTGCTTCTTTTTCAAGATAAATTCTGTCAGTAGCAGAATTTGTATCGTTTGAACTTTGAACAGCTAGTTGTCTTAATCTTTGTAGTAAATTAACAACTTCCTTTTGAGCACCTTCTGCAGTATCTATCATAGCTTGACCATCAGAAGCATTTCTTATAGCTTGATTAAGACCTCTTACCTGGCTCTCTAATCTATTAGAAATAGAATTGCCCGCAGCATCATCAGCAGCAGAATTTATTCGCAAACCTGTAGAAAGTCTTTCAATGGCACTTTCTAAGTTAGCGTTATTTTTAGACATTGCAGCTTGTGCTGTTAAAGCTCCAACGTTTGTATTAATAACAGTCATTTAGTTATCTCCTAATTAAGTTTATGAGTTACAATAGGAAACGACTTAAATGAAATTTGTTTAGTTATTTATAAAATTTAGTTAATCTTTATTAAATGATTCCATCAAATTGGTCATAAATTCACCTGTATTTTTTAGGCTTGAGATAGCCCCTTCCATCGCTGTGAATTGTTTTTTATATCTTTTTTCTAAGTTTTCACTAACAGTGTCGAGGTCAGTAAGTTCAAGATTAAAATCAGAAATATCTTGATTAAATTCGATCTCTTTATTTGCTAAATCACCAGATACTTCTAGAAGTTTATTTGTATATTTATTTAATTTTTCAACAAGACTTTCACCATAGAATACTAATGCACTATCAACTGTTTGTGAAGGTGTTATTTTTATACCAGTTGCATCACCATTCGTACTAGCATAAAATGTATCACCATTATCATCTGTACCAGATGTCATGGCTAATCCATCCAAAGTAGCAGTACTGTTTCCACTATTAAAAATAAAAGAATATTGTCCAGACTTGGGTTTAATTGTGGAATCAGAAGTTACAGACAAATAAGCAGAATTTGAAGAAAAGGATGAAATAAAAATTGCATTAAAGGCATTTGGGTCTGCTAAAAAATTCTTTTTAAATTTTGCTTCATCTACTGAAAGACTCCCATCTCTGGCTGTTTGAAGGCCAAGACTTGAAGCATAGTAATCTTTAGAGCCAAAACCATTTAACTTCGAATTTACCAAACTATTTAATTGATTTTTTATAACTCCTATCATGACATCATCTGATAAAGGTCCCCTATTTTCTGGTACATCAGAGGATTTTGTTAATTCTTCCAATAAAGATCTAGTTTGATTAAATGCATTTACAAATGTTTTCATGTTTTCTAAAGAAGTATCTTCATCTAAAGAGGAGGAAACTCTAAATGAAGAACTAGTTGTGGCACTAATTGACAAACTATATCCTTCAAATATATCAGTTACAATGTTGGATGATCTATTTATGCTAACCCCATCCACAGTTAATTCTGCATCAGAGGCAGCTGTAGTTTGATGGGTATTGTTATCTGAGGTTGTGTCTAAAACTGAAAGTCCTGTGTCACCAGAATTTTCAGAAACTGTTAATCTTAAGGCACTATTTCTACCAGTATCAGATCTTAAAACAAGAGAGTATGTTCCATCTCCTTTGTTGAGAACACTTGCAGTAACACCAGAAATTTGATTTAGATTGTTTGCTATAGTTGCTATTGAAGAACCTTGAGTGATTGTGACTGTTTTAGAAGTTTTAGCAGTATTTTTTCCAAATGTGCTAGCAGAATGCCCAACAGTAACAGTTCCAGTTCCAACAGTTGACCCTGGAGTAATACTCGTTACAGATTTAAACACATTAATGCTTGAAACAGTTTGACCATCTCCACCACCTGTCACAACTTCTGTAATATTATTACCAGCCATATCTTTTCCAACTATAGTAAATGATGTCGAGGACTGATTACCACCCGCTGAAGTAGATATAGTTACTTGTCCTCCTAATGTATTATGACTAATTGGCGTGCCAAGTGAAGTGCTTGCATTAACTGATGTTCCTGCAGCAAATAATGAATCTGTATCTGTTGCAGTTCCATCGCTTGCGATCCAATTTCCAAAATCTATTGTTATTACACCTGAGCCTGTGGTAGACGTAGGTAAAGCAAAACCAGTAAATTCGAGTGTTTGAGGAGTTGCTAATGAAGAAACATTTATATCTGAACTAAAAACTTCAGCTTTACTTGAGTCAACAACACTTAAAGATGCATTAACATTTCCACTTGCAGTCTTAAACTTTGATACGTTTGTTAATGAAACAAGGCTAGTGTTTAGGGTATTTAATTCACTTTTGATTTGTCCCAAAGCAGAGATATCTAAATTTTTTTCATCAATTTTTTTATTTATAATATCAACTTTTGGTTTGGTTTCAGCTTCAACAAGACTTTCCACAATCTGTGTTATATTTAAACCACTTCCTTTAGTATTAATCGCACTTACATAATCAACTGCTGCCATAAGTAATATCCTAAAAAATATACGACACTTTTAATGCAAATTTTATGCCTTTATTTAAGTTACATCACTTGATAGATGTCACTGCCTCTGCCATTTTAAAGTCAAATTCATCATCGATGTCAAAACCCTCAATTTTAGAAATTTTAAAACCTAAAGAATTATTGGGGTCATATGTTTTGCCATTTTTATTGAAAATTTCATTTTTAATTTCATTTTCGAAATAGCTTACTTTTGTGAGCCTTAAGGCTGGGCTTCCTTCCCAAACTTCTGGCCAGTCTTGACTTCTTTCTATATCATTTATTGTACAATTATTAATAGAAATTACTCCATTTTTAATATTATCTTCCTTATTTAAATTAACCACTCTGAATGGATGAGTTTTAGCTTCGGAAATCGATACGCAAGAATTTATATTTACATTTGACAATTCTAATTTTTTAATCATTTTTTCCATTGTTGATGCTTTTATAAATGGGTTAGTTGGTGGTTTTAACCCAACAATATAAGGTAATTTTTTGTATTTTTTAAAATAAATACTTAAAGCATGTATAATCACAGATCTAGAGGATGAGTTATCCTGACACAAATAATCAGGTCTTTTAAAAGGAACTTTAAGATTGTACTGTTCGCAAATATCAAGTGTTTTTTTATCATTTGTTGAAACTAAAATTTCAATATTTTTGATTTTTAAACATTGTTCAATTGAATAACTTATTAAAGGTTTTTTATTTAAAAGTTTTATATTTTTGCCTTTTACTCTTTTGGATCCACTTCTCGCAGGAATTATAATAAGAGCGTTATTATTACAAAACTCAAATGACATTTTTTAGTATTCTATGTTTTGCATTTAATTTAATTACCTTAAACTTCTGAATATTGTTTTTGTAATAATCAACAAAATCCTTTTGACAATTAATTTGGATCATAGCGAACTGGTCATTAAGGCTCTTCATTTCAAAATCTTCATGAATTGAAATTTCATTTGTAAGCATGTCTCCATCAGTAACCATTCCAAAACCCTTTAATGCGCTATAATACAGATTTTTTTCTACACCTTTAGGAGCGAAAGGTAATCCAATGGGCTTATACTTTTTTTTATTTTTCTCAAAAATAGTATTTCTTATTTTTTGTCCATACATGACAACTCTTGATTTGCTGTTTAAATAAAATTCTATCAATTCATCAATTTGCTTACTATTTCTATAAGGATAATTTTCTTGTAAAACGAAAAAAGACTTACATTTAAAACCTTGTAATGATTTTACAACATGAGATATACTCGGCCACTGACCAAGGATTAAAGAAGATAAATGTTTAGGCCTTATTATTATGTTGTCAACTTCAAGATCTTTGAAACTACATTTTTTTTGGTCACTTCCTAACAATAGAATTATTTTTTTAATGTATTTTGATTGTTTAATATCATTGATTGATTTTTTTAGTAAATACATGTCTTTATCAAAAAGAAAGGGATCTATACATGGCAAAATTGCGATTTCAGGAACTTTTTTCTTATTTTTTAATTCATGAGACGGTGTTATAAGGTTATTTTCCTCAAGAATTCTTACCACGCCAGATAACCTTTTTTTGTTATTATCTTGGTTTATTCCATGCCAATGATACACGCTTGCATTTGAGTTATAAAATATTCTATAGCCTTGTTTAATTCTGTCATTAGACCAAATTCTGTCTTCAATATTGGTGGCAGTTTCGTCAAACTTATATTTTTTTAAAAGTTTTGATGGAATACAACTATTTGCATTATGAAAAAAACTGTCTTTGATTTGAAGTTTACTATCTAAACCAAACGTATTCCATAGATCTCTTTTATTTGAATCAGTTGTAAATCTAAAAGGCTCTTGTCTTCCATAAACACCTGCAAGATTATTATATTTTTTAAATGGTTTGATAAGATTTTCTAACCAATATGGATTTTTAGGTATACAGTGTCCAGATAGAAAAACAATAAAGTCTCCTCTTGCTTTTGAAATACCAAAATTAAGAGATTTACCTGGCATATAATCCCCTTCATATTGATATAGATTCACTGGATAATTTTTTAAAATATCTAGTGTATTATCAGTACTAGCATCATCAATTATAACAATTTCTTTATGAGAATAATTTTGATTTATAACAGCTTCTAAACAATAAGGTATCCATTGTTCCTCATTTTTAGTTCTAATGATTATGGATGCTTTAAATTTCGACATTATGAATTCATAATTTCAAAAATTTCATTCAATTTCTGGCTAGGGTTTACCTTTTGAAATCCAATAGCTGCTTGAAGTAAATTAATTTCCAACCCATTCTGACTTGGTATTCCTAAATAATTAGCTAAATTTAACAATAAAGTTTTTTCAGGCTGATAAATTACATCTAATATATATCTTACATCTTTAAATGATCTTATTGTAGACAAACATTGTTCAAAATAATCATTTTTATTTTCTAAAGAAAAAAAATAAGGATGTATTTCAAAAACTTTTTTATTAATTTTTCCAATTTCTATATCATTAAAATATCCTGCAGAAGAACAATTAATAAATATACTTGTGAGAGACTTATTTACAACATCATTTGTTTTTATTAATTTTCCATTTTGAGAAATCAGGCAATCATTATTTCTATCCAAAATTAATAATTTTAATTCAGGATACTTTTTTTTTATTTCAGAAATCACAGCCTTCGCCATGCCACCTGTTCCAAACAAAATTATTTGTTCAATCGATTTGATATTAGTATTTTTTTCTAAAATATTTAAGGTTGCGATACCATCTGTATTATACCCATAAAGTTTATTGTCTTTTCTTACTAAACAATTTACAGCTTGAGGGCCTGATAAAATATCTTTTTTATTTTCTGTATAATGAATTATTTTTTCTTTATAAGGTACAGCTACAGCACCACCAAGAAAATTATAATCTTTAAATATTTTTGGAATTTCTATATCAAACTCATTGAATGATATATCTTTTGGATACATTTTTTGACTTATATTAAAATGACTATACGTTTTGTTCCATAAAACGGGAGAACGTGCTCCTTTAGAAGGGTTTTCTCCTAAGATTAATGTATAATTCTCCATATTATGATTTTAAAATATTATGTATTTTATTCATTTTATTCATTACTTCTGAAAAATCTTCAAAACCAATTGGTTGCAGAGGATCAGTAGCAGCGTTCTTTGGATCTGGATGTACTTCTATCATAACACCATCAACACCTGCTCCTACAGATGCATAACACATTGATGGAACCCAATCTGCCCAAAAAGTAGCGTGAGAAGGATCAGAAATAATTGGTAAGTGAGTAAAATCTCTTGCTGCTGGTATAACCTGTAAATCCAATAAAAATCTTGAGGTTGACCTGTGTGTGTGAGTTACACTTACACCTCTTTCACACAAAATAACATTTGGATTTCCATTGTAAAGAATATATTCTGCTGCTCCAAGCCAATCTCTTAATGATGCTCCATAATGTCTTTTTAGCATTACTGGTTTTTTTTGTTTCCCTAAAGCTTCCAAAAGAGGATAATTTTGCATATTTCTTGTTCCTACTTGAAGAATGTCTGATACAGAAGATATCTCTTCAATTTTTTCAATATGCATGATTTCTGTTATGATATTAATGCCGGTTAATTCTTTTGCCTCTTTTAAATATTCAATACCTTTTTCTCTTAATTCAAAATAACTACTGCTTCTATATGGAAATGTTAGTGGTTTATATGCACCAGCTCTTAGAAAGTGTGCACCTCTTTTTTTCACTTGCTTAGCAGTTTCAATAATCATTTCTTTGTTTTCAACTGTGTTTGGTCCTGCAAAAATAATTAATTCATCTCCACCTATTTGGTGATTACCTACTTTTATAATTGTTTTATGTTTAGAATGTTTTTTTGCTGCCAAGGGAAATTTAGATTGTAAATCCTCATTTGTTATATCTTTACCAGGTATTTTATTATCAACATCAAAGTTGTTTTTTAAGTCATCCATAATTATCTCCCCAACTTATTAAATTTATTTTTTGAATTTAAATTAACCCACTTTTTTTTATCTGAACTCTCATAAATAGCATTCATCAATAAAACACTTTTCTTTGCTTCTATGTAATCAATAGGTGGTTCAATTATACCTTCTTTAAGTCTTTTAAGTGTTTCATCGAGAATTCTTGGATGAGATACTCCATAACCATGTTTTACATTTTCAGAAAACTGTTTTTTGATTTTAATGCAGTCATCAATCTTTGATGACTTTAATTCGATTATTTTATTCATTGACAATCCACCAACCACGATGAAACCTTCAGAACCAAAAATTGAAATTTCTGCGTCATAATCCTTTGGTCTGACTGATGTTGTTGCCTCAAATGTTCCAACTGATCCATTATCAAATTCTAATAAAGAAATATTTGTATCTTCTGCTTCAAGTTTATTAATTTGATTAGATGAATGAGAAACGACCTTTTTAACTCCTCCACTTATCCATTGAAGTGCATCTAAATGATGAATAGCTTGTTGAGATACAACACCGCCATCCATTTTCCATGTTCCGTGCCATCCATCTTCATAATAATCTTGTTCTCTACACCACCTTACTCTAGCAGAAATCATATTAATGTTTCCCAAAAGTTTCTTTTCCACAATTTCTTTAGTTTTCTTCAATGCCGGATTAAATCTATTTTGGTAAATAGTTGCATACATCAAATTATTTTTCTTTGCTAACTTACCTAAAGTTGTTATTTGGTTAGGAATTAAACAAGCTGGTTTTTCTGTAATCACATGTTTTCCATTATTTAGAGCAAGTTTTGCGTCTCTGTAATGATTTCCACTTTCCGTTAGAATGATAACAGCGTCAATTTCATTATCGTTTATAAAACTCTTGCTATCCTGGTAATAATTACAATCAAATCTTTTCACAAATTTCTTAGTTTTGGACTCTATTAAATCGGAAACACTCGACAATTTAATTCCATCAATTCCCCTTGAAAAACAATCATAATAAGTTGAGGAAATTCTGCCACATCCTAAAATTCCGACATTTAAAGTATTCTTCATATAAATCTCCAAAAACTTAATATTGCAAAATATATGCCAACTAATATTATAAAATTGTGAGTGGAATTGAGTTTTATGAAAAAAAATATTTTAGAAATATTAAAGATTAATTTTGCTTTAGTTTTTACTGCAATTGTTGTTGGTATAATAGTTTCAATAGTTGCTCAATTTTTTTCATTCGTGGCAAATAAAGTATTTAGCCTAATACAATCACAAGATTCATATAGTTTTTTATATGTTGAAATGTTTGAATTTAGTTTTTTTCCATTACTAGCTTGTATGATCGCTGGATTACTTATTGGTTTATTAATCAAAGTTTTTGGTGTTACAAGATGGCACGGACCTGCAGATACTATTTACGCAGCACATCAAAAAGCAGGCTCATTAGACACAAAAAGTGGATTTTTATCAACTATAGCAGCCTTTTTTTCTATTTCTGGTGGTGCTTCTGTAGGTATTTACGGTCCATTAGTACATTTTGGTGGAACACTTGGGGCATTTTTAAGAAGTAGAAGTTTTATTCCTAATATACCACATGACATTATTATCGGTTCAGGCGTTGCAGCTGCTATTTCGGCAGGTTTTAGCTCACCTCTTGCGGGAATTATCTTTGCTCATGAAGTTATTTTAAGACATTTCTCAATGAGGGCTTTAACAGCAATTTCTTTGGCATCTGTTTCAGCAAGTTTTTTAGCAAGATGGGTTAATTTAGTTGAACCAACTTTTAAATTTAATGAGATTAGTTTTCAATTCATCCAATCAATCCCTGGACTCATTATAGTTGGATTTATGTCAGGCTTCATAGCTTTTATTTTTATGAAATCATTATTATTTTTTACTAAACAAGCAAACAAAATTGATTTACCTTTTTATTATAAGCCTTTGTTTCCTGCTCTACTATGCGGTGTTTGTGGAATATTTTTTCCAGAAGTAATAGGGCTTGGTTCTGAAACAATAAAAAGTGTAATTATTGAAAATAATACTTTACTTTTTTTATTTATGTTACTCACATTTAAAATTGTTTTATCTTCTTTATGTATAGGATTTGGATTGTTTGGTGGTGTATTATCACCCGCTTTATTAATTGGAAGTTGTGTTGGAGCAATGATTTATTATGTTCCGTTATTAGGTATAAGTGAAAATTTAAGCCAAATATTAGCGGTTTCTGGTATGGCTGCAGTTGCGAGTTCCATTATTGGTGGTCCAATTACTGCTGTAGTTTTAGTTTTAGAATTAACTGGATCTTATCAATATGCGATAGCTTCAATTTTTTCTGTTGCGATCAGTAATTTAATTACTTACATGATTTTTGGATCAAGTTTCTTTGATGCTCAACTAAAAACAAGAAATATCAACATTGGTTTTGGTAGAGAATATATTTATATGAGTCAAATCCAAATAAAAAATTTAATTGATAAAAATTTTCTATTATTTGACAGAAATATATCAGTAAATGATGCATTAAAATTATTTAAATCACAGAATGTTACTGAAGCCTATTTTAAAGATGAGCAGGGTAAATTTGCTGGTAAAGTAAAAGTAATTGATATTTTTGACAAAAAAAATGTTAAAGCAATTTTATATAAAGAAAAAAAAGTAATTAAATTAAAACCTGATAATACATTACTAGAATCAATCAAAATATTATCTAATTTTGTAGGGGAAAGCGTGCCAGTTGTTGATAAAGAATCATTGATACTTGGTACAATTACAGAAAACGAAATTTTAAAAAGTTATGATGAAATAGCCAAAGATATTAAAAATATTGAAAAAAATTAAATTTTACTAAATTTATTTAAACTATGTCGTTTATATTTTTGAAAGGACATATAGGTTTACAAATGAATTTCCATCACATGATGTCACAATATAAAGATATTGACATAATATCTAAAGTGGAAGGTGCTTCGAAATATGACTTTATTAAAATCGTATTAGAAGAGCTTTACGTCAATCTACACATATTAGCTGATGCAATAAAAACAAAATCTAAAACTAGTCCAGAAAAGTCAAAAAGTTTTGCAAAATCTCTTACTTCTCTTATGATTTTAATGGATAGTCTTGATTTTAAAAAAGGCGAACCAATAGCAAGTAATTTATTTAATTTATATGACTATTGTAGAAGATCTGTGATAGATGATTATCGAAAACTTGAAACAGATGGTATTATATCATCAGCAAATGTAATTGCCGATATTTTATCTGGATGGAAAGAGATTAAATAAAAATAAAATATTGTCTTGAATTTAAAAAATAAAAATTATAAAAAATACTAGATATAATTATTGATTTTAGAGAGATAATGTCAAATTTTTGTCCAGAATGGATATTTGGTGTATGTAGCGCTTTAACAGCTAAAGAATTTCTAGCTAGTGAAAATTCTTTGAATTCAGTTGCTAGAAAATATGCATCAGGATTATCAGAAAAATATAACGAAATCAAATTTGAAGAATTATCAGAATGCTCAGAACAAATTCTTCAATTTTTGTCTGAAATTGAGGCTAACGATGAAGCTACCAACTATATTGATAGGTATAACTATAGGAGAGTTTGTTTTAAAGCTAATGGTGCAGAGAGAAAGATTTCAGGTGTTTTTTCGTCAGCTCTAGACCCTATTAAAGAAAAAGAGTACCAAATCAAAAATGTTACAAAAATTTTTAGAGCAACAATTTTCGGGTTGAGAAACCATACTGTCGAAGACATGCCACCTGGATGGGATATTTTAGAAGTTGAAGAACTTGATTGGTTTGGAGAATTAATAAAAAAACCAACAGACATTTTAGATAATTTTTAATTTATTTTAGGTAATTAAATAAATTCAAATCAGATATTTTTACAAAAGCTTGCTGACTTGCTTGGAGGCCAGTTAGTTGTGACTTTAAATCAGTTACTAATTTAGCTAAATCCGCATCTTCTAAATCACTCAAATCTTTTTTTATTGCTAAATCTCTTTGGTTCAAATTTTCGAACTGCCTTTCTAATAAATTTAATTTTGCACCAACTTTTCCTCTAAAATTAGCTATATGAACTTGTGAATCAGCAATATTATTTAATTGAGATGTTGTTAGTTGATTATTGTCATATAAAGTCTGAGAGTGACCAATTTTATTTCCACTTGCATCCAAAGGGTCAAAGGTAATAAATGACGTAGGAACTTCCTGAGCATGATTTATATAAGGAATTTCTAAATTTTTTATTTCAATTATCCCTTGTTGACTTCCATCTAATTTAATTTTCTTTGGATTTGTAGATGATTGTGATGCAGTTATACCAATATTTGCATCATTTATTGCTTTAATTATATCTGCAGGATCTTCGCCTGTTAACTCAACAGATATAGTTGCTGTTCCTGCATGCCCTGTAATTTCAAATGACCAAGTTCCAAAATCACTATTTGTTATTTCAAATTCAGCGTGAGTATTTGCATTAGTAGCATGAACAGCACTTGAGGCTGTTCTGATTGAATGTGAAACATTTTCGAGCATAGTAAACATAGATACTGCTAAACCTGAAGAGTCTTTTACTTTTTGAAATAATGATTCTCCATCAACAGAAGTTTCCACAATCATTGTTTCAGAAATAGATAATGATGAAATTCCTGAATCTCCATGATATTTAATTTCACCATTCAAGTTCTTTTGAAATGGCTGTTCTTTACTTTTATAACCACTAAATATAAAAGAACCATTAGCATCCTGTTGATTTGCAAGCGATAATAATTCTTCTTTCATTTCATTAATTTCTAAAGCTATTGCTTCTCTATCACTTCTCCCTAAAACATCACTAGATGCTTGAATCAAAAGTTCATTTGCTCTTATCATTATTGTTGATAAATTTTGTAAATTTGTGTCAACTAAGCTTAATCTTGTTTGAGCAGAGTTAACATTTTTTAAATATTGGTCTAATTGTTGTTTTACTGTCTTGTAACCAGATAAATTTACTGACCCTACAGGATCATCAGATGCAACGACAATATTTTTACCAGATGAAATTTTATCTTGTAATTTTTGAATATCTTCATTTAAAGATGAAAATTGACGAATTTGTTGTTCATTAAATAATTTTGTACTAACTTTCATATCAAACTACTTTTATCAAAGCTTCAAATAGCTCTCTTGCTGTTTGCAATATACGTGCCGATGCTTGATAAGCTTGTTGAAACTCTAGTAAATGAGAAGCTTCATCATCAAGGCTTACTCCAGCAAATTCACTTTGAGCTGATTCAGCGGCTTTTTTATTACTATTTGCAGCAGTTAGAGACAAATCATTTGCTTGAACATTTGATCCAACTTTAGCAACGGTATTTGAAAAAATTTCTTGAAAATTTCCTTTATTTTGATCTCTCATCTTTTCTAATTGAAGGTCTAACATATTCAAAACATTTCTATTATCTCCTGTACCTTTAGCATTATTAGAAATTATGAAACTATCTCCTATAATTGCTTCCTCAGAGAACTGAAACCTTGACCCGATAGCTTCAAAAGATCTGTTTTGATCAAGAATTCGAGTTGAAATTGAATGACCAAATTTTTTATCAAAAATTTCAACTTTATTTTTATTAATTTTGTCAATTTTAATTTCATATTCTGTATTGTCTAATTTTGGAGCATTTTCTAGAATCTTATATTCTGAACTTATTTTTTTTGCACCACCATTCATAACAACAGCTACAAGCTCTTCTTGAGGTAAATTAGAAATTATAATTTGTTCTGAAACAATATTTTTTGTTGAATTTTCTGGTACTTTAGCTTGGATTGGCTTTCCACTTAATGAAACTAATTCTATACCATCATTTTTCACAATAGCTCTTGTATTTTTAGTTTTAAATCCATAAACATTACGGTTATTGGGATCTCTTGAGAGAATTATGTCATTTTTTCCAATATTATGAGAAATTGAAAATCTTCCAGTTGCTTGAGTGCCAATAGAAACATTACCAGTTTCAGTTGCAGATGGAACTATTGAAGTAATCAATTTAAAAACTTTTTTACCATAGACAGTAGAATTATTACCTCCAGTAATTACCTCTGTTATTGAATTGCCAAACATGTCAGTACCAGTAACAGTAAACTTGTTTGAGGTTAAATCACTTCCTGAAGTTATTGTTACACTTGACCCATTAACTAATGCAGACTGAGCAAGAGTTCCTATTTTGACATCACCAGTTGAAGCTGACGAGGGTGTTATAGATAATATTTCTTTAAACTCTACAGAACCATTTACAGTCCCAGACCCACCATTAATAATGTCAGTTTGATATTTACCATCTTTATCATATCCAGCTACAGTAAATGTTTTACCAGTTTCATTTCCTGCAAATGTAAATTGAACTTTTGCATATAGGTTTTTATTACTATTTAATACACCATCTAAATTCAAAAGATCAGCTGAATTAATCTGTTTTGAAGTAAATAAACTATCATCATCTGTTGTACTTAATACTCCATCAAATTGGAGTGCTGCTACAGATCCTATTGCTTTAGATGTAACCAAGCTATCATTATCTGAACTTCCACCTTTATTATCCTCCCATACAAGACTAACCCCAGATGGTGGAGAAAAAGATACATCTGAATTCACAGCATAATCAACTGTGACATTACCAGTTCCTACAGTACCTCCTGCCGAAATACTTGTTATAGTTTTAAATGTTTTAGTTCCTATTACAAATTGATTTCCATTTGCACCAGTTATAGTTTCAGACATAGCATTACCATCGACATCTGTTCCATTAACAGTAAACGTTGTAGAAGTTTGATTTCCTCCATCAGCTGTAAATAATTTTACTTTTCCACCATACCCAGTGTGACTTTTTACGGTTCCCAATGACGTATTAGCTGAAACAGTTGCAGAAGAGATAAGATTTATATCCCTAGAATTATTATAAAAAACTGGTTGTGAATCTTTTCCAATTTCTACATTGCCAGTTCCAACAGATGCTCCAGTAGTAATTGATGTGATTTTTCTAAATACTTTCAATCCAGTTGATGTCTGTCCTCCTAAAGCTCCAGTAATGACCTCTGTTTGAGCAGAGCCAGACATATCAGTTCCGACAACTGTAAACTCAGTTGAAGATTGGTTACCTCCAGAAGCTGTTGAAATTGTTACTTTTCCTGCTAATAAATTCGTCGTATTTATACTTAATGCACTACTTGAAGAAATTGAGTTTGAAGAAAAAAGTTGTGAAGTACTAGAATCTCCAGCAAGCTTAATATTGAAATCCACATAAGCATCACCTGTATTAACTGAAAGTCTTAATGGAATATTTTCTTCATTATCATAGAATGATGGCTTTTTAATTAAGTTTCCAACTAAAGTCGTTGTAGCATTTGTTAAACCAAAATTAGAAGCGTTTGATAAGTTACTTGTATTTTGTACTAACTCAAATTGGTCTCCTTCAATAGTGCCTTCAGCCGAAATTGAAAGTTTATATCCAGGAGCAGTCCCTACTTCAATATTTCCAGAAGAAGTACTGGTAGCAGAAATTGCCGTAATAGTCTTAAAAATTTTTAATCCAGATACATTTTGATTTTTTTCACCACCAAATATTTTTTCAGAAATAGAATTACCGTCAAGATCGGTACCAGTTACTGTAAAACTATTATTAGTTTCGTCTTCAACAGACTTGATGGTTACTCTAGTTCCAAGAAAAGTTGTTGAGGCATTATCTCCATTAAGTGTAAAGCTTGCTCCAGCATTTACACTTTGTGATTTAGCGAGAGCATCTACATCTAATGATGACATTTCTTCAATCAATGCTATGACTCTGTTTTGTTCTAATCCGTTAACAACTAACTCGCCTGATTTCATTTCAAGTTCATAATTTTGACCTTCAAATGTTAATGCGAGTTTTGATCCTTCTTTAGGTAATTGATTAATGACTTTACCTTTCAACAAAGTTGTTGGAGACTCTTTTCTAAGTTCCTTTATCAATTCTTTAGAAATCTCTTGAGAAGTATCAGCATCTAAAATATTGGCATCAATTTGTGCAACCCAAGAACTATCTCCTACTACAGTTCCAATCATTATGTTGCCAGTAGTGTTGCTTGCTGCAGTTATAGAAGTAACCTTTTTAAAAACTTGAGTACCTTCAACAGAAGTTCCATTAGCACCTTGAATGGTTTCACTAATTGTATTTCCATCCATATCAATGCCATTTATGGTAAAACTGTTAGTTGTTTCATTTTCAGAGCACTCAACTCTTATTTTAGCATTTAAATAATCTGCAGTAGATAATACCCCCTTCATGGTAATCGCACCAGAAGAATAAGTATCATTTTTTACAAGAGAGTCATAATCGATAAGTTTTTGTCTTCCACGTGTTCCTATTTCAATATTCCCGCTTGCTGTTGCAGTGGTTGTTATAGATGTAATTGATTTAAATATTTGAGCTGATTGAACTCTTTCACCATTTTTACCTGTAATTGTTTCAGTAATAGTATTACCATCAACATTTTTTCCTACTATAATAAAAGTATTACTTGTTTCATCTCCCAAGCAATTGATTGTAATTGAAGAATTTAAATTAGTTTCATTGACCAAGGCACCATTTAGGGTTAATGCACCAGCCGCACCTGGGTTAGAACTTGTTAATAAACTATCATCATCTTTTGCAAAAACTCTGTAACTACTGAGTGGAATATTTATACCATATGTTGATAATCCAGCTTGCGCTTTTTTTCCATTTTCGTTATCTAAATTATCATCTAATAAACCCATTGAGATAGGTTTAAAATTAATAATTTCTCCTGATGAATTATACTTTATATCATAAAAATTATTTAATGACGGATCCTGTTTTGCACTAATAATTTGTCCACTATCAATTTGAGAATTAAAATTCAAACTTGATTCAAATCTTATATTTCCCTTAACAAAGGCACTTTTTTCATTTTCGTCACTAATATCTATCCAATGAAATCTGTCATGTAACATTTCAAATTCATTATTTAGAATAGCCATTGAAACATCTGATGGGGACACAATGTTAGTCATTTCAATATCATATCCATCATCAGAAATTAAAATAACTCTATCAAAATCAGATGTACTTACAGCTCTTATGTTAGTTTGAGATGTGAATTGATTTATTTGTTTAGCTAAACCAGATAAATCATCTGAATCTACATTAGCAGTAATAGAAACTTTATCAGTATTACTTCCATTTAAATCAAAACTAAATGTACCACTTCCAGATTTGCTTAAAGGCCCAAGAGCTAAAATTGTTTTAGCAGAAGCAACAACTCCTGTGCCTGCTAAATTTTCATTCAGTTTTTTTGCTGAATAATAAGCTGATGAATTTATAGGTATAGATATTGTTTTAAATTGATCATGATCATTAGTTATCTTTAAACTATAACCTGATGCTTTCAATCCTATTTTGAGTTCTCCATCAGCATTTGCACTTGAAGTTATTGATGAAATAGACTTAAAAATCTTTTCACCAGTAACACTTGTAGCATTACCACCAGGTATTGTTTCTGCTTGAAAGTTTCCATCTTGGTCATAGCCCTTTATTGTAAAATTTACAGAAGAATCATTGCCAGCGCTTGTAATTGTTACAAAAGAATCTAGATCATTTGAATTACTAAGAACACCATCTAAAGTAAGGGAACCACTTAAACTTGATGCATCTTTATTAGTGAACAAACCATCATTATCAGTCGCTTGTTTGTCATAACTAATATTAGCACCAAAGTCTAAAAAGTAATCACCAGAAGTTGAAATTCTCTTACTGTCAATCCCTCGATAATTTAGATTCAAGTAATCATTTTTGTATTCTGCATTTTGAAGAAAACCATTATTTTCTTTAATAATTTTTGCAATTTCTGATGAGTTTAGTGCTGTTCCTGATATATGTCTTCCATCTCTTGTGAACAGCTGAATTTTACTTGCTGATGCATCAGAAGTTTCAATTTGTGATATACTTGCAGAGTATGTGTTACCGTTCGATAAAATTGAAGCTGATGTTACACTCGCATTACTTGAGTTTATTGTAAGTGCACCATTCCCACCAGAAGCAAAAAGTCCATATTTTCTGAAATTATGTTCGTTTTTCCCATCTAAAGCTAATCCAGAATTCAAATATTGAGCTAACTCCTCCACTGTTCTTATTCCATCTCCTGGATCTTCAGTTGCAGAGGTTAATGTCAATGAATTACCATCTGACAAATTTATTGTAATATTTGAAAACCCTTTAATTTGACTATCATAAAGATTAAACTGTACAGATGATTGATCTGCTAAAGAAGATAAATTAAAAGATTCTGTGCTTGGGTTAATTATTGTAAAAGCACCATCATTCAAAAACTTTGTTGCTAACAAGGGATTATTTGATGAAGAAAAGACTTCATCAATATTTTTAATATTACTTTTATTTATGATATTTTCTTTTCCAATTATTTTTAAGTCAGCTTTACTAATATTATCTAAACTTGATGAAATAATTTGTTTTGATGCAGCAGCTAGAGATGAAGGATCTTTTAATAAAAAAGAAAATGCGGAGGCTTTGGATGAATTTGGTTCAATTATAAATTGATCATTGTCAGATATTTGACCTCTTATTTTTACACTAAATCCCTCGAAATTTAAATTATTATTACCATAAATTTTTATTCCTTTAGAACTTGATACTTCCCAACTATTTGATGAGGCAAGATATTTGAATTTTATTTTTTCTTGATTAATGAGATTTTCATTACCTACAATCATATCTACATTGAAACCTCCAACGTTTTGTTGAATTTTTGGTTTCATTGAGTTGATAGAAAACATTGAAATACCTGATTTACCATTTAAATCGATACCATTTTGTTGTATTTCGTTAAAGTTTTGTGTCAATTTCAAAGCTAATTGATTAATTTCAGATTCTACTTCTCCAACAAAATCATAGAAATTCTTTAATCCGAACAATAATCCTGAGGATACATCGTTGTTTATTGAATTTATTCCATTTCTAGAAATATTAAAAATTAATCTTCCTTCTTGAATATCTGACAACAAAATTGATTTATTTGTCTTTTCCAATAAAATTTTACCATTTCCAGAATTTCCTAATCTTATAATAGCATCATTACTATCGCCATAATCTACTGTAAAATTGATATATTTTGACAAATCTAATAGTAATTGATCTCTGGCATCTAGAATATCAGGTGAGGTGTTCTTTGATCCTCCACTCATTATTAATTTATTTACTTGAGCTAGTTGATCAACAAATGAATTAACAATTTTTAAATCATCTTGCACCTCTTTATGAGCACTTGATTTAAAGTTTTTTAATTGATTGTCATAATTATTAAATGAATTTGCAAGAGCTTTACCATTTTCTAATGCAACAGTTCTTGCTGATAACTCATCAGGTCTTGATGCAACATCTTGTAATGAATTAAAAAATCTTCCTATAAACGTTCCAAGATCGCTATCACTTGGAAGTAACATATTTTCTAATTTGTTTAATTTATTTACAAAGCCATCTAATCTCTCATATTCACTGTTTGTATCTCTTAAGTTAGAAGATAAAAATGCATCAAATGATCTTCTAATTTGATTAACCCTAACACCCAATCCTGATTGATCTGGAACATTTGTTACTCCTCCTTGAACGCTTGGAACTTCTTCAAGGTCAGCAGCTCTTTTATTATACCCTTCTGTGTTTACGTTAGCTATATTTTGACCAGTAACTGACAAAGCTTGTCTATAAGCTTGTACACCGGATTTACCTATTTCAAATAAACTAGCCACTTATTTTTCTCTTTCATTAATCACTTGAGCCTTAAACTGATTGAATAAGGCATCTGAAATTCCAAAATTTGTTTTTTTAGATAAAATTTCTGAGTATTTTTGATCAATCATAGAGTTAAATGTATTAATTGCCTCAGAGTCAAAAAGACCATTTTTTATTTTATTTTGTCTAGCTTGTTTTAAAATTTCATTAATAAAAATTGATTCAAATTGATTTGAAATTTCCTTTAATTCTTTTAGTTTTTTATTCGAATCAAATTTATTAGTTTCAACATTATTTTTATAATTATGCTGTGTATTCAATTTTAAAGTAATTTCATCCATTTAAGTCTCTTAAATAATAATCATTTGAGCTCTTAATGCACCCGCTTCTCTTAATGCTTCCAAAATAGCGACTAAATCGGCACTGTTTGTCCCTATTGCATTTATAGCGTCAACAATGTCAGATAAAGTTGTTCCAGCATCAAAAACAAATGCAGAAACATTCTCAGCACCAGCTGTTATTTCACTATCCTCATTTGTTACTGGATCTGTTGTATTTGTAACAGTAGTATTGGCATTTTGTGTAGTAGTTGTTTGACCGGGTGTTGTTGTAGTATTCTCTTGTACTTTTACAGTAAGGCTTCCATGGCTAACAGCTGCAGGTGTAACTCTTACGTCACCACCAATAACAACAGTTCCAGTTCTTGCATTTACAACAACTCTTGCAACTGGAGAAGCTGGTTTTACTTCAATATTTTCTAATAAACTCATAAATGAAACTTTTTGAGAAGGATCTTTAGGTGCATTTACACTGATTGATGTGCCATCTAATGCTCTAGATACACCTGGTCCAAAAAGCTTGTTAATTTCTTCAACAATTCTATTTGCTGTGGTAAAGTCTCCTTGGTGCAAATTCATTACAAAATTTTTATTTTTTATAAATGGAGTTTCCACCATTTTTTCAACTGTAGCTCCGTTTGCAATTGATCCAACTGTTGGGATATTAACTGATAAAGATGAACCATCTTTACCTTCGACACCGAAGCCACCTACAGCTAAATTCCCTTGAGCGATTGCGTATACCTGGCCATCAGCTCCTTTTAAAGGGGTCATTAATAAAGTACCACCTCTTAAACTTTTAGCTTTTCCCATTGAGGAAACTGTAACATTAATAGTCTGTCCAACTTTAGTAAAAGGTCTTAACTCAGCTGTTACCATAACAGCAGCTGCATTTTTTGCGCTAATATCAGCAGGACCAACTTTTAAACCAAATTGTGACACTGTAGATGCCATACTTTGAAGTGTTAAGTTAGAAGCAGAGTCTCCTGTTCCATCTAAACCAACTACAAGTCCATAACCAAGAAGTTGATTGCTTCTAATTCCAGCAAAACTTACAAGATCTTTTAACCTATCTCCTTTTGCTTGACTTAAGATAGAAAAAAAAAGAGTAAATAGTGAAATAATTAAAAATAATTTTTTTTCAAATTTCATAGTTTCTCCTAAAATGGTGAAATTGCTCTTAAAAATTTACTTCCCCAACCTGGCGCAGATTCGTTTGATAAAGTTCCAGAGCCAACATATTCGATTTGTGCTTCAGCGATTAAGTTTGATGACACAGTATTTGAAGAGCTAATGTCTTGAGGTCTTACTATACCAGCTAATCTTACATACTCAGATCCGTCTGTTAATCTTAATCTTTTTTGACCTTTTATTTCCAAATTACCATTTGGATAAACTTTTACAACTGTAGCAGATATAAATCCTGTTAGTGAATTTGACTGAGATGCTGAACCAGATCCTTTAAAACTATTTGATTTAGAAACACTGCCTCCAAGTCCAGCAAAGTTTTTTAAAATTCCAGTTGGTCCAACCTCAGCACCAATTGAATCCTCTTTAGCACTTTGACTTGTAACTGACTTTGTTGAAGAAAATGTTTCATTTAATTGAACTGTTAAAATATCACCAACTTGATGAGCTCTTTTGTCTGAAGAAAATAATCCAGGCGAAGAAGTACTATATATTGCCCCATTATTTGCTTTGGTTGCTTGCATTTCTGTAATTGTTGGAACAAGTGGCTTAAAGTCTTTATTTATTGCTTCCTCAACATAAGTTGAACAATTATTTAACATAAGTATTGATATTAAACTTAAAATAAACTTTTTCATTTTCTAGTCTTCTTCAAATTCTTATAAATTTTGGTTAACAAACCTTAACATATCATCAACTCCTGAAATTGCTTTTGAATTGATTTCATAGGCCCTTTGAGTTTCAATCATATCAACTAACTCTTGAACTACATTTACGTTAGAGCTTTCTAAAGCGCCTTGCACTAACTTACCAAAACCGTTAGTAAATGGGTTTTCAACAATTGGAGGTCCACTTGCTGGTGTTTCAATAAGTAAATTCTGCCCAATTGGTTGTAACCCTGTTGGATTTGCAAAGTCAGCTAAT
The DNA here is from genome assembly GCA_902590245.1 of uncultured SAR116 cluster alpha proteobacterium. GTDB lineage: Bacteria > Pseudomonadota > Alphaproteobacteria > Puniceispirillales > Marisalimonadaceae > TMED54. Next base: position 6,524 of record CACIWG010000015.1, on the reverse strand, counting down.
TGTATCTGTCCAACTTCCTCTGCTTCAACCTGACCTGGCACTTGAACAGAAACAATTCCATCAGAAGATATGTTTATAGACGTAACACCTTCAGGAATTTCAATTTCAGGTTGCAGAACATAACCAGACGATGTTGTTAGTAATCCTTCAGCACTTTTCCCAAAAGTTCCTGCTCTCGTATATGACAAAGTTCCATCAGGATTTAAGATTTGGAAAAATCCACTACCATCAATAGCTATGTCAAGAGCATTATCAGTTGTAACAATGTTTCCTTGAGAAAAAAGTTTATCAGTATTTATAATCTTCACACCAGTTCCAACATTAAAACCTGAAACATTTCTAGTCTCGCCAGTTGTTTGAGCACCTGAAGTTTTTAAAACTTGATACAATAGTGACTCAAAATTTGCTCTATCTCTTTTAAAACCAGTTGTATTTACGTTCGCTAAATTATTTGAAATTACTTGCATTCGTTTATTTTGCGCATTTAAACCAGTTTTAGCTACATGCATTGCATTTGACATAAAAAAAACTCCTAATATTCATCTATTAGGAGTTTGCAATACATATGCCAAAAAAATTTAATTTGGTATTCTCATCAAACTTGCTCCAGCCTCATCGAGTTCTTTTGCAGTAGTTATAAATTTCACATTTATTTCATAAGCTCTAGACTGTTCTATTCCAGCTACTAATTGATCTACACTTTTTACATTAGAACTCTCTAAAAACCCAGAAATAATAGTTGATAATTGATCAGGCTCAGGTATCCCACCTTCTTCAGTTCTAATATACCCATCTAATGATTTAACTAATTTTACATTTTCTGTTCCTCTGGTAGTACCAATTTGTCCTACATTAATTTCTTCTCCAGGCTCAGCATTTAAAGGTTGAATAGTAATTATTCCATCTCTTGCAATTGAAATTTTCTGAAAAGGTGGTATTTCAATTGGTTCTAAATCTACTGATAAAATCTGAGCACCAGTGTTATCAATTAAAATGCGGTTTTGGTCAATTTTAAAATCCCCTCTTCTTGATAAAGCTTGATTTCCATTTTTGGGATTTACTAAAAAAAATCCATCACCATCAATGGATAAATCCAAAGGTCTTTCAGTAGGTTTTAAAGCCCCTTGACTATTGTCAAACGCACCTACATCACTCAAAGCATAAACTCTTGGATCTATACCTTTTTCTCTGTCGAGATATAATGATCCAAAATTTGCATGTATATCTTTTTTAAACCCGGGTACATTAGTGTTTGATAAATTTTGTGAAGTAACAGATTGATTATTTCTCAGAATTTGCATGCTATTTAAAGCTGTAAATATACTTTTATCCATTTATTAAACCCTTTTTAAATTTATGCCCTAATTTGAATAATTGCCTGAGTAAGTGTTGTATTAGTTTCAATGGTTTTAGCATTAGCTTGAAAGTTTCTCTGAGCTGTAATTAAGTTTACAAGTTCTTCGGTAATATCCACATTTGATCTTTCAAGAGAACCTGAAAGGATTGTACCATAACCATCAGCACCAGCTTCACCAACATTTGCAACACCAGAAACCGATGTTTCCACATATGTAGCGTTACCAATCTGCTTTAAACCATTTTGGTTATTAAAATTTACAGTAACTAATCTTCCAAGAGCAATGTTTAAACCGTTTGTATAGTTAGCACTTACTAATCCGTTTGAAGCCACATCTAGACCATCAAGCTTACCAACAGTTTGACCGTCTTGAGTTACAGATCTTACATTAAAATCTGATGCAAATTGAGTTGATCCATTAAAATTTAAATCAAGATCAATGGATAATGCGGACTGATCTAAATCGGCGTTTGCAGCGAAGTCTCCTTTATATCCAACTTTTTGAATTGGACTAACTAGGTTTCCTTGTGTATCAAAAGTTAATTCTCCAGGTCTTAAATAAACTTTAGCAAAAGTACCATTAGTAGTAGGTGTCCAAGCGCTGTCAGGAGCTAATGTTGTTGTTGTTCCTGCATCATTTACAAAAAGTGACTGCCCTGTGGCTGACTTTGCTGTAGCATTAGCCATATTTACAAAGGAGGGAGTAGATCCTGTCTGTAATTCTAAGTTATCTAGTCCTAATCTAGTACTTCCAGATACGAATATTTTACTTTTTGCACCAGTGGTACCAGTAGTAAAATTAAATGAGTTTGATACAGTATCATAAACAACAGTTACACCATTAACAGTGTTACCAGTACTATCTTCCATTTGATTAATTCTTTCTTGGAGAGCTGTTGCTAATTGTGTTCCATTGTAAACGCCTTCTGGCACCTTAATAGCAGCTGTTATGTCATTAACGTTAACAACAAAAATAGTTTCTTCTGCTGCTTCAGATAAAAAGAAATCCTCGGATAAATCTTCATTAGAAGTTTTCCCAGATAAAACTGCAGCTGTAGACTGTAATCCTTTTCCTGCACCTTCACCAGTAGCTGTTGATATAGCTGTGGTAGCATTGACGCCTAATAATGCATTAGTACCACCTGTTCCAGCTGTTGCAGCAGTTGCAACGCCATCTACAATTGCAAGTCTTCCAATTTCAATATTTGATGAAGCTTGCCCAGCGTCACCTACACCAACTGCAGAGTTTGCAGGAATATTTTCACCAGTTGTTCCACTAGAAATATCAAACTTTCGTGTTAAGTTATTATAAGAAACCTCTACACCAAAAGCTCTTTGTGTATCAGCAGCAATCTGATCACCCTTAAAGACGACTGATTCAGCCTTTAAAACAGCTCCACCTCCAATATTAGCAGTAGCTTTGTTTGCTAAAGTTTTTAACCCAATTGAATTTGCACCTGTACCTTCTCCTGGTGCAAAAGCTGAAAATGAAAACATTTTACTTGAAGTAGAAGTACCAATTTTTGAAGGGACACCTTGTAAACTAAAATGCTGACCAGAAGAATCATATGTGATCTTAAGTGCAGGGTCTTTTTCATCAACCCAATCATCCGTAATACCTATTTCTTGAAATACATTTGCTGTGGCACTATGAGATGCAGCTGTTGTTCCCGCAGAACCTCTTGTTAAACCTGTAAACGTTGTTGCCGTTTTACCTGTATATGCAATAACTTCTGTTCCAATTCTTATAAAACCACTATCATCAAACCCATCAGTAGATGCAACCGTTACTGTCGTTACGGAATCGTTAATAGTTGAACTTACAGTAGTATGTCTTTGCTCCAGTCCCATTGTTTCTACGCTTTCAACAAGACTAATTTCTGGTAAAAGTTGAACCGTATCATTCGCAACAAGAGTAGATAATGCAGTTGTTCCATTAACACCTCGTGTTACTCCAGTAAATGTGATAGTTGAAGAACCATCTGTAGCACTTGGTTGAGGTAATGTTGTAGTTGTATTTACTACAGTGAAACCTGTATAAGTTACTTGTTCAGTAGTTGATGCGGATACGTCAGTCAATAATAAAGTACCACTTTCAGGAAATGGAGCATTGGTTATAGCATCAATGGTAAATGTAGTAGCAGTAGCAGCCACACTTGCTGTTAGGTCACCATCTGGTATCGAATATGAAGAAGTACCATCCTGAGTAACTGCACCAATAGTAAATGAAGTTTCATTTTTTGCGGTATAAGTCATTTTTTCATCGCCTATCAGTATTGTTCCTGTGTCAGGAAAACCTTCAGTTGAGCGGACATTCAAAGTCCCTCCAGCAGATGGCATAGTAGCTACTGTTGGTGTTGTATTTCTTAACTCATCACGAAAACTACTAAAAATATCATTGGAGAAAGAAGCTAACTTTACCTCAACATCATCATTTGCAGTAGGTGTCCCAGAACAACCAGTAAACGTTGTACTAGTTAATCCAGAATATGTAACCTCTGTTGTTCCAATTTTTATAGTTCCTGAGGAAGGAAACCCGGCAGTTGTATCAACAGTAATTGTTGTATCTCCAGAGGTTGTTCCTCCATTCAATAAAGTATTAGGTTGTTTAACATTCTTATTAAGATAAGCATGTTTATTTAATTCTTTTAAAACTATTCTATTACTTCCAAAATGATCTGTCTGGTTATCAAAAACATCTGTTCCACCTTCAAAATATGCATCTACATCTTTAGAAGCTGTATGAAGAATTTTAATTTTGGTATCAGTAATATTTATCGCAGAAGTTGAATCAGATTTTAAATTTAAAAATGTATTTCCACTGGCATCAACACCGGCACTTGAAACAGAGAATTTTGCACCATTATATTTAATGTTATTTACTGTGGATGTAGTTGTATCAAATTCTCCAGCAATATAAACCTCAGTTGGAAATGTAGTTGAACTGATTGTGCTTTCAGGATCATTAACATATACTTTAAGAGTTCCACTTGCATCTTGAACCATTGTGTTACCACTTACTGCCGTAACATCTAGAGATTTCTCAAAAACTTTTAAAACTGGAGAATTATTGTAATAGCTATGAAGTAAAAATTTTTCTTCATTAGTCACTGAATTTTCGTCAGTCAAGTCTGTTGCCGGTTGTTTATAATTAAAACTTAAAACCTCTGTTTCTTTAATTGCACCCGCGAGCTTGGTACCTGTTGCTCTCGCAAAAAGTGAAGAACTCACACCATAAGTCGATGAGTTATTAGTTGCTCCGTCAGCTGAAACAGCAGCTCTATTTAGCGCATCATTAATTCTTAATTGTGCATGAGCGAGAAATTGTTGTCTTTCAAAATTTGGAGAAGCAACATTTTCAATGCCACTTGTAGAACTAAATAAATCTTCAGTCACAAAACTATCTTTCATTAAATCAACCTTAATTGCGGATAAAGTTTGTAATTCATCATTATTATCTAATTGGTTAAATTGTATTGAAAAATTCCCATCAGTAACAGGATCTATTGATAACTTTGAATCATCACCAAGACCTGCATTAATCGCTCTTTGAACCTCTTTTGCTAATGTAGCCGCAGTGTAAGTTCCAGGTCTGATGTCAATACTTTTAAATGCAGCACTACCAGTCGTATCATCGACTCTTACTGTAAGAAAATCTTTTCCCCAATATGTTGATTTATTCAATGTTGGGTTGGCTTCATACGTTGTGTAGTATTGTAATGGATCAGTTACAACAGTTATAGATGGAGCTGTGGTTGTAAAAGCAGCATCTTCAAGAACTTTATTAGAAATAGTAGCTGCTTTAGAAGTTGTTTTGTTCGCTAAATCATCTAAGAAAAATAATGGTTGTGTTTGAGCAACTGATATAATTTGTGGTTTTTCATCAATTGGAATTACTTGTCCAAATCTGTCAACAACGAGAGTTTGTCCAGTTGGTGAAATAGCTTCCGTTAAAGATGGTTCAACTTCTCTTCCGTCAACAATAAATTTAGTTTGGTATTTGTGTGTAACATTATCTCCAGATGCAGCTTGTGTCTTAATAAAAAACGCAGTTGCAATTACTGGATTACCTAAATTATCAAAAATAGTTACAGAAGTTGAAGAATTAAAAGTTTCAGGATTTGTTGGATCAAAATCATCTGCACTTGCAAATACAGTAGAAGACGCAGGCAAATTCACTGATAATGCTAAATTTTTAGTAGCTTTTGCTTCACCAGCTTCAAGCTCAAGTTTCAAAGGTTTAGCATCTGCAATTTCACCACCTTGGACAGATCCGTCGTTAGATACTGGAAGCGCTAAAACATACTGCCCTGCTGAGTCAACCACAAATCTATCGTTATTTACTGAAAAAGAACCATTTCGAGTGTAAACAGTTTGGTTAGTTGTAAGAGAAGGTCTTAATGCAAAAAAACCTTGCCCAGATATCGCTAAATCAAGCGCATTAAGAGAAGATGTAACGTTACCTTGTGTAAACTGCTGTTTAATACCTTTTAAAATAGTACCAGAACCAATTGATGATGATGCATTTTGCAATGGTGAAGTTGCAAAAATATCACCAAATTCAGCTTTACTTCTCTTATAACCTGTAGTCGCAACGTTCGCTATGTTGTTAGAAGTTGCTGAGATGTCAGCCTGAGATCCATTCAAACCTGTTAAAGCGGTATAAAACGACATTTTTGTTTCTCCTTATACTATAAATTAATTCTTAAATCTTACTACTTGTGATGGGTCAACTGATCCATAATCTTCAACTTCAAGCATATAGCCATTATCAGTTTTGGATGTCCCTTCAACTTTTGCAAAAACTTTTGTTGATAATTGATCTGCATCACCTTGGTTGCCAGTAAAAGCTTTGATCATTATTTGTTTTTTACTCTCTATCATATCTTTTGGTAGATCTTTCCATTGAAACCCAACCAATCCAGCAACCTGGGGACCTAAATTTTCTTCATGAAGGACTTCTCCTTCTACGCTTTCAAAAATAATTTTTAAGTTTGACGCTGTTTTTGGCAAATCCACAACACCACTGATAATTCCCTCTTGGTTTGGTCGTGCTAATTTTCCAGGAACTAGAACTGAATGTCCCATTAACTGGGTTGCTGAAGCAATTCTTAATTCAGATAATTGATTATTGACATTCTTCATAGTTTCACCCATTTGAGTGATC
>CACIWG010000014.1 GCA_902590245.1 uncultured SAR116 cluster alpha proteobacterium | reverse complement strand
GATCTTTATCATTAAATACTAATTTTCGACTAATATTTAAATTTATACATCTATTCTCTCTCCATTCAAAAATTTTTTTTAACTTAATCAAGCTCAAATGTTTAGCTTTGGATGGATAAATATTTTTCCAATAATTTTCTGGAGAATTTAGATAAAGTTTTTTGTTTAGATAAATTTTTGATTCTTCTATGGCCCAATCAAATCTATTTTTAATCTTTAATTTTTGTTTTATCTTAAAATATATTTTTCTTAAGTAATAGACATCATTCAATGCATAATTAAGTTGATTTTGATTTATTGGTCTTAAAGTCCAGTCATAATACTGAAAAGTTTTATCTAATTTTATTTTTAATATTTTTAAAACTAATTTTTCATAACTAATTTGGTATTCCTGACTAATGAAAGAATATGCAATTTGAGTATCAAATATATTTTTGGGAATAGTTCCAAATAAATTAAAAAAAATTTCAATATCTTGTCTGGGTGAATGAAAAACTTTTAATAAATTTTTATTTGTTAAAATCTTTTTTAGGAGAAATAAATTTTTAGTTTTATTTGGATCTATTGCAAATGACCCTTTAGAAGTTCCAATTTGTAACAAGCATAATTTAGGAAAGAATGTTTTGTTTCTAACGAACTCGGTATCAATAGAAATAATTTTTTCAGCTAGACAAGAATCGACAAGTTTGCTAAAAGAAACATCATCTTTAATTAAATTTTTTTCAGAAAACATATGAATATTTTAATTTTAATTGTTTAGAGTATTGGTTATTTTAGGTGATGATTAATTCAAATATATACAGTTTAATATTGATTATAACTTCATTTTTATATGTAAATACTAGCTTATCGTCAACTATTGTCTCGCATAAAGCTTATTATAATTTAGAATTTATAACAAACGAAACATCCTCAATAGTAGATGGTGGGACTGGAAAATCATCTTTTTTGCTTGAAAAAAAATGTAAAGGTTGGGCGTTAGAAGAAACATTTGCGATTACTTTTAATTTAAATAACAAAGACAGTTCAAAGAATTTTTCAATTTTTAGTTCTTTTGAAGATTTTACTGCAAAAAACTTTAGTTTTGAACATTTAGATAAAAATGATTTTGAAAAAGAAATGTTTTATTCTGGTTATGTACAAAAAAATAAAAATAAATTAGACGGTATAATTTTTGAAAAAAATAATGAAAAATTTACATTCAATAACGATATTTTATTCCCAACAGAACATTTAGAAATTCTTCTTCAAAACGCAAAAAAAAATGTAAAATTTCATACTGCAAAAGTTTTTTTTGGTAGTGATAGAGATAATCTTGTAAAAATTGTATCTGCATTTATAGGAAAAAAAATTAATACTATTGTATCTTTAAAAAATGATTTATTAAAAAAACAAGTTTGGCCAATACAACTATCATTTTACGATCTTAATCAGAAAAACCCAGATCCTAAAACTAAGGTCATAGCTTATGTAGATGAAAGCGGAATAGCACATTCTTACACTGTTGATTATGGTAGCTATAAAATGAAAGGTAAATTAACCAGCATTGAAAAAGTTAGTAAATCAAAATGCTGATTATTTGATTTTTGCTTCTTTAAATATTACGTGTTTTTTAGCTTTAGGATCGTATTTTTTAAATTCCATTTTTTCAGGGTGATTTCTAGGATTTTTTTTTGTTACATAATAAAATCCAGTGTCAGCTGAACTAACAAGTTTAATTTGTATAGATGCAGGCTTTGCCATAAAAACTCCTTTTATCTAACTATGTCTATTTAGTTAATTTGTCAACCTTAAACATTATTACATATGTTTGCAGTAATCTAATAAAATTTTACCTTTAAAAACATCTGTTTCTTTAATACTAACTAATATAGACATTCCAATCTTAAAAAAATTTGATTTTCCTTTAAGATATTCTTTTTTTTCATTAAACAAATAGTGATCTTTAGGTAGTAACCTTTTAGGAATAAAACCTTCACTTTTATGATTATCAAATTTAACAAATATACCAAAACTTTTTACAGAAATTATTTCACCATTAAAAGTCTGATTATTTTTTTTTGAATAAATTAAAGCTATGTATCTATCTATAGTATTTCTTTCAGCAATTACAGCTTTTCTTTCGGTACTTGAAATATGATCACATATTTCACTTAAATTTTGTATATTAACAGATTTCTTTTCATTTTTAGTTATAATTTGGGTTAATTTTCTGTGAACTATTAAATCTGAATATCTTCTTATTGGTGAAGTAAAATGAACATAATTTTTAAGTGACAAACCAAAATGTCCTTTATTTTCATTATGATATCTAGCTTGTGATTGAGCTCTTAAAATTAATTCGTTAATTTTTATAAAATCTTTACTATTTGATGACTGCTCGATTATTTTGTTAAATAAATTGCCTGTAACATTATTGTTTTTAAGCAATTTATCATAAGGTGAACCAATACAGTTAATTAAAGATAGAATTTTTTCTGGCTTTGGTCTTTCATGAATCCTGTATGGGTTGTCAAGACTATATTTTTGAAGTTCTTCTGCGGCACATTCATTAGCAAGTATCATGAGCTCTTCAATTATTTGATGACTTTCAAGTTGTTTGCTTTTTTCAACTTCTAAAGGAGTCCCTTTTTTATTAAATAAAATCTTTGTATCACTTATTTTTAAAGCAAGTGCTCCACGAGTTGAACTTTTATTTTTTAGTTTTTTATAAACCTGATATAGATTTTTAACATTCAACAATACATTATCATTTATAGATTTATTTTTTTTAAATTTTGTCTTGATTAAATTATTAACATCATTATAAGTAAATCTTTTTGCTGACTTGATAGTTGATTTGAAGAACTTGTGAGATAATTTATTACCTTCTGTATCAAGAATAATTTCAACAGATAAAGTTAAACGAAGTTTGTTTTCTCTAAGAGAACAAAGGTCGTTTGATAGTTTTTCGGGTAACATTGGTATTACAAAGTTTGGAAAATAAATAGAATTACCTCTCTCTCTAGCATGAGTGTCTAAATTTGAGTTTTCTTTAACATAGTGAGAAACATCAGCAATACTAACTATAACTTTCCATTTATCACTTTTATATTTTTTAACAAAGACAGCATCGTCAAAGTCTTTAGCATCATCGCCGTCAATTGTAATGATTGCTAAATTTGTTAAATCAGATCTTTCGTCTGTATTAGACATATCAATCTTTTCAACTTCTTTTATCACTTCTATTGGGAATGTATCTATTATGTTTAATTCATTTATTTCAAGCATTGGAAAAAAATTATTGGAATTAAATCCCTTATAAACTCTTTCTAACTTACATGTTTTCAAATTTTTAAAATTTGATTTAAATTCTTCACTAGCTTTGAGGATGTCTCCAAAATTCAAATTTTCATTAGAATAATCCTTTTTTATGAAATAATAATCATTATTGTCAGAAAATAATTTTTTTATTTTTATGAATTTCGATGAAATTTCATTTACTTGTGCAAAAAAAGATTTCGGAGCATAGATTTTTTTTAGAATTTTTGTATTAACTATTCTTTTTTTTTTATATTTAACTAATGAAGATACAGTATCACCAATTTTAATGACGGGGTTTTGTTTGTTGTAAGGTATAAAGACTTGAGTATTTCTTAACTTCTTGTCAATTATCTTAGCTGTAGTATTTCCGTCTGAATCAATATCTAAGATTTTGAGTAAATAATTTTTAATCATATCAAAATTATTTTTTTTTCTTTGCTCGCAATTCTTTTTTTTCAATCAATTCCAGAGCTTCATCAAGAGTGATTTCATCTAAATTCATGGTTTTAGGCAAAGTTGCTCTCGTCTTTTTATACTCGACATAAGGACCATACCTTCCTTTTTTTGCTAGCACCTCTCCGTCATTATTCGGATGTTTTCCAAGACTTCTTCCTCCAGGGGATTTTTCAGAAATTAATACAACTGCATGATTTAAACCTATAGTTAAAACAGTTTCATCATTTGGTAGACTAACAGAATTTATATCATACTTTAAGTAAGGGCCGTATCTTCCAATATTAGCAGTGATTTCTTTATTAGTTTCAGGATGGTTACCAATAACTCTTGGTAACGATAAGAGTAAAAGAGCCTTTTCAAGGTTTATGTCTTTAGGATTTACTAGTTTAGGAATACTTACTCTTTTAGGCTTTTTGCTATCTCCAAGTTGAACATATGAACCATAAGGTCCTTTCTTTATAAAAACATCTTCATTTGAATCGGGATCTTTACCTAAACTTTGATCAAAATCAATTTCATTGTCAAATTCAGGGTTACCATCTTTTTTATTAGCTATCTGCTTTGTGTATTTGCATTCAGGATAATTATTACAGCCTATAAAAGCACCATATTTTCCAAGTTGTAACCCAATTTTACCATCCGAGCATTTAGGACATTTTTTTGAAGCATCAAATTGATTATCTTCAGTTGAAAAAAACATTTGTTCTAATTCAGACTCCAGGGTATTTAATATTTCTGATCTCTCTAAGTCAGTCATTTTGTCAAGATGTTTTTTAAAATCTCTCCAGAAATTTAACAATAAATCTTTATAGGGCAATTTACCATCAGAGATTTTATCAAGATCTTTTTCTAATGTTGCTGTAAATTCATAATCAACATATTTACCAAAGAAATTGCTGAGGAAAGCTGTTAATATTCTTCCTCTTTCTTCTGGAATTAGTTTTCCACTTTCTTTTATAACATAATCTCTTTCAACTAAAACTCTTAATGTTGAGGCATATGTTGAGGGTCTTCCAATCCCAAGTTCTTCCATTTTTTTAACTAAACTAGCGTCGGTATATCGTGCAGGTGGTTGTGTGAAATGTTGTTCATCTTCTAATTTTTTTAAATCCAAACTTTCATTAAGATTTAAAATTGGTATAAGCTTATCATCATCATTATCACTTGAGGTTCTTTTATCATCAAAGCTTTCTTTATATACTTTTAAAAATCCAGGAAAAGCAATTTGAGATCCATTTGTTCTGAAAGTAATTGAATTATCTTTTGATTTTATATCTACCGTAGTTTTGTCTAATTCTGCTGAAGCCATTTGGCTAGATAAAGTTCTTTTCCAAATTAAATCATATAACTTTAGCTGATCTTTATCTAAATATTTCGAGATTAATTTTGGTGAATAAGTAAAGTTTGTTGGTCTAATTGCTTCATGAGCTTCTTGGGCATTAGCAGCCTTTGATTTATAATATCTTGGATTTTCGGGAATAAAGTTTTTTCCATATTCATTAGAAATAAATTCTCTTATATTTGTTGTTGCTTCCTTGCTAATTTGAACACCATCAGTCCTCATGTAAGTTATTAGACCACTAGTTTCTTTATTTAAATTTATGCCTTCATAAAGTTTTTGAGCTACTCTCATTGTTTTATAAGCACTAAAACCGAGTTTTCTAGATGCTTCTTGCTGCAGTGTTGAAGTTGTGAAAGGAGGTATAGGATTTCTCTTAACTCTTTTCTTTTCAATATTTGATATATAAAAATTATGTTTTTTTATTTCATCTAATATTTTTTTTGAATTTTCTTTATTTGGTATATCAAATTTTTTAAGTTTTTTTTGGTCAAATTCAATTAATCTAGAAGAAAATTTTTCACTACTTGAATTTTCAAAAATACCTGAAATAGTCCAATATTCTTCAATTATAAATTTTTCAATTTCTAATTCTCTTTCACAAACTAATCTAAGAGCTACTGACTGAACTCTGCCTGCTGATCTAGAACCTGGAAGTTTCCTCCATAAAATTGGAGATATTCTGAAACCAATTAAATGATCTAATGCTCTTCTAGCCAGGTATGCATCAACTAATTCAGAGTTTATGTCTCTAGGATGTTCCATAGCGTTTAATACAGATGACTTTGTAATTTCATTAAAAACAACTCTTTGAACTTGTTTGCTTTTTAATACTTTTTTTTCGTTTAAAATCTCATTGATATGCCAACTGATTGCCTCACCTTCTCTGTCGGGGTCAGTTGCTAAAATTAGAATTTCTGCATCTTTTAAATCTTTTATTATTCCATTAATCACCTTTTTTTTATCTAAAGGTTGATCCCAGGACATCTGAAAATCTTTTTCTGGTTCAACTGCACCATCTTTTCTTGGAAGATCTCTAACATGTCCAATAGATGCTACAACTTTATAATTATTACCAAGATATTTATTTATTGTTTGAGCTTTTGCAGGTGATTCAACAATAACTAACTTCATTTAAACTCCATAATTCTTTGCCAATTACCATTGGTTTAAAAATATATCAATATTAATTTAAATTTTTTTTTCTTCTTTTTTTAAAAGTCTAATTATATTTTCCCTATGTGTAAAAAAAACAAATATAGTTAAAAGAATTGATAAATATAATAAATTAACTTTTTCATATTTAAAAAAAATTAAAATTGGGAAACTTGTTGATGAAATTAGTGCAGATAAAGAACTTATTTTAAAAATTAAAAATACTAAAATCCAAATAGTTAATAAACACAAACCTATAAAAAAATCTATTGATAATATAACACCTAAGGAAGTTGCAATTCCTTTTCCACCTTTAAACTTTAGCCAAATTGGGAAACAATGTCCTAAAACAAAAAAATACCCAAATACTAAAATCAAAAATATTTGATCAACAATCATAAGATTAAAAAAAGCATTGATTATTGGATGTGGATATAATTTAAAAAAAATAAACAACGGAATAAAACTTTTTGATAAATCTAGTATTAAAGTTAAAAATGCTAATGTTTTTTTTCCTGTTCTCAAAACATTAGTGGCTCCTATATTTCCACTTCCAATATTCCTTAAATCATTGTTATCAAATAATTTAGTAAGAATTAGACCAAATGGAATGGATCCAATTAAATAACACATAATGAAAATTAGAAATAGAATAAAATATTCAGTCATATTAGTTTATAATAAATCAATGTTATCAAAAACGACTTTACCATTCATCATGGACATATAATTTTTCCCTTGAACAGGTCTACCGTGAAATGGAGTTGGTGAAGTTTGCAAGGAATCTTTGTTAATTAGATATTGCTCATTAGGATCAAATATAATGAAGTTAGCCTTTTCGTTAGATTTGATTTTAGGAATTTCAACTTTTAATAATTTTGATGGATTCAAAGTTATTTTTTTTAAAATATTCATTATTGAGACATCTGATTTGTTTAACAAATTTAATGTCAGTGGAAGTAATGTTTCAATTCCAGATGCACCTGTAGAAGCTGAAGTAAAAGGAAGAATTTTTGCATCATTCGACATTGGTTTATGATCTGATGTGATTATATCAATTGTATCATCAAAAATAGCATTTTGAATTGCAATTCTGTCTTCTTCGTTTCTAAGAGGAGGGGATAATTTAAAAGATGTGTCATAAGTTGATAATTCTAATTCATTTAAACTAAAATATGGTGGCGATGTATCACATGTTATTTTGATACCATTTAATTTAGCCCTCTTTATAACTTCAACTGTTTCTTTGGTAGAAACATTCGACACATGATAATGTACACCAGTGAGTTCTGCTAATCTTAAATCTCTCTCGACTATAATTACTTCAGCACATGAAGGAATTCCAACTAACCCTAATCTCGTTGAAACTTCTCCTTCATTCATTTCACCTTGAATTGTTGTGGAGTTACTTGCTGCTAAACCAGCTAGAGATTTATCTTCTGGATTTTGAAGAATAGGTTTTTCAAGCATTTTTGCATAACTCATTATTCTTCTCATCACAAGAGAGTCTTGTATACAATTAGGCGCATCTGTAAAACCAATTGCGCCCACTTCAGCCATCAAACCTAATTCAGCTATTTCATTTCCTTTTAATTCCTTAGTTGCCCCTCCATAGGGATAAAAAAATTTATCATTATTAAAGTTTGTTTTTTCAATTAAATGTTCGATCATTATAGGGTTATCAAGCAGGGGTTTTTGGAATGGCAGAATTCCCATTTTCAAAACTCCTGAATTAATTGCTGCATTTTTTAAAATTGAAACATTTTCATTATTCGTTTCATTTAAATAAACTCTCAAGTCAAAAATGCCGTGGGATAAAATTTTATCTTTGCAATTGATAGACCTGAAATCATTTTCATTTAATGGAAGATTTTTTTCACTATTTTCAAAATATGAAATAATACCATTATTTACAGTAATATTCATCTCTTGATCTAAATTTTGAGATGTATCAATTACTCTTATATTTTTTAATAGAATTGGATTGTTATTTTTGTGCATTATAAACTGCTTCAATAGTTGCCATGCGGATAGCGACACCAATTTCAACTTGTGTCTTTATTAAACTTCTATCTTCATTATCTGCAAGAGATGATGCTATTTCAACTCCTCTATTCATTGGTCCTGGATGCATAATAACTGCATCATGATGTGCCATTCTAAGTTTTTCTTCATCAAGACCATAAAATCTGTAATATTCTCTTTTTGAAGGAGATTCGGTTCCTGACATTCTCTCATTTTGTAACCTTAGTAACATAATTGCGTTTACATTATTAATGCCGTCTTTTAAACTATTAAAACAATTTACACCAAGGTTCTCTAAACTTTTTGGCATTAAGGTTGGAGGCGCTATACATCTTACCTCAACACCAAGTGTTGTGAGTAAATGTATATTTGATCTTGCAACTCTACTATTTAGTATATCACCGCAAATAGCTATTTTTAAACCTTCTATTCTACCTAATCTTCTTCTGATAGTTAATGCGTCTAGAAGAGCTTGTGTTGGATGTTCGTGTCTGCCATCTCCAGCGTTAACAATACTACAATTTAAGTAATCAGAAAAAAGTTTTGGCGCACCACTTTCAGGATGTCTTACTATTAATAAATTGGGTTTCATTGCACTTAGGGTATTTGCTGTATCGAGAAGACTTTCACCTTTTTTAATTGAAGATTTGTCAACTGAGATATTTATTACTTCTGCACCTAGACGTCTTCCTGCCAGTTCAAAAGATACTCTGGTCCTTGTCGAATTTTCAAAAAATACATTAAGAATAACATATCCATTAAGAGTTTTTATTATTTTTAAAGGATCTAAATCTGCGAAATAATCTGCTCTATCCAACAAAGAGTTTATTTCTAACTTATTCATACCTTCTATGGATAAGAGATTTTTAGAATTGAGAGTTGCGATTGGAGGTGGTGTTTTATTAATTTTATGAAACTTATTCATTAAAAATTAGTTAGTACTACCTTTTTTTTAAAAAGTCTAGTGCAGATTGTAAAATCCAACATGCTGCATGTTTATCAATATTGGAAGATCTTTTTTTTCTACTTATATCCTGCGATATAAAAATTTTTTCAATAGCTTGTGATGACATTCTCTCATCCTGAAAGAGCAGAGGTATATCATGAAATATTAAAAAATTTCTAAAAAATGTCTCTACAGATTGACAACGTGGCCCTTTAGTTCCATTCATATTTAATGGCAAGCCGACAACAATTCCACCAACATCCTTTTCTTTAATTATTTTGAGTATTTCATTAAAATCTAAATTTTGTTTTTTTCTTACAATTGTTGTTAATGGTGTAGCTATGAAAAGCTCTTTATTAGATATTGCTATGCCTATTAATTTAGATCCATGATCAATTCCTAACAAATTTTTATGATGATTTGTCTTTATTAAAAAATCTTCATGCTTGCAGATAGGCATAACTGATGGTATCAAAAAATAAAAAATTTAAAATCACAAAGATATATGAGTAATAACAGTAAAATCAACTTAGATACATTAAAAAAACTTGGAAAATTATCAAGAATTCCAATTGATGAAACAAGTTCAAATAAGCTAATTGAAGATTTAAATAAAATTATTGGTTTTATTGAGCAACTTAATGAGGTTGATACTGAAAGTGTAAACCCACTTAGTTCAGTCACAGGACATAATTTACCAATTAGAGAAGATGTAGTAGATGATGGAAATAAAAATAATGATGTTTTAGAAAATGCTCCTGAAAAGAAAAGTGGATATTTTGTAGTTCCGAAGGTTGTTGAATAGATGAGTAATTTATTGCAATTTAGTATAAGTGAAGCTCTATCTCTATTAGAGAAAAAAGAATTTTCAACTAAGGAATTAGTAGAAACTTATATTAATGCTATCGAAAAAACTAAAGATTTAAATATGTACCTAACCACATGTTTTGATCAAGCTTTAGAACAAGCAGAAATTTCTGATCAAAATTATTTGAATGGGAACCAGAGGTTTTTGGAGGGAATTCCCTTAGGAATAAAAGATATGTTTTGCACTAAGGGTATAGAAACTACTGCATCTTCAAAAATTTTAAAAAACTTCATTCCAACTTATGAAAGTACTGTAACTCAGAATCTTTGGAAAGAAGGTGCTATTAATTTAGGAAAGCTCTCATGTGATGAATTCGCAATGGGCTCAAGTAATGAAACGTCTGCTAAAGGAGAGGTTATTAATCCATGGAACTTTGAAGAAAAAAGAACTCCAGGTGGATCATCCGGAGGATCTGCAGCAGCGGTTGCCGCCAAAGCTGCTTTAGCGGCTACTGGAACAGATACGGGTGGCTCCATAAGACAGCCTGCAGCATTTTGTGGAGTTGTAGGATTAAAGCCAACTTATGGAAGATGTTCACGATGGGGGATTGTTGCTTTTGCTTCATCACTTGATCAAGCGGGTCCAATAACTAGGAATGTTTCTGATGCTGCATTAATGCTTCAAGTTATGAGCGGTTACGACCATAAAGACTCAACTTCATCAAATAAAAATGTCCCTAATTTTTATAATGATTTAGGTAAAAGTATTAAAGGTATTAAAATTGGTATCCCAGAAGAATATAACAGTGATGGGATTTCATCTGACATATTAAACGCAAAAGATATTACTATAAATTTCTTAAAAGAAAATGGAGTTGAAATTACACATGTAAAACTTCCTTTAACTAAATACTCTTTACCTGTTTATTATATTGTTGCGCCAGCTGAGGCTTCAAGCAATTTGGCAAGGTACGATGGGGTAAGATATGGAGCTAGAATTGATGGCAATAGCTTAGATGAAATGTATGAAAATACAAGAAATTTAGGATTTGGTGACGAAGTAAAAAGGAGAATTATGATTGGAACTTATGTGTTGTCTTCAGGTTATTACGATGCTTATTACTTAAAGGCTCAAAAAGTAAGAAGATTAATTAAAAATGAATTCGATGAAATTTTTAAACAAGTTGATTATCTTGTAACACCAACAACACCGACTACGGCTTTTAAAATTGGAAGTACGCAAGATTTGTTGACTATGTACCTAAATGACGTATTCACTGTGCCAGCTTCTTTAGCTGGAATACCTGGAATTTCATTGCCGATTAAACTTGATAAAAATAAATTACCTGTTGGAATTCAGATATTAGGAAAAGATTTTGATGAACAAGGTCTTTTGAATGTTGCTAACGTAATAGAATCTTGTGCATCTTTTAAAGATACACCAGATGGAGCTGCGTCATGACAAATGTTGATCAAAACTCAAATTATATATCTGGGAAAACTGGTGATTGGGAAATTGTAATAGGTTTAGAAATACATGCTCAAGTTTTAAGTAGTTCTAAGCTTTTTTCTGGAGCATCTACTGAATTTGGTAAAGATCCAAATCATAATGTATCTCTAGTAGATGCCGCGATGCCTGGAATGTTGCCCGTAATTAATCAAACCTGTATAAAGCAGGCAATAAAATCAGGAATAGCTCTTAATGCTGATATAAATAAGTACTCTGTTTTTGATAGAAAAAATTATTTTTATGCTGACTTGCCTCAAGGTTATCAAATTAGTCAATATAAATACCCAATTATAGGTGAGGGTAGTCTAAAAATTACAGATGCTAATGGTGAAGATAAAGTTATAGGAATTGAGAGAATTCATCTCGAACAAGATGCAGGTAAATCGTTGCATGACCAACATCCTAGTAAATCTTTTATAGATTTAAATAGAACGGGAGTTGCATTAATGGAAATTGTTTCTAAACCAGATTTAAGATCACCTGAAGAAGCTGCATCATATGTAAAGAAAATTAGAACAGTATTAAGGTATATCGAAACATGTGATGGAAATATGGAACAAGGATCTTTAAGAGCTGATTGCAATGTGTCAGTAAGAAAACCAAATGGAAATTTAGGAACAAGATGCGAAATTAAAAATTTAAATTCTATCAAATTTATTTCTCAAGCGATTCAATATGAAGCAGAACGGCAGGTTGAAATATTAGAAAATGGAGGAGTAATAGATCAAGAAACAAGGTTATTTGACACCTCAACTGGTGAAACTAGATCTATGAGAAGTAAAGAAGATGCTCATGATTACAGATATTTCCCTGACCCAGATCTTTTACCATTAGAACTTAGTGAAGCTCAAATCAGTGAGATCAGAAGTGATATGCCTGAATTACCTGATCAATTGGTAGAAAGATTAATTTCTGAATATGGCATGACAAAATATGACGCTAATGTTATTGCAGAAGAAAAAGAATACGTACATTATTATGAAAATTCAGCAAAAAATCGAGATGGTAAACTAGTCGTTAATTGGATGACCTCAGAGCTATTTGGGTTATTAAAGAAAAACAATATCCAATTTAATCAAAATCCAATATCTCCAAACTATTTAAATGAACTAGTGGAATTAATAGAAAATAAAACAATATCTGGGAAAATTGCTAAAGATGTATTTGAGATAATGTTTGCTACATCTAAGTCACCGAAAATGATTGTTAAAGAAAAAGGTTTAGAACAAGTTACAGATGATAGTGCTATTGAAGTTTTTGTTGATCAAGTTATCAATGAAAATAATGATAAAGTAAAAGAATATTTAAGTGGAAAAGATAAACTATTTGGTTTTTTTGTTGGACAAGTTATGAAAGTTTCTCAAGGCAAAGCAAATCCAGGTTTAGTTAATAAAATTTTGAAATCAAAATTAAAGTAGATTTTTATTTCCAGTTTGAAACAAATATAGCAATAATTATTAGCCCTATAGCAACAAATATTCTAGAGCTTATTATTTCATTTAATATAAAATGACCCAATATAGTCGCACTAATAGGGTTGAACCCAAGTGTTATAGAGGCCTGTGTTGGTGAAATCATTTGTAAAGCCTTTCCCCATAAATACATCATTAAAATACCACCAGGTATAATTAACATGAAAAGGTAGAGATAATTTATATCAGTTAAAAATAGAACATTTGATATTTTTTCTCCAACTACAAGACAAATTAACATCGTTGATATAGATCCTGAAAATAATGTAAAAATTAACACATTTATATTCCCATATTTTTTTAAAAACTTTCCGGAAAAAACTGTAAAAACTGACGCAGAAATCACCCCAATTGTCATCAAAACATCTCCTTTGATGGGGTGAGGTGCTGTTGGGTCTATAAATTCACTTAAACAAAAATAAGCCCCTGAAAAGGCAATGATAACAGAAATCAATTTTGGAAGCGAAAAATATTCTATTTTAAAAAGACAGGCAATAATTATAGTAAAAATAGGCATTGTTGCATATAAAAGGCCTGCTCTAGATGATGTAGTGATTTCCAAGCCAAGAGCCATAAATATAGGGAAAAGTGTGAACATGAATATTCCAATTAAAGCCATGTATATAAGATCATTTTTTTGAAAGATTATTTTTTTGAAACTAATAAAAAAAAATATTAAAAATAATAGCCCAGTAAGTCCATATCTAACAAAACTAATAACCAATGGATCTAGAGAAGTTACCAAAGCCCTTGTAAATACAAAAGTTGTGCCACCAAGCATTGCGGAAAAAGATGAACAAACACAACCTATAAAAAAATATAAATAAGTGTTTTTTTGATTGCTTGGCATGAATTAGTTTTTATTTTAAAGTAGGAATTGAAAGTTATTGATACATGAAAATCAGAAGATTTGGAAGAACAGAATTTAAGATTTCACAGCTAACATTTGGTGGAGGCTGGGTAGGGGGTATATTAATTGATCCAGATAAAGAAATAATGCATAAGGCGCTTTCATTGGCTTCAGAAAAAGGTGTTAATTGGATCGATACAGCTGAAGCTTATAGTGAAGGAAAATCTGAAAAAAATATAGGAGATCTTTTGCCACTATTCTCCAATGATAAATTTCAAATATCTACAAAGGCTCGATTGGACCCAAATAGTAGTGAAAGTATTGTATCCCAAATAGACCGAAAAATTGATGCATCATTAGGAAGGCTTCAAAGAAATTTTGTGGAATTATATCAACTACATAATCGTATACAAAATATTAGTGACAAAAATAATTTTTCTGTGAAAGATATTTTAAAAAAAGGTGGTGTTGCAGATGCTATGGAAAAGTTTAAATCCGATGGAAGAATAAAATCTATTGGAATAACTGCTTTAGGTGACATTGATGCCATTAACAAAGTTGTATTAAGTGATTATTTTGATGTTGCACAGATTTACTATAATTTATTAAATCCTAGTGCTTCTTTCAGTTCGCCAGAAAATTGGAATGATCATAATTTTTCAAATTTGATTAAAAATTGTATATCTAAAGATATGGGTTTAATGAATATTAGAATTTATGCTGCGGGATATTTAGCAACTGATAAAAGACATGGAAGAGAAATACCAGTCACATTTGGAATTGATGAAACAGAACTAAATAAAAGAGTTGAAAAAATTAATTTTATTTTAAAAGATATTCAAGGAACAAATGCTCAAAAAGCATTAAGATATGGGCTATCAAATGAAAATATGTCTACAATAGTAATTGGACTTGCAAAAATTTCGCATCTTGAGGAAGCATTAGAAGGATATGAAATCGGTAGTCTTGATCAAGAGATTTTGAAGAAAATTGAAGAATTACAAAATAATAATTTTATTAATTGAGGGTTTATAATGAAAGTTTTAATTTTAGGTGTTGGGGGGTTAGGGGCCTTTTTTGGTGCACACCTTCAAAAAACAAATTGTGATGTGACATTTTTAGTAAGAGAAAATACTAAAAAATTAATTTCAGAACATGGAATTAAAATACTAAGTGATTTTGGAAATTTTAAAATAAAACCGGTTTTAATAACAAAAAAAGAACTTAAGGTAAATTACGATGTAGTTATCATTTCATGCAAAGCATATGACTTAGATGAAGCAATTAATGATTTAAAACCTAGTCAAAAAAATGCTGTTATAATTCCTCTTTTAAATGGTCAGGCACATATCAATAAATTAGAAAAAGCGTTTAAAAAAGAAAATGTTTTTGGTGGTGTTGCCCATGTTAGTTCAAATACTAATGCTCCTGGAGAGATAAGACATGTTGGTAAAATAAAACGATTAAGCTTTGGCCCTCGTTATAAGGGAAATGAAGAAATTGCAAATCATTTCTACCAATTATGCCGTAAAGCAGATTTTCAAACAATTTTGAGTGAAAATATAAACCAGGACATTTGGGAAAAATGGATTTTTCTTGCAACTATTGCGGGAGCAACTACTCTATTTCAAACAAGCATAGATAATATAAATACAAAACCTAATGGAAAAATATTTATTCAAAATCTTTGGAATGAATGCATTAATATATCAAAAGAAAATGGGTATGAATTAAGAACTGAATCTAAAAGTTTACATGAGGACCTTTTATTCAAGTCTGATTACCCATTTAAGGCATCCATGCTAGTAGATATGGAAAAAAAATTAATGACAGAACACGAGCATATATTTTTTGAATTTATAAAACTTGGAAAAAAGAAAAAGTTAAATATAAGTTTGTTAGAAACTTGCCATTTAAACATGAGTATTTACGAAGATAATTTAAATAAAGAAGGTTAAATAAATTTTAATATTCTTTATTTTTTTTATTTATCATAGTTGATTTATATAATTCTATAATCTCAGTTCTACTTTTTTGATTAATTTTATTTTCATCTACATTAGTATCTATTTTAGGAGAAAATATATTAATTTTGTAAAGTAGAGAAATAAGTGTAATTGGATCCATTATTTGAATTTGCAAGCAGTATGCCAATTTAATTTAGGTGCCAACCTTTAATGAACTCATCATACCTCTTAAAGTAGCTACTACACTCAATGCTGTAATTTTACCTGTTCCTGGATTTTCAACTGATTGAATGTTTTCAATTTCTATTTTAAAATTTGAGCTATCAGATTTCACTAGAATTGTATGAGTGTTTTTAGTTAAATTTGGGTCTGCCCAAATTTCAAGTTGAGTTTTTTTAGCACCAACTCCAGCTAAACCAACTGCTGCAGCTACGTTGACATTAGCTGGAAAAGCTTTGGCCCCTTCAAATGCATTATCTGAAAATATGAGTTTTGGTTCATTTAAATTTTCTAATTTTATTTTATTTTCAACAACAAATTTAGCTTTAATTAATGCGTTGGGAGGCTTTCTTGTTATCATTTTAACATAATCAACATTCCCTTCTGAAACAGCATTTAGCCCGTCTAGTCCAATGATTGCTCCAGATGCTAAAGAAATTTGGGTAGAATGTTCTCTAGCTTTATTAATTAGATCTAAATTTTCTAAAATTCCTGCACCACTTACTGTAATTAATTTAGTTTTATAATCTAAACATTTTTGGATAATTTCTTTAAATGCTTCTTTAGGGGCGCAATCTATTACTACATCACATTTTTTACAAATTTCATCTAAACTAAAGTATCTTAGAGGCGAGTTAAATGAAGTCGTTTTGTCAATTATTTTATTTTTTGTTCTTGAATTAACTCCTATAACATTAAATTGATCTTTTTCTTGATCTAGTTTTTTTGCAACATCAAAGCCTATTGCTCCAAAACCAATAATTCCAATTATCATTTTATCTCCCTATCGCGTAGCCTTGCATAAACCTTGGATTTGCAGCTGCTTTTAGAATTTTATTATTTATCGATGCGGCAGTCATTCTTCCAAGTGACCAATCTGCTTCAATAGTAACATTATGACCTCTTCTTCTTAAGTCATTAATTGTATTCTGTGAAAATCTATTTTCCATAAATAAACTTCCTATGTCAGTCTCTCTTGGAAAAAAGGAATTTGGAAAATGAAATGTACTAAAGCCTGGAGCATCAATAGCCTCTTGTAAATTTAAACCAAAGTGAACGTGACGTAGAAAAAAATGTAAAGACCATTGATCTTGTTGATCTCCACCAGGTGTACCAAAAACCATATATGGTTTGTCATTTTTAAAAGCAAAAGATGGAGATAGTGTAGTTCTTGGGCGTTTTTTTGGCGCTAACGATGCAGGTGATTTATCATCTAACCAAAACATTTGAGCTCTATTTGACAAACAAAAGCCAAGTTCTGGAATTATTGGTGAACTCTGAAGCCAGCCGCCACTTGGAGTAGCTGCTACCATATTACCCCATTGATCTATTATATCAAAATGAGTTGTATCGCCTGAAGTTTGTCCATCAGAATTTATTGAGAGGTCATCAAATTTTGCTACGGTTGGTTCTCCTATATCATATTTTGAATTTGATTCTTTTGTTTCTCCTTTTTTTCTTACAATTACTGGTCCACCAAAACCTTCTATATTTCCTGGTCTAACCTCTAGTGAAGCTTTCTCATTTATAAGTTTTGCCCTTTCAACATTATATTTACGACTTAACAAGTGATCTATTGGGACATTTACAAAATTTGGATCTCCGTAAAAAGCTTCTCTATCTGCAAAAGCTAGTTTAGTTGCTTCTGTAACTATATGAACAAATTCAGGCGCATCTTCATTGAATTTTGACAAATCAAAATGATCTAAAATTGCAAGCTGTTGAAGGAAGCTAGGTCCTTGACCCCAGACATCAGTTTTAAATACTTCATAATTTTTATATTTAAAAGATCTAGGTTTTTCTTCATGTGCCTGCCAATTGGCCAAATCATTACCATCTAGCAATCCTTTATGTTTTCTGTCAGATGTATCAATGAAGTGGTTATTTTTACAAAAATTATGAATGCTCTCTGCAACAAAACCTGATTTCCAAATTTCTCTAGCTTTTTCTATTTGCTTTTCACGATTAGAAGAAAATGAGGAGGAAGCATTAGTTATTTTTTGATATGTCTTACCCATTTTTCTATTAGTAAAAAAATCTCCTGCATTTGGTAATTTTCCATTAGGTAGATAAATTTCAGCAGAAGATTTCCAATCTTCTAAAAAAAGATCTTTCACTGATTTTATTGTATTTATTATATTTGGTACAAGTGGATAACCTTTTTGAGAGATAGATATTGCTGGTTCAAGAACGTCACTTAATTTCATAGAGCCATGATTTAATAGTAAAAGCATCCAAGCATCAAATGCTCCTGGAACAACAGCTGCCAAAAGACCGCTTCCGGGAACAACGTTTAAACCTAGGTTCTTGTAATAATTAATTGTTGCTTTTTGGGGGGCAACTCCTTGACCACAGATTACTGTTGGTGGTTGATTTTTTTTTGAAAAAATTATTGGAACTTCTCCACCAGGACCATTTAAATGTGGTTCCACAACTTGCAAGGTAAACCCTGTAGCAACTGCGGCATCAAAAGCATTCCCACCTTTTTCTAAAATTGACATTCCAACTGCGGAAGCGATCCAATGTGTACTTGTAACAACTCCAAAGTTACCTGTTATTTCAGGTCTAGTCGTAAAATTTGACAAAATTTATAATCCTTAACTTTATATAGAAGTTTTTCTCTAAAAAATTGACACAGCATCAAAATTTTATCAAGATTATTTAAACAATATATATGGAGAGTTTAATGAATTTTAACAAAATGTTTAAATTAATAGTTGCTTCCACAGCTTTAATTTTTACAACAATTGGTTTTTCACATTCTGCAAGTATGCCATGTGGTACCGCAAAATTGATAGTGCCTTGGGGTGCTGGTGGTGGTACTGATGTAATTTTTAGACAAATGGTTGATAAAATAAATAAAAATGGTGCAAAGCCACAATTGCAAGTTGTAAATGTTGGAGGTCAAGGTGGAAATAAAGGTGCTAAACAAGCATCAAAGGCAAAGCCCGATGGATGTACATTATTTGCAATTCACCAAAGTGCAATTACAAGTTATTTCACTGGTCGAATTGATATAACTTGGGATGCATTTGAAACTATTTCTATGGTGACATCTACACCTTCAATCATTGGTGCAAATGTTAATACACCTTATAATAATTTATCTGAGCTAGTAGCAGCTGCAAAGAAAGCTCCTGGGACCATTACTGCTGGTGGTACATTTGGATCAACCAGTCAGTTTGTTTTTCTTCTACTTGAGGATGCGGCAGGTGTAAAATTTAAACATGTTTCTTATGATGGAACTAAGCAAAGGATGACAGCACTCCTTGCTGATAATATCAAACTTGGTGAAATCAATCTAGCTGCGGCAATTAAGTTTATTAAGGCAGGAAAGTTAAAAGCACTTGGTGTAACCAATGATGCAAGGCTTGATCAAATCCCAAATATTAAAACTGCTAAAGAACAGGGTGCCAATGTTATTTTTGCAGTTGAAAGAGGTGTAGTTGCTCCTAAAGGAACTTCACCCGAAATAGTTAAACACTACGCCAAAATGTTTGAGGGTGCAGCTATGGATAAAGATTTCAAAGCTGCTATGCATAAAAAGGGTATCTTAATTAATTATAAGGGACCTGAGGATTACAAAAAGCATTTTCAAGCAACTTATAATTACTGGAAACCAATTGCTAAGCAAGTTGGTGTATACAAAAGAAAAGACTAAGCTAAACTACAAAGAAGAGATGATTTAATTATCTCTTCTTTTTTCTTTTACAATTAGTAATGAAAATTAACAAAGATACAATCGTTTCAATATTTCTTTTGATCTTCTGCGGAATAATGATCAACAGCAGTTACTATATTGAAGATCCAGGATATCAAGGTATGAAAGCAAGTTATTGGCCCAGAATAATTTTGTGGCTTTTATCTATTATGTCACTTGTAATGTTGGTAAAGTCTTTTGCAAATAAAGTTGATAGTATTAAAGCAGGATCACTTTCAAAAATTAATTATATGCAATTTAAAAACGCTTTAATTTGTTTTGGTATGTTTATATTTTTTCTAACATTTTTAGAATATTTAGGAATGCTACTAGGGGGTATTTTATTTGTTTTTGGTTTATTAACTTTTCTAGGTGGATTTTCTATAAAAAAATCAACTAATCATTTAATAATTTCGGTAATTACTATAGGTGTGATGTGGTCTATTTTTACTTTTGGTTTAAAAGTTATTCTTCCAGAAGGGGAACTAATAAGAATCTGGTAAGCATATGATAGACATAATTCTACAAGCATTTGCAAGTATAGTTTTTGATCCGGTTACTTTAGGATTGATGTTAGTTGGCACTTTAGCTGGTATATTAGCTGGTGCAATTCCAGGTTTTACAATTGCGATGGGTGTGATTTTAACACTTCCATTTACTTTTGGAATGACTGCCATTCAAGGGTTAGCAACAATGTTAGGTGTTTTTGTAGGAGGGTTTTCTGGAGGGTTAATGTCATGTATGTTAACTGGAATACCTGGAACACCGTCATCGGTAGCCACAACATTTGATGGGTTTCCCCTAGTTAGGTCGGGTAAACCTGGTTTAGCCTTAGGATTAGGTTTGTGGTCTTCTTTTTTTGGAGGAATGATAAGTGCAGTTATATTGGTTGCTTTAGCACCTCAATTAGCATTTTTAGGGTTAGAATTCGGGCCTTGGGATTATTTTTCTCTAATCATTTTTGCATTAACAATAACTGTAAGCCTTTCTGGTGGAAATATTGTAAAAGGATTAATTGCAGGACTATTAGGATTATTTGCCGCAACAGTAGGAGAAGACGAAATTAATGGTGTAGCCCGTTTTACATTTGGGTTTGATGAATTCAAACAAGGATTTGCATTTTTGCCAGTTTTAATCGGTTTGTTTGCATTTTCTCAACTGTTAACAGATGTAGAGGACGACAAAAGAGCAAAAAGTCCGTTGATGGAAAAATCCGGTACTTTAGTAAGAGTAGAGCACAGGCAAGCAATTGCAATTATTCTTAAAAGATGGGTAAACTTATTTAGATCTAGTTTTATTGGGATCTTTACTGGTATTTTACCTGCTGCAGGTGGATCTATTTCAAATATACTGGCTTATGATCAGGCAAAAAAAGCATCTAAAAACAGGTCTAATTTTGGAAAAGGTGAATATGACGGCATTGTCGCACCTGAAGCTGCTAATAATGCAACTGCAGGCGGTGCACTTATAATGATGATGGCTCTTGGAATACCTGGTGACATTGTTACAGCTGTAATGCTTGGTGCATTAATGATACATAATATTATACCAGGTCCTACTTTTATTCAAGATGAGCCACTTTTAGCATATGGAGTATTCATAGCTTTTTTTGTTGCTCATTTCTTCATGGTTGGTCTTCAAGCTTTTTCATTAAGAATATTTTTGTTAGTAACAAAAATACCGATGTATGTATTAGCGTCAGTGATCTTGGCATATTGTGCTATTGGTGTTTTTGCTTTGCATAATGTTGTTTTTGATATTTGGGTTATGTTCTTTTTTGGAGTGATTGGTTACTTCATGAAAAAATTAGGTTTTCCTCTAGCTCCAATGATTTTGGGAGTAGTTTTAGGTAAATTAGCTGAGCTAAATTTAGCAAGAGCTACAGGGATTAGTGATGATTTATTGTTATTTTTTCTAAGACCTTGGTCACTATTTTTTCTTATAATGGCAGTAATTTCAGTTATTTTTCCATTTTATCAAGATGCTGAAAAAGGTTCAAAATTTTCAAATATTTATGTTCCAGCTTCAGTATTTGCTTTGGCTATCCCACTATTCTTTATGGAAAGTATTACAAGGTTAATAATAGCTTTAATAATGGTTGGAATAAGTTTTTATTTTGTTTATAAGTCATTCATCAAAAACAAATTTTTAACAAATTAAATTAGAGATACTTAGAAGATAATTCTAAACTTTTATCCCAAAGTTTATCGGCGTTTACTTTACTCATCGAAAAATTTGATGAAGGTGATATTTTATTCTTATAGAAATATTCTCCAGATATTTTTTTCTGAGTTCTAATTAAATATAATAAAGTTTCAGTACCTTTATTGATATTTATTCCACCAAATTTCATCGCGAAACTTATCCCTAATTTTATAATGCAATTATTATTACTGCCAAAATTTGTTTGAACAAAACCTGGATGAAGACAATTAACTTTTATTCCATCTTTTTCTAGAATTTGACTTAATTTTTTTGTAAATAATATATTACATAGCTTAGATTTTTTGTAAGCAACCCAGCCATTATAATTTTTTGTCATTTGAAGATCATCGAAATCTATATCTACTCCCCAATGTGCACCACTTGCAACATTAATTATTTTAGAGTTTTTTTTAATTAATTTTTTTTTGATTATAAAATGTGTAAAAAGAAAATATCCCAAATGATTTAACGCAAATGTTTTTTCTATTTTTTCTTTAGATAGAGATTTATTGAAAAAAACAGCTCCTGCATTATTGACTAATATGTCAAGTTTTGAAAACTTATTAACTTTAAAAAAATTATTAATTTCTGCTAAACTTGATAAATCACAATTTAAAAATGTAATATTTTTGTTCTTCGAAATTTCTCTTAGCTTTCTAAGTGCAAGCTCTCCTTTATTTATGTTTTTTCCAATTAAAATTAAATTATTTTCTGGGTTCTTGACTAAAGTTTTTGCAGCATTAAAACCTATGCCACTTGTTCCCCCTGTAATTAAAATATTTTTTTTCATTTTGCTATTTTTTTAAATTCTTTAAATTTTTTTTCAGGATCAATGCTACTAAAAATTTCAGAGATCATAGCAAATCCTGAAACACCCATGCACTTAAGTTTATTAATGTTTTTTAGTTTTATACCACCTATGGCTACAACTGGTATATCTACTTTTTTTATAATTTCTTCTAAAATTAATTCACCCATTGGATTTGATGCATCAGTCTTGCTATTAGTAGGGAAAATAGGCCCAACACCAATATAATTTATAAAATTAGGAATATTTTGAATTTGATCTAAATCAGTGATTGATAAACCAATTTTTACTTTACTACTAATTTGATTTTTTGCTAATTCAGGTTTCATGTCATTTTGTCCTATATGTAAAATATCAACATCGTTACTAAGTTTGTTTACTATTTGAACATTATCGTTAATACAGAGTTTACAATTTGTATTTTTTAAAACTTGTACTATTTCATTTGCAAGTTTTAAAAAATCATCATCACTTGAATTTTTAAATCTTAGTTGAAAAACGTCTAAACCTAAAGATGAAAATATATCAACAAACCTAACTAAAGCTTCACTTTTGGTTTCAGAGGGCAACAGATGTCTTTCTTCAATATTTTCAGGACCTCCAATTACATATGTATTTAGATTAAATGAGCTCAATTTTAATATTTTTTTCAACCTCATCAGGAGTTAAGTTATAAATGGTATCTATTAATTCTGTTCTCAATGAAGCAGGACCTTTAGCTGAATTGGATGCCTTGTCAGATGCAACCGAATATATCCCTAACATATTAGCAGTAGAAACTAGATTATCTTGATTACTTGTTAATGCAGCACCAATAAGACATGTAAGGGCACAGCCTGTTGCTGTTATTTTCGTCATCATTTCATTGCCACCATGAATGGCATAAACTTTTGAACCGTTGGTTACATAGTCAACTTCTCCGGTTATAGCTACTATTATATCATTATCATTTGAAATTTTAATCGCTGCATCTAATGCTTCATTTGAAGATGATGTACTATCAACTCCTTTTCCACTATTTGAAATACCAGATATTGAAATAATTTCAGATCCGTTTCCTCTCAAAACTGTTGGTTTTAAAAATAATAATTCTTTAGCATTGTTACTTCGAAATTCACTTGCACCTGCACCAACTGGATCTAAAACCCAAGGTATATCATGTAATTTTGCTTCGTTTGCCACTTTAACTGCACATTTTTGCCAATGTTTATCAAAAGTACCTATGTTTATAGTTAAAGCACCATTAATTGCTTTAGAAAGATTTGCAAAAGATTCTGCTTCTTCAATAGCATGAGCCATAGCAGGAGATGCTCCAATTGATAACAACAAGTTAGCAGCTATGTCCATGGAAACAAAGTTACTTATGTTCCAAATTAAAGGTGAGTTAGCTCTTATTTCTTTTAATAATTTTCCTGAATTAGTGTCTTTTAAAAAAGTCATATTCTCCCTCCGCCAGTATTATCTAGATCAGGTTATAAGGGTATTTCTCAGCTTAGATTTAAAGCACCCCCGATAAATAACTGTACAAAATTTTAATATTTTAATCTACAGCATTATTATTTATAATAAACTTGGTTACCATTCATTTTCAAAATCTTTAGAAAAGCAAAATCTTTTTATTGGTGTTGCTTCACCTCTAGGAATTTGTGCAATTGGATTAAGCTTAAAAGTATCTTCTCCTCTCGCCAATTGTGTCTCAAAAAATGGCCACTCATTTAAATCACCTTTTACATTCGTAGGGGAAAATCTCATTGTAATACCACATCTTTTTCTATTTGAATTGTTTGGGTCTGATCCATGCAAGAGAGCATCATTATGTAGGGAGATTTCTCCAGCTTTAAGATTCATATATACAATTTTATCTTTATCAATCTGATCTTCGGAAACTTCTTGATCTAAAACTAAATGTGACGCATCATTTGTGTGGTGTTTGAAACCATTTGCTCCTTTTTTATGACTACCGGAAATAACCTTCATAGCACCATTTTCTTCATCACTGTCATAAACTGCTAGCCAAACAGTTACAGCATTCGCTGGCTCTAATGGCCAGTATTGTGCATCCTGATGCCAAGGAACCACAGAACCACTTTGTGGTTCTTTATGAAAAAATTGACCACCCCATTGAACAAAATTTGGTCCTAATATGTCTTCAACATAGTCTAATATTTCAGGTGTTCTGCACAAGTCATGAAACTTTTTACTGGCTTTATGCCACATATTTGTTTTATTTATATCTACGTGAGATGGCAGCCTAGAACTTAATTCTTCAAACAACCCTTGTAACTCTAGGGCTCCATCGTGCGAAAATACAGGCAAATTTTTAACATAACCTTGTTCTGAATATTGTTGTTTTTCTTTGTTTGTTAATCTTCTAACTTCATCACATATCTGATACATACAGCCTCCAATTAATCATTTATTATAAATCAAATATGTTTTTTTAAAATAGGAATTATGAAAACACTCTTTTGCTCCTATTAGTCCATTACTTTCATTTTCACATAAATAAATTGGGATATCATTCAGATAATCAAAGTATTGATCAATTTTTTTAAATTCATTAAGAAAGACATCTTGATTTAAAAATTTTTGTAATTTTATTGAAATCCCACCACATATTATTACACCCGCAAGACTTCCATTTAAAAAAATATTATTGATGATAGACACTACTAAAATTTTATACATTTGATTAATCGCAGAAATAGCGTTTCGATCATTTTTATCAGCTAAGTCTGCAATTTCGCTAGCTTTGATTTTGGAATTTTTGTCCTTATTTTTATTTTGATAAAAGTTAAATAAATTTTCTATTCCTCTACCACTAACTAAATCTTCTACACTTACATATTTTTGATATTTAAGAAGATGATTTAAAATTTCTATTTGTTCATTATTACTTGGTGAAAAATATGCATTTCCACCTTCACCAGGAATAGGGATGACATTATTGTCAATTTTTTTTAAGTTACAAACTCCTAAGCCAGTTCCTGGACCAGTTACCAAAAGAGTTGAATTTTTTTTTGAAGTTCCATTCTTTATTTTCTTAAGTTTTAATTTCTTAAATAAAATTTTATATTTTTCTTCATCTTCTTCTAAGAGTAAATTTTTAAAAACAAAACTTTGTGCAACAAAGTCATTGATTACTAAAAGTGATTTAAGATTAAGGCTTTTCAAAAGTTGTATTTTATTAAATTTGATATGGTTGTTACTTAATAGAACATCATCATATTCACATGGCCCCGCTGCGCCGATTGATATATGTTCATTAATAATGTTATGTTTTTTCTTATATGTTGAAATAATATCTTCTAAAGATTTAAATTCTGAGCATAAAAAGTTTTCGATAAGACAAATTTCAGAATTAATATTTTTTTGAAATGCCAATCTCGCATTTGTTCCACCAATATCTACAACAATCAAACTCATAAAACCCTTTCAAAATTTTGATTTATGTCTAGAGTATCTTAGTAATAGCATGGAGATATACAATGATTAAATTTTATTATAACACTGGTCCAAATCCTATGAAGGTAGCTTTATTTTTAGAAGAAGCAAACATTGATTACGAGGCAATTCCTGTGGATACAAGAAAAGGTGAGCAGCATAAAGATAATTATCTTAAAATTAATCCTAATGCTAAGGCTCCAACTATTGTTGATGGTGATAATGTAGTTTTTGATAGTAATGCAATACTTTTGTATTTAGGTGAAAAAACTAATAAATTCATGCCAAATAATGATTTAAAATCTAAGAGTGAGCTATATTCTTGGTTAATGTTTATTGCAACTGGAATAGGTCCTTACTCAGGACAATCAGTTCATTTTCAACATATGGCCCCAGAAAAAATTAAATATGCAATTAATCGATACACCTACGAAGCAGAAAGACATTACAATATTTTAAATGATAGGCTTGCGAATAATGAGTATATGTTGGGAAATACTTATACAATTGTCGATATGGCCGTTTGGGGGTGGACCAGAATGATTGAAAAAGTTATTTCTCCAGGAGAATTAGAAAAAAGAGTTCATTTAAAAAGATTAATGGACAAAATTAACAGTGGTTCAGCAAGTCAAAGGGCTGAAAATATTGCAAAAAAGAATAGTCATAATTTTAAAATCGAAATAGATGAGGAGGCAAGCAAATTTATGTTTCCTCAAAATGAAAGATTAAAATAATTTAACATTTTTACATCTTTTGAAATTAGAAGATTAAATTTATTACTTTGGTATGAAAATTGTAATATAATGTAACTTAAAATAAATAGGTGTTTTAATGCGAGATTGGGATAAAACAATCGATGAATTAAGAAAAAATATTGAAGATGCCCGAAAAAGGTGGGTTCTTCCTTATCTCGATCCAACACAATTTGATGTTAAAACTTCCGTAGATAAACCTAAAGTAAATGCAGAAGAACAAAATATTTCTACTAATGAAGTTTCTGATACTGAAAAAGTAGCAACTGAAGATTCTCAAGTAGTCTCTTCTACAGAAAAAAAAGAAGCTCCAGTAGAGGAAGTTAAAGGTGAGAAAGCTGAAGAAGTTCCCAAGATAGATATGGCTCAAGTTGATGCCACGTCAGATGAAGTTAAATCTGAAGAAGTACAATCGGCAGAGGTGAAAGATGAAAAAGTTCAAAAGGTAGATGCAGATCAGGTTGATGCTATGTTGGATGAAGTAAAATCTAAAGAAACTCCAGTAGATGAAGTTAAAGGTGAGAAAGCCGAAGAAGTTCCCAAAATAGATATGGCTCAAGTTGATGTCACGTTAGATGAAGTTAAATTTGAAGAAGTGCAATCGGCAGAGGTGACAGGTGAAAAAGTTCAAAAGGTAGATGCAGATCAGGTTGATACTAAGTTGGATGAAGTTAAATCTGAAGAAGCTCCAGCAGAGGAAGTTAAAGAGGAAAAAGTTGAAAATGTTCCAAAAGTAGATGCAACTCAAGTTAACGCAATGTTGGATGATGTTAAATCTGAAGAAGCTCCAGCAGAGGAAGTTAAAGAGGAAAAAGTTGAAAATGTTTCAAAAGTAGATGCAACTCAAGTTAACGCAATGTTGGATGAGGTTAAATCTGAAGAAGTTCCAACAGAGGAAGTTAAAGAGGAAAAAGTTGAAAATGTTCCAAAAGTAGATGCAACTCAAGTTAACGCAATGTTGGATGAGGTTAAATCTGAAGAAGCCCCATCAGAGAAAGTTAAAGAGGAAAAAGTTAAGGAAGTAAAGCAAGAGACAAAATCACCTGTTGAAGAAAACAAACCTATAGTAAAACCAAAAAGAGGTAAAAAGAAAATAAAAGAAATTAAACCTGATTATGTTCTCCTTGAATTAGCAGAACTTGAAGCAATAAATGAAGAAGATTTATCAGAAGAACAGGAAGATCGTTTAATGGAGCTAAGAAGAATAAAAACACAAAGAGCTATGCATGTAGAAGCCGACGAACAATTCCAAAGTGAAATGAAGCAAGCAGACGAGGAAATTAAAACACTAAAATCTCAACTTAAAATCAAAGATCCACTTCCTAAAGGATATATTGAGTGATTATATTAATGTTATTTGAATTTAATAAAAAATATGTTATTTTATAATTTTGAGGAGGTTTTATGTCAAAAATAGTTGAGACAAACTTTGGTACTTTAGTTGATTCAAAAAGAGTTGCTAGAGGTTCAGCTTCAAATGTTACAAAAAAAGGTGCTTTTTACGTATTCTCAATTAGAGTAGAAAACGATGATATAAGAGAATATTCATTTACTGACAGAGCTAGAGCTGAGCAAATGAGAGAAATTCTTATAAGCCACTTAGAGACAAGAATTTCAAAAAAAATTAAGAAGTCTAATTAACTTCTAATTTTTTTCTTCAAGTAAGTTATTTATTTTCTCAATTTGAGGACTTATTTGATTAATAAGACTGTTGATTTCTTCTGAATAGTTAAGAGTTCTTGTTTTAACAATTTCAAAAATTAAGTCATCAAATTGTTTTTTAATTTCTAAATATTTTTTTGACATATATTCCTCCTAGTTAAAGAAGGCAAAAATGGTGCCAAAATTATATTTCTTGAGTGATACTTATAATTTTTCTTTTTCTCTCAATTTGATTTGACCATTTTTTGTCATAAATATTAATCATTTTATTTAAAGCTTCACCTTTTAAAATTTCATTAGCTTTTTTTAGATTGTCAAATTCATAATATGCGTAATGTATATCTTCATTTTCTATTTGCCATCCTCTAGAAGCAGAGATTGCAGAAAAGGTTTGTTTTGCTTCAAACAAATGTTCTTTTTCGTACCAATCATCAAAATCATTTTTTAAATGTGTTGGTACAAATGATTTAACAACAAGAAATATTCTCATAAATAATTATAATCTTTCAATATTCTCTTTTTCAAATAGTTCATGAAAATTTTTTTCTTGCTGTGCTCCAACTAAATAACTTTCACCTAAAATATAAGTTGGAACTCCAGTTACACCTCTTTTATATGAATATTCCCAATGTTTATCGATTACATCTTTATAAGTTCTTTTTTCCAAAATTTCTCTTGCTTCTTTTTCTGGTAGTTTAGCTTTAGATGCTGCACCTAAAAGAATATCTATTTCATAAATATTTTTTTTATTTACAAAGTAAGATTTATAAAGTTCATCATGTATCACGTCATTTTTATATTTAAATTGAGCCCAGTATCCAAGTTCTTGAGCTAATCTGCTATTATAAGTATACTCCCTGTCGTTATATTTTAGATTTTCTTCATTCATGAGATTACTCATCATAGAATTTTTTTGATTTAATTCTTCTTGAGAGCAACCGAATAGATCAAGTAAATTCCTTCCTTCTTTTGGTGTGTCAGGATGTAATGGGAAATGTATAATATCTAATTTTATTTTATATATTGAAATTACTTTTTTTAGTCTGGCTTGCCCTAAATAACACCAAGGACAAACATAATCAGTAAAAATTTGAAGTGTTTTTATTTCCATTTTTTAACAACTTTATTTCAATATATTTTTTATGATATATAATCCGAAGATAAATATGAAATTAATTATAATTAATTACAATGAATACCTACTTTAACTTTGAAAACACTTATACTTATTTGCCAAAATGTTTTTTTACATTGCAAGATATTAAGGAGGTTCCATCTCCGGATTTAGTTATTTTCAATGATAAATTAGCTAAAAGTCTCGATATAAATATTCCTTCAAATGATAAAAAAGAATTAGCCAAAATCTTTTCTGGTAATTTTAATAATAAAAATATGAACACATTTTCACAAGCATACGCTGGTCATCAATTTGGTCATTTCACGAACCTAGGTGATGGAAGAGCGTTGATGCTAGGTGAGCATTTAAATAAATGTGGCAAAAGATTTGATGTTCAGATGAAAGGATCTGGGGTAACTCCTTACTCTAGGCAGGGCGATGGAAAGGCAGCCTTAGGTCCAATGTTACGAGAATATATAATAAGTGAGGCTATTCACTATCTTAATATTCCAACAACTAGAAGTTTGTCAGTTATAAAAACTGGTGAAGATGTATTTAGAGAAAAAAAATTAAAAGGATCAATTCTTACGAGAATTGCCTCATCGCATATTAGGGTAGGAACATTTCAATATGCGGCTGCGCAACAGGACATAAAAATTTTAAAAAGTTTATTTGATTATACCGTTGACAGACATTATTCAGAACTAAAAAATTCTAATGAAATCTTAATGGAAGTTCTAAAGGAATTTTCTTTAAAACAAATTAATTTAATAACGCATTGGATGAGAGTAGGTTTTATTCATGGCGTTATGAATACAGATAATATGACACTTTCAGGTGAAACTATTGACTACGGTCCATGTGCTTTTATGAATTCTTATGATCCTAACACTAAATTTAGTTCAATTGATCACATGGGAAGATATTGTTATAAAAACCAACCGATCATCGCACAGTGGAATATCGCTAGATTTGCAGAGACTTTACTTCCTTTAATATCAAGCGATATAGATGAAGCAATAAAAAAAGCTGAAGATGTAATAAAGTCTATACCAGAAACTTATAAAACCTGTTGGTTAAATATGATGAGAAAAAAATTAGGCTTAGTTGATAAAGATAATGAAGATGAAAATATTATTAACTCCTTACTCTCTTGGATGGAAAAAAATAATGCTGATTTCACAAACACCTTCATTGATTTAATGAACGAAGAAAATCTTGATCAAAGTATCTACAAATCAAATGATTTTAAGAATTGGCTTGAGATTTATAAGAAAAGGAAATTGAGTAAAAATTCTTCCAAATCAAAATCACTTAAACTTATGCAGGAAAATAACCCTGTTATAATTCCAAGAAACCATATTGTAGAGAATGTTTTGTCAAGCGCCGATGAGGGTGATTTAAAACCTCTTAATAAGTTTTTAAAAATATTAGAAAATCCATATGATAATAATTTAAAAATATCAAATTACTACAAAACTGATATTAAATCAGGCGAACCATATATGACATTTTGTGGGACATAAATAGTTTATATTTTTTGACTAACATCCCACCTTTTTTTTAAATATCTACAAGTATCACAGCCAAAAGATCCATCTGGATAAATATCTTGATCCATTAGATTTTTTGCTTCTCTGATAGTCTTACTTACCCAACTATCATCACAATTTAATTTGATAAGATGTAATTCAAATTTTAAAGTTTGATTAAACATTGGTTCATTTTTTAAGCCATTAAAATAAACAAGATAGGCTGTGTCAGATACTTTAAATCCATTTTTCCGAAACAACCATTGATACATCTCCAATTGTCTTCTGTAACCTTTTGGATATTCATATTTGTTCCAGGTTTCTTCCCAATCAAAATTATTTTTTGAAGTGGATTTGACGTCAGATAAAATAAGTTCACCATTTGGTTTGACCCAAACATCATCTACCGCTCCATAAAAATGAACATCAGTGTTACTGTCATAATAAGAAATACCTTGAAAATTATTTCTCCATTTATCCATTTCCTCATGTTTAAACGGCACAGCATCAATATCATTTTCTAAAAAAAGTGGATGTGGTTCTTGTTTTTCTCTGTAGTAGTCAAATTCATTCTTACATAAATTATCTACAGCGGTATTTAGTGTAAATGGAAGTGTATTAAGTCTTACTTTATATTTGTACATTAAAATAAAACATCTTTTACAATTAAGATATTGTTCTATTGAGGATCTGCTTAGCTTTATCATAATTAAATAGTAGTTTATTTTT